>CAMPJI010000075.1 GCA_946886865.1 uncultured Lysobacterales bacterium | reverse complement strand
CCAGGCCGCCGACGCGGGCCGCCACCGCACACCCCCCCGGTAACGCAAGGCGGCTCCAATCCCCTACCATCGCGCCTTGGACCGGACAGGGCGCTTCCGCTATCGTGTCGGCCGGAGGAACGGATGGCCGAAACCCGCAGCGCATTGGTGGTGGACGACGAACGCGATATCCGCGAACTGCTCGTCATGACGTTGGGCCGCATGGGCCTGCGCTGCGACACGGCCTCCAGCGTCGGCGAAGCGCGCGCGCAACTGGCGCGCAACCGCTACGACCTGTGCCTGACCGACATGCGCCTGCCGGACGGGTCCGGCCTGGAAATCGTGTCGGAGATCAGCCAGAAGCACCCCAATACCCCGGTCGCGATGATCACCGCCTTCGGCAATGTCGAAGCCGCGGTGGAGGCGCTGAAGGCTGGCGCGTTCGACTTCGTCGCCAAGCCCGTCGACTTGACCGTCCTGCGCGACCTGGTCCGCCATGCGCTCGACCTGGGCGAGACCCAGCGCAACGACGCCGACGCCGTGGCCGCGCGGCTGTACGGCGAATCCCCGGCCATGGCCGAACTGCGCAGCACCATCGCCAAGGTTTCCCGCAGCCAGGCCCCGGTCTACATCGCCGGCGAGTCGGGCGTGGGCAAGGAGCTGGTCGCGCGCACCATCCACGCCGAGGGCGGCCGCGCCACCGGGCCGTTCGTGCCGGTCAACTGCGGCGCCATCCCGGCCGAGCTGATGGAAAGCGAATTCTTCGGCCACAAGAAGGGCAGCTTCACCGGTGCGCACGTCGACAAGCCCGGCCTGTTCCAGGCCGCCGACGGCGGCACGCTGTTCCTGGATGAGGTCGCCGAGCTGCCGCTGCCCATGCAGGTCAAGCTGCTGCGCGCGATCCAGGAGAAATCCATCCGTGCGGTCGGCGCCAACACCGAGGTCAACGTCGACGTCCGCATCCTGTCGGCGACCCACAAGGACCTGTCGCAACTGGTGGCCGACGGCCGCTTCCGCCAGGACCTGTACTACCGCATCAACGTCATCGAGCTGCGCGTGCCGCCGCTGCGCGAGCGCCTGCAGGACCTGCCGGGCCTGTCGGCCCGCATCCTGGAGCGCCTGGCCACGCACCAGGGCCGTCCCATCCCGACCCTGTGCGACGACGCGATCGACGCCCTGCGCGGCTACCCGTTCCCCGGCAACGTGCGCGAGCTGGAGAACATCCTCGAACGCGCCCTGGCACTGGCCGAAGGCGACTGCCTGAACGCCCAGGACCTGCGCCTGCCCCAGCCCGGCCCCGCCGCGGGCGCGAGCGCCGCGGGAACCGGCACCCCGGGCGGTCCGGCCGGCGTGGACCCGCGCACCCTCGACCCGCGCGATACCGCCACCAGCGGCCTGCCGTCCTACATCGAAGAGATCGAGCGCGCCGCCATCCAGCACGCGCTGCAGGAAAACCGCTACAACAAGACCCGCACCGCCGCCGCCCTGGGCATCACCTTCCGGGCGCTGCGCTACAAGCTCAAGAAGCTGGGCATCGACTGAGGCCGACGCGCCTCAGCTCTGCTTGCAGGGTTGCGGAGAGCCGCTTGCGAGCCACTGGCTTGCTGTCTGAGCGACGACCGGCGGCGCCGAGAGGCCCAAAGGAAATGGGGCTTGCAACGGTTCAGACAGAGCGAAACGGGGCCCCGGCTACGCGCGACGCGCCCCGGGACCTCGCCGGTGCTGGGCACGTTCCTTGTGCGCTGCGCCTGACCGGACTCGATATCGAACGATCAGCAGTCGGCCCCGGCAATGGCGGGTCACATCTCCATTCCTGCCAACGTGGGCGCCGAATGACCCGACTCGACGCTGGGGCGCGACTACAACTGACAGTCGTGCCCGGCCGCACTTGGCGCAGCCCACACTGGCAGGTCTTCGAGAAACTGACCTCCAGCGTCACATCGCACCCCATGACTGCCCCATCGCGTCAATCCGCTGGCAGTCGCGCGCGCCAAAACCGTGACACGCCTTTCAGTTCGGGGCAGCGACAACCGCCGCTGAACACTTGGCACGGCTTATGCGTATTCTTACTCGGCACGTGCAGCACGCACGGCAAGCCGAAGGACCGGAACCGCCGGCCCTGCAGGCACGTGAAGTTCCAAACCACTCCTAGGGGAAACACCATGATGAAGAACCAGAAAGGCTTCACCCTGATCGAACTGATGATCGTGATCGCGATCCTCGGCATCCTGATCGCCATCGCCCTGCCGGCATACCAGGACTACTCGATCCGCACCAAGAACTCCGAGTGCCTGAACGTCGCGGCTGCCGCCAAGCTGGCTGTCGCTGAGACCGCTCAGTCGGAGGGAGATCTCGACGACGTTACGACCACCAATACCGGCTATTCCTTTGGTGGCTCCGACTACTGTGCGACCGTCGCAATTGCTGCTGGCGGTGCGATCACTGCCACGACCAATGACAACGGCGGCGGCGCCGTTGCGTTCCTGCTGACCCCTAACGACGACAATGCGGGTCGGATTGAGTGGGCCTGCACCGCTTCGGGCCAGGCTAATGACTCGCAGATTCCGGCCGAATGCCGTAGCTAATGGCTTAGGACTTTTCCGGTCTTCAGAAGCCCCGGTTCGCCGGGGCTTCTGCTAGTTAGCCTCCCTTCTTTAGTTCTTTGCCAGCCGTAGGGGGCGGCGCAAATGAACAGATGCGAGCAGACGAAGGGCTTCACACTAATTGAGCTGATGATCGTCATTGCGATTCTCGGCATCTTGATTGCCATTGCACTGCCGGCCTATCAGAATTATTCCATCAGGGCCAAGAATAGCGAGTGCCTCAATCTCATCGCGGGGGCCAAAGCGGCAATCGGTGAAACCAGCCACTCGATGACCGCATGGACTGCCGATGACACCGGCTTTCGATTCGACGGCAGTAAGTACTGCGGCGCAATCACGATTGACGACGATGGCGTGATTACCGCCGAGACAGTTGGTACGGGAGCCGACACGCTTGCGGTATTCCAATTGGAACCGGACAACGCCCCAGGCCGCATTGCGTGGACTTGTACGGAAACGGCCGGCGTCCCCGATGCCCAGATCCCAGCCAATTGCCGCTGACGGACAACCACGGTCCGCAAGCTGCCTGAGGGAGGTAACGGGAAGCGTGCGTCACGCACGGTCACGCTGACGGCCAATTGCGCTAAAGTCGGCCCGGGGAAATACTGGGGACACCATGAACACCGTCGCGACCGCCAACCTGGTGGGGATCACCGGCATTGCCCGGCGTCTGGTCATGGACGGGGCGTTGGAGGAAGGCGCGGCACGCGAGGCCATGGCCGCTGCGAGCGCCGAGCGTAAGCCGATCGCCGCCTACCTGACAGAGAAGAAGCTCGTTGCTTCGCCGGCTATGGCCGCCGCCAACTCCGTAGAGTTCGGGGTGCCCATCTTCGACGCCGCGGCCTTGGACCCCAGCCACGCGGCCGTGAAGCTGGTCAATGAGGAGTTGCTGCGCAAGCATTGCGCCCTCCCGCTGTTCAAGCGCGGCAATCGCCTGTTCGTGGGCGTGGCCGACCCGACCAACAGCCGGGCGCTGGACGAGATCAAGTTCCAGACCAACCTCGTGGTGGAGGCGATCCTCGTCGACGAGGATTCGATCCGCCGCGGCATCGACAAAATGCTGGAGACCAGCGACGCACTGGCCGACGGCGACGACGACGAGGGCATGGAGAACCTCGAGGTCGGCGGCGGCGACGAGGAGCTGGCCGGCGACACCGGCGTGGATGCCAAGGGCGACGACACGCCGGTCGTGAAGTTCGTCAACAAGGTGCTGGTGGACGCGATCCGCCGCGGCGCCTCCGACATCCACTTCGAGCCGTACGAGACCGAATACCGCGTGCGACTGCGCATCGACGGCCTGCTCAAGCAGGTCGCCAAGGTGCCGGTCAAGTTGCAGGCGCGCATCGCCGCGCGACTGAAGGTGATGGCGCAACTGGACATCGCCGAGAAGCGCGTGCCGCAGGACGGCCGCATCAAGCTCAACCTGTCCAAGACCAAGCAGATCGACTTCCGCGTCAGCACCCTGCCAACGCTGTTCGGCGAGAAGGTGGTGCTGCGTATCCTGGACGGCAGCGCCGCCAAGCTGGGCATCGAAAAGCTGGGCTACGAAGCGGACCAGCAGGAAATTTTCGTCAGCTCGGTGAAGAAGCCCTACGGTATGGTGCTGGTTACCGGTCCCACGGGCTCGGGCAAGACGGTGTCGCTCTACACCGCCCTGAACATCCTCAACGACGACAGCCGCAACATTTCCACCGTCGAGGACCCGGTCGAAATCCGCGTACCGGGCATCAACCAGGTGCAGATGAACGTCAAACGCGGCATGACCTTCGCCGCCGCGCTGCGCAGCTTCCTGCGCCAGGACCCGGACGTGATCATGGTCGGCGAGATCCGTGACCTGGAAACCGCCGAGATCGGCATCAAGGCCGCGCAGACCGGCCACATGGTGCTGTCCACCCTGCACACCAATGACGCGCCGCAGACCATCGCGCGCCTCATGAACATGGGCGTGGCCCCGTTCAACATCACCTCGTCGGTCACGGTGGTAATAGCCCAGCGCCTCGCGCGTCGGCTGCATGACTGCAAGCGCCCGGTTGACCTGCCGGCCAACGCGCTGCTGGCTGAGGGATTCACCCAGGACGAAATCGACGCCGGCCTGACCATTTATGAGGCCGTGGGCTGCCCGGATTGCACCGAGGGCTACAAGGGCCGCACCGGCATCTACCAGGTCATGCCGATGACCGACGACATCCAGGCCATCGTGTTGGCCGGCGGCAACGCCATGCAGATTGCAGAAGCCGCGCAGAAGTCCGGCGTGCGCGACCTGCGCCAGTCGGCGCTGCTGAAGGTCAAGAACGGCATTACCAGCCTCGCTGAAATCAACCGCGTCACCAAGGACTAAGCCATGTCCGCGACCCGTACCGCTGCAAAGACCGCCGCCCCCGTGGCCCGCCGCCAGAGCCCGCTCCAGATGTTCGTCTGGGAGGGCGTGGACAAGCGCGGCACCACGATGAAGGGCGAGCAGCCTGCCAAGAACGCCAACATGTTGCGCGCTGAACTGCGCAAACAGGGCATCAATCCGAAGATCGTCAAGGTCAAGCCGAAGCCCCTTTTCACAAACTCCAAGCGCATCACGCCCCTGGACATCGCGATTTTCAGCCGGCAGATCGCGACGATGATGAAATCGGGCGTACCGATCGTCACCGCTTTGGAAATCATCTCGGGAGGCCAGAAGAACCCGAAGATGAAGGAGCTGGTCAACACGATCCGCGCGGATTTGGAGGGCGGCTCGTCGATGTATGAAGCGCTGAGCAAGCACCCCGTCCAGTTCGATGAGCTCTACCGCAATCTCGTCAGGGCGGGCGAGTCGGCAGGTGTGCTGGAGACGGTGCTGGACACCATCGCCAGCTACAAGGAAAACATCGAGGGGCTGAAGGGCAAGATCAAGAAGGCGCTCTATTACCCGGCTACCGTCGTGGCCGTAGCCATTTTGGTCAGCGCGATCCTGCTGGTGTTCGTCGTACCGCAGTTCGAGAAGACGTTTGAAAGCTTCGGCGCGGAGCTGCCTGCGTTCACCCTGATGATCCTGGCAGCCAGTGACTTCATGATCGCCTACTGGTGGGCCGTCTTGCTGGTGGTAATTGGCGCGGGCGTCGCATTTGTGATGGCGAAGAACCGCTCAGTGAAGTTCGCTCACTTCATCGACCGGATGATGCTCAAGCTGCCGGTGGTCGGACAGATCCTGCACAACTCGGCCATTGCCCGCTTTGCGCGGACCTTGGCGGTGACCTTCCAGGCCGGCGTCCCACTGGTGGAAGCATTGGACACAGTGGCAGGCGCCACCGGCAACGTGGTGTACGAACAGGCGGTGCGCCGAATCCGCGACGATGTTTCGGTCGGTTACCAGGTCAATCTGGCGATGAAGCAGGTCAATATCTTCCCGCACATGGTCACGCAGATGGTGGCCATCGGCGAAGAGGCCGGCGCACTCGACACGATGCTGTACAAGGTCGCCGAGTTCTACGAGCAGGAGGTCAACAATGCGGTGGATGCACTCTCCAGCCTGCTGGAGCCGCTGATCATGATCATCCTGGGCGTGATCGTCGGCAGCATGGTGGTCGGCATGTACCTGCCGATCTTCAAGCTGGCTGCCACCATCTAAGGACGGCGCGACCGACGCATGGCATTCCTCGACGAAAACCCGGCCATCGGCTTTCCGCTGGTGGCCGGCCTCGGGCTGCTGGTGGGCAGCTTCCTCAATGTGGTGATCCTGCGGTTGCCGCGCCGGCTCGAGTGGCAGTGGCAGCGCGACAGCCGGGAGGTGCTCGGCGAGCCCGATGCCTACGACCCGCCACCACCCGGCATCGTGGTGGAGCGCTCGCACTGCCCCGCCTGCAAGCGCCAGCTGAGCTGGTACGAGAACATCCCGCTTTTCAGCTGGCTCACCCTGCGCGGCAAGTGCCGCACCTGCAAGACACCGATCTCCATCCAGTACCCGCTGGTGGAGTTGCTGACCGCGGTGCTGCTGGTGGCGTGCGTGTGGCGGTTCGGGTTCGGGTGGCAGGGCTTTGGCGCGTGCCTGTTCACCTGTTTCCTGATCACGCTGTCGGGCATCGACCTGCGCACCCAGCTGCTGCCCGACCAGCTGACCTTGCCGTTGATGTGGCTGGGCCTGATTGCGGCCGCCGACAACCTATACATGGAGCCCAAGGCCGCGCTACTGGGCGCCATGGCGGGCTACCTGAGCCTGTGGACGGTGTGGTGGCTGTTCAAGCAACTCACCGGCAAGGAAGGCATGGGCTTTGGCGACTTCAAATTGCTCGCCGCGATCGGTGCATGGGTGGGCCTCAACGGCATCCTTCCGACCATCCTGCTGTCGTCGCTGGTCGGCGCCATCATCGGCTCGATCTGGTTGGCGGCGAAGGGCCGTGACAAGGCCACGCCGATCCCGTTTGGCCCCTACCTCGCGGTGGCCGGCTGGATCGCGTTTTTCTGGGGCGAACAACTGGTGGACGGCTACATGCGGTACGCCGGGCTGACGTAACGCTCGCGCCCCCCGCACTCCGTGCAGGATCGGCTTCAGCCACGATGCCTCGCTGCCCGTGCGGGAGAGACGGAGTCGCGACGACGCTGGCGCCCGGTGCGGCGCACGTTTCGTGACTCGCGTCATGCCTGCAACCCGCCACGTAAGGGGCAGCGCGCGGCCCTCGTTTTCTTCCGGGGTGACGCCGCCCCTGCTATCTCAGTTGCGATCGCCGGCTGACCGCATGGCATCCTTTCCGGCATGAGCGACTACATCATCGGCGTGACCGGGGGCGTGGCTTCGGGCAAGTCCGAGGTGACCCGCCGGTTCGAGGCATTGGGCGTGGCGGTGGCCGACGCCGACCTGGCGGCACGTGAAGCAGTGGCGGCCGGTTCGCCCGGTCTGGCCGAGGTGGCAGAGGCTTTTGGAATGGACGCCCTCACACCCGGCGGCGAGTTGGACCGCGCCGCGATGCGGCGGCGCGTGTTCGACGACCCCGCCGCGCGCCACCGGCTCGAGGCGATCATTCACCCGCGCGTACGTACGAGGCTGCAGCAGCAGTGCGAACGCGCGGACGGCCCCTATGCCATTGCCGCGATTCCCTTGTTGACCGAGGGCGGGGGGCGCAGCGCCTACCCCTGGATCGACCGCGTCCTGGTGGTCGACGTGCCGGTCCACGTGCAGATCGAGCGGTTGATGCGACGCGACGGGGTGGATCTCGCTCTGGCCGAATCGATGCTGGCGGCGCAGGCCCCGCGGCCGGCGCGCCTGGCCATCGCTGACGATGTCATCGTCAATGACGGGGCGCTGGACGCGCTGGACGGCGAGGTGGCACGGCTGGACCGGCTGTATCGGGAGCTCGCAGGGGCGAAGTAGTGACCACCCCGTGCGACGCAAGCCGCAATGCACGTTCAGCGGGCCCGCGTCACCCCATGCAGCAATGCCTGGTTGATCTGTGACCGACACCGCCCGTGCAGCGACCGACGGCGAGGCATGGTGCGTCACCGGCGTCGCGACGGGCGGCACGGGTGAGTCGTCAGGCAGGCCAGAGCGCGCGAATGGCGGCGATGCCCTGCGCACCGTGGCGGCGCGCCTGCTCGACATCATCCGGCCCGAGCCCGCCGATCGCGTAGAGCGGCATCGACACGTGGTCACGCAATCGCGCGAAGCCGTCCCAGCCGAGTTCAGCGCCGTGCGGATGGCTGGGCGTGGATGCGAGGGTCCCGACCACGGCGAAGTCGCAGCCCAGTGACTGGGCCGCCTGCAACTCGTCCAGCGTATGGCACGACGCGGCCAAGGGGACGCCCTCCGGCACGGGCCGGCTGCGGCCCGCATGCGCGGCCAGCTGGGCCGCTCTCAAGTGCAATCCGGCGTTGTTGGCGGCCGCCAGCTCCTCATCACCGTTGACCAGCACCTCTGCGCCTGCGTCTCGGCACTGTCGGACGGCCCGCGTGACCAGTGCCGCCCAGCGCGCTGGATCGGTCCCCGGTGCCCGCAGCTGCACCCGTGACACGCCCGCATCGAGCGCGGCCTGCAGCGACGCCAGCCAGGCCTCGTCGTCGAGCGGGGCCGGGGTCACCAGGTACAGCGGCGATTGCTCCATCGCGGCCACGACCGGGCGGTCAGCCGGCGGCATCGGATACTGCACCAGCTTGTGCTGCGGCACCCACGCCAGCGCTTGGCCTTCCAGCCCACGCATCGGGCCTTTCCATCGGTCGACCGCATACACATCCAGCCGCAACCGCTTGTGCGGGTAGGCCTGCGGCACCCGGATCAGGCGTGCGCCCACATCGGCTTCGATGCCCAGCTCTTCGCGCAGTTCCCGGGCCAGCGCAGCCTCCGCGCCCTCACCGGGTTCACGCTTGCCACCCGGGAATTCCCACAACCCCGCCAGGTCGCGGCCCTCGGTGCGACGGGCCAACAGCACGCGCCCGCGCGCGTCGCGGATGACCCCGGCGACGACCTCGATGGCTGGAGTGGAGGTCTCGGGCATCAAGAAACGCAGGTCTTGAAAACGGGTCGCTGCATACCCTGCACCTCAGCTACCCAGCGCCATCCCCTGCCTGGAGGGGAGGCGCTGGCAGGTGTCGGCCTCAGGCGAGCTGTCCGTGGCAATGCTTGTACTTCTTGCCGCTGCCACAGGGGCACGGATCGTTGCGGCCCACGCCGGCGAAGGCATCACGCTCGCCGTGCTGGTAATCGGGGGTGGCCGCTTCCTCGTCGGCGCTGTAGCCGCCGGCGTCGGCGTGCTGGAACTGCATCTGCTGCGCCTGGGCCTGGGCCTGGGCGCGTTCGGCGGCTTCCAGCGCGGCGACTTCCTCCTCGGTGCGGATGCGCACGCGCGCCAGCAGCGTGACGACCTCGCGCTTGACCTTGTCCAGCATCTCCGAGAACAGCGCGAACGCCTCCTTCTTGTACTCCTGCTTGGGCTGCTTCTGGGCGTAGCCGCGCAGGTGGATGCCCTGGCGCAGATAGTCCATGCGCGCCAGGTGCTCCTTCCAGTTCTGGTCGACCACGTTGAGCATGATGTGCTTTTCGAGCATCCGCATCGTCTCGGCGCCGAGCTGCGACTCGCGCTCGCTGAAATGCGCGTTGACGCGCTCGACGACATGCTCGGCAATGCCCTCGGCATCCAGCTCCTGGCGCTCGCGCAGCAGGCCGGTCAGGTCCACGCGCAGGCCCAGTTCCTCGGCCAGGCTCGTTTCCAGACCCGGCAGGTCCCACTGTTCGTCGACCGAGTTCATCGGCACGTGGCGGTAGACGATGTCGTAGACCACGTCCTCGCGGATGCCGTCGATGTTGTCCTGCACCGACTCGGCTTCCAGCAGCTCGTCGCGCTGGCCGTAGATGACCTTGCGCTGGTCGTTGTTGACGTCGTCGAAGTCCAGCAGGTTCTTGCGGATGTCGAAGTTGTGGGCCTCGACCTTGCGCTGCGCGTTGGCGATCTGCTTGGTCACCAGCGGGCTTTCGATGATGTCGTCTTCCTTCAGGCCCATGCGCGCCATGACCTTCTGCACCCAGTCCGCCGCGAAGATGCGCATCAGGTTGTCTTCCAGCGACAGGTAGAACCGGCTGGAACCCGGGTCGCCCTGACGGCCGGCGCGGCCACGCAACTGGTTGTCGATGCGGCGCGATTCGTGGCGCTCGGTGCCGATGATGTGGAGGCCGCCGGCGGCCTTGACCGCGTCGTGGCGCTCCTGCCAGGCGGCCTTGAGCTTTGCTCGCGTGGCGTCGTCGACCGGCGCACCGGTCTCCTTCTCCAGGTCGGCCAGTTCGGCGTCCAGCGAGCCGCCCAGCACGATGTCGGTGCCGCGGCCGGCCATGTTGGTGGCGATGGTGATGGCGCCCGGACGGCCGGCCTGCGCGACGATGGTCGCCTCGCGCTCGTGCTGCTTGGCGTTGAGCACTTCGTGGTGGATGCCGGCCTCGCTCAACTGGCTGCCCAGCAGCTCGGACACCTCGATCGAGGTGGTACCGACCAGCACCGGCTGGCCCTTGGCGTGGCACTCCTTGATCTCGTTCACCACCGCGCGGTACTTGCCCGGGCGGTTGAGGAAGACGAGGTCGGGGTGGTCCTTGCGCTGCATCGGGCGGTGGGTCGGGATCACCACCACTTCCAGACCGTAGATGCTCTGGAATTCGAAGGCCTCGGTGTCGGCCGTGCCGGTCATGCCGGCCAGCTTGCCGTACATGCGGAACAGGTTCTGGAAGGTGATCGAGGCCAGCGTCTGGTTCTCGCGCTGGACCGGCACGCCCTCCTTGGCCTCCACCGCCTGGTGCAGGCCGTCGGACCAGCGGCGCCCGGCCAGCGTGCGGCCGGTGAACTCGTCGACGATCACGACCTCGCCGTCGCGCACGATGTAATCGACGTCGCGCTGGTAGATGGCATGCGCGCGCATGGCGGCGTTGAGGTGGTGGACGACGCTGAGGTTCTGGCCGCCGTACAGCGAGTCGTCCTCGCCGTGCAGGATGCCGGCCTGGCGCAGCAGCGCCTCGGCGTGCTCCTGGCCCGCTTCCGAGAGGTGGACCTGCTTCTGCTTCTCGTCGACCCAGTAGTCGCCCTCGCCATCCTCGGACGCCTGGCGGATCAGCGACGGGACGATGCGATTGACCTTGATGTACAGGTCCGGTGACTCGTCGGCCGGGCCGGAGATGATCAGCGGCGTGCGCGCCTCGTCGATCAGGATCGAGTCGACCTCGTCGACGATCGCGAAGTTGAGGCCGCGCTGGTGGCGGTCGCCCTTCGACAGCGCCATGTTGTCGCGCAGGTAGTCGAAGCCGAACTCG
>CAMPJI010000074.1 GCA_946886865.1 uncultured Lysobacterales bacterium | reverse complement strand
CCCACCCACACCCCCAACAAAAAGGCCGCCCCAAGGCGGCCTTTCGCATACCACCGGCAGGCACACCGCCCGCCGCGCATCCCTTACGCCGCGGCCGGCGTCTCCTCCCCGCCGCGCGCCGCCTTCGCAAACCGCGTCCCCAACTCCCTGCGCAGCCCTTCCAGCCCCTGGTTGCGGCCGGCCACCTTCAACAGCGCATAGCCGTCCAGCGCGCAGCGCATCACGTCGCTGCCTAGTGCCGTCTCGCTGTCGGCGCCGCGCTCGGCCAGGCGCTGCAGCCGCTGCAGGCGCGGGCGAAGCTTGTCCAGCGCCACCAGGTCGGCCTGCGCCTCGGCCAGCTTCAGGCTGGGCGGCACCACCTGCGGATTCTGCGACAGCACGCTGAGCGTCTGCCTGCAGAACGCCTCGGACTTGTCGCCCATGCGCGCCAGCTTGCGGCGCTGCTCGGCAGACATCGCAATCAGATCCACCAGCTGCGCTTCAAGGTCCGTCAACGCCTGGTCCACCGCCTCCAGCTGCGCGTCCGTCAGGGTCAGGTTGATCATGTTCTGGCTCACTGCACTCTCCCTTGCATTCCATGTGAGGCGCCGGGGCCGGCCCGCGTCGCGTGCCTGCAAGTCCACCGGCGCCGCTCCAGTGCCATCCCCGCGGCGCGGGGTGCGGCGTGGCCGGCAGGGCCGGCGGCTGGAGCGGGGCGGAGTGTGCGTGGCGTGTCGCGCCATGTATGTAGGAAAAGTCTGATTTGGGTGTGGTGTGATTACGCTTCCCAGTGCGCAAGAGTCCGCTTCCGACCCAAAGCGGACTTGGCCCGAGATCCCTTGTCAGATTGAGCGGGCTGCGAGATCTACCTCCAGTCCGGGATTGCTCATTCACACTGGTGGCGCTATGGGCTACAAGAGCGTTATGGCACAAGGCTCACTGAGTGCCATGCCCTCGAAGTGACGAATGTATAAACGGATCCAGATCCACCAATTAGGTAGTTATGTCTCACAGGGGAAATCATCGATGACCAAGAAAAGCGGAACCGGCGGCTCCAGTGGCAGCAGTAGCGGCAACAAGGGTGGTGGCTCGTCCGGTGGTGGGACTAAGAGCGGTAGCACGACTTACGGGGGCGTAAAAAGTGGAGGCACCACGAGGAGCCCTAACGCAGGCAACGTGCCCACCAACAGCGGCGGCCCACGTAGCACCGGCGGTGGAAGCAACAAGAAGAAATGAAGCTCTGAAGCGAGAGACTGCTACTACAGCCATTCGGGCAGAGCGAGCGCTGTTGCCCGACAAATCGCGTTTGCTGGCATAGCTGTTGTATGGGTTTTTAACCAACCACAGTCAGGCCAGCCAATTGGCTTGCCGCAGCCACTTGTCGCCGTACTCCTGCTGTTGTGTGCGACTTTGGCATTTGACCTGTTGCAGTACGCTCTAAGCACGGCGGTCTGGGGTTTCTATAGCCGCCGAAAAGAGAAGCAACTTAAGCATAATTTCCATAGCAACCCCGACATCGAGCCGCCACGCGAGCTCAACTGGCCGGGCATCGGCATGTTTTGGCTGAAGCTTGCTGCGCTCGTTGTGGCATACGGTTTTCTCGCAACTTATCTAATTGCGTTATTGGCAACGTAGGTGAGACGTAACAATTCATTCAAGCCGAAGCCGCTTCGCGGCTCGGCTTAATTCAGGTGTTAGCGCGCACATGAGACTTCAATACTGGCTGATTATTCTCGTGCTCCAAAGCGTGGCATTTGCAACCTCTGGACGGGAAGCCACTCAAAAGCGTTCGGACTCAAGGGTCCGAGGCCAATCTGTGACAGCGCCGGCTGCTACAGCGATCTCCGGAAAAGTATCGGTCGGTCCAAATGCGCTAGTAGCTGGCGCAGAGTCTGAAGCCTGGGTTACGTACTTCACGGGAGGACTTTTGCTTGTTGCAATCGTGCAAGCTTGGCTCTTTCTAAGACAACTTAAGCTAATGCGCGGCTCATTAGAGGTGGCTGCAAGTGCAGCCAAAGCGGCGGAGAGTACGGCTGACATCATGCGCGACACCGCGCAGAGACAGCTTCGCGCTTACATCTCCATCGACACGGCGCGCATCGAGTTCCCCGAGCCCGGAAGACCCAAGTCCACTATCACGTTTAGGAACGCTGGCCAGACACCAGCCCATGACTTACAGATATGGATCCATCAATGGATAGCCTGCTACCCCATGGGTTGCGAACTTCCTCACCCACCCGAGGACTTCGTCATGTCTAAAAGCACTCTTGGGCCGGGAGCGCACCGCAGCATGACGAATGAGGCGCCAAAGCCAATCGCTAAAGAGCCGTACCTCCATCTCGTCGGTACAGATGAAGGAACGGTGTATGTGTATGGGGAGATTCGCTACAACGACGTTTTTGGTAGATCTCACATCAGCAAGTACAAGTTCATGTACGGCGGCAGCGAACCTGTCATTCCCGGTGCACTCAAGCCATGCGCGGATGGAAATGAGTCGGATTGATGCGCGCTGACAATTCATTCAAGCCGAACCCGCTTCGCGGGTCGGCTTAATTCAGGCGTTAGAACTCAGGAGCAAGATATGAGCAACTCGGAACACGGCCTGGTCGATCAATACGTCACAAGAATTTGTCAGCTCGCGGTGCGAGCCGAGGGAGGGGAAGATGTTCGGTCGGAAGTGGCGGCTGCTGTAGGCGAGGCGCAAGAACATTTCCTAGCTGTCGTTGACTCCGATCCGGCCACTACACTCGAAAGCTTCATTGGCCAGTTGCGCTTCAAGGCGGACATGGTCCATCCGTCTCAGCCGCGGTACGCCGAAACCCTACGCGCGGCGTCAGAGCTTGCAAGTCAGGCGTCGACAGACTGAGGTCTGATAACTCATTCAAGCCGAACCCGCTTCGCGGGTCGGCTTAATTCTGGTCTTAAGGGTCGATGTCCGCTTCTGGCCGAAAGCGGACGTGTCGGCAGACACGCAGCGATCAGCCCGGACCGATGGGAGTGATTGAACCGATCGGTACGCGCAGCTGGTCGAGAACGTTCGATCAATCAACGACGTCGGGCCAACGTCGCCAAGCGACGAAACGCGACCGTGCTGCTCAGTGCGGGCGACTGTCGGTTGATGTGCTCTAGCGCGTCGCCGAGATCCGTCGGAATAACGCTGTCCGGGGCCGTCCCCACCGTCGCGTCCAGGAGCCGCAAGAGTGCGGTCGCCTTAGAAGCGTCGTCTATCCTTTCGAGTTGAGGCCGCCCGTCCGCCGTGTCTCCCCAGAAGCCATACGCAGACATGGACCAACAATCGAACGGCACAAGGAAGGGTTCGATCGCAGCAACTGCTTCCGGCATGCGATTCCCGGCTGAAGCGGGCAGGTCTGCCAGCGCTGCGCTGACGCCTCGCGTGGCGAGGGATCGCTCGGGCGGCCAGCCGCGGCGAAGGAATGGCGCGATGGCCCGATCGAACACAATGTCTGCCGTCAGACGCTCGCCGTTGCGCTCGTTACCTGGAGCGCTGGCGAGAAATCGTTGCAGCGTTTGAGTCGATCGGGCGCGAACTTCAGCGTCGACCGCACGAATTGCCTGCTGCAGGCGATCAAACCCTACGGCGGGGGGGCGGCCGTCGAGCAATCCGTACAGCGCGTCGATGATCAGGCTCGACAGCAAGATGTCGCGGCGCTCGCGTCCAAGGCGGCGATCCTGAATGCGCTCGAGGAAGTCATCGCCGAGGATCGCAAGGACCGGACCGTAGTGGGCGCGGCGGGCGAATGCGCGCCACAGGACCAGCGCACGTGCGTCGTCGGCGCGAAGAGGCCGGATGAGATGTTCCTGCGTCCAATCCGGGTCGGCCGCTAGGAAGTAGGGCAGTTGCTCGACGAGACGGTGCAGGCCGATGAGCCCCGCATTTCCGGGTGCCGAGGCGATCATGTTTCGCATCCGCGCCAGACTGCTGTTGGCGATGAATACAGGCTCAGGATGAGTCGGGCAAAGCTCCAAGAACACACCCGTCAGGCGTCCGGCCGGGTCATTCAGGGTGTCCACGTCGCGCGGTTCCTCGGCATCGGACACGACGACGACAGCGGCTTCCAGCTCGTCTTCATCGGGCTCGGACGGGCGAGCATTGGTCGCGGACACGGCCAAAGGCCAAAGCTTGTGCCACGCCGTTACTACGGCCGTCTTGTCGGCCAAGGTGCCGGCCCATGCGGAAAGCCAGTACGAGATGCCTTCGATCGCGTTTGCCAACATCTCCACAGGAGCAGCGAGCACCAGACCGAGCATGCGTCGCGAGGCGTCCGGGACCCACGCGGGGGCCTGAATCGATGGCCGCGACAACGCCCAGCCAAGCCGCTCGAAGATGAGGGGGTAGGGCGAAAGGTCGTCGACCGCCTCGAGTTCGGCTATTACACGCTCGGCGTTGCCTGCTGTCTGGATCCATGCGGTCGCCCCTTCCGCCGGGGCGTCATCCCAGTGGCGCTCAGGCGAGGCCAGCGCAGTCTCGAGAGCCCCCAGGCGTTCGACGCCCGTCAGGGCGTCGTAGCGCTCATCGGGATGGGACACAACATGACGCACGACCGTCGCACCCAAGAAGCCATGGCGCACCGAGTTCATCTCCACGAGGTCCGGGTGCGACGACAGCTGTGCGTCCAGCCAGCCTTGCGCCTCTGCAGAAAGCGCGCCTCCCGCGACCTCGATACGGCGAAGCTCACGACTCGCCCAGTAGGTGCGCAGCTCAACGAGTGCCTCGCGGCGCGTACGCTTCGCCCAAAACTGGCGTGAGGCGCCCTTGATGACTCGCTGCTCGATGCGCCCTCGTGCATCGGCAGGCAGGTCGGCAAACCGGACCGCACGGAGCTCGGCGACCTCGGGGTACGCCCCGAGGTTCCAGAACTCTTCATCGCTCAAGGCTTCAAGCACTTCGGCGACTTCGGCGCCGCTGACCAACGCCGCATCCGCGGCCATTGCCGCCCACAAGCGAAGGTGGATGGGGCCACCGTGCTCCCGCCACCCGCGGACGATGCGTTCGGCCTGTGGAGGCGATACGTCGGCCAGCCGGCAAACTACAGCGTGGAGCAATTTGACGGACGGCGCGATCCCGCGATGAAACTCGTCGGCATCGCGAGCGAAGTGGCCGTTGTCCTGCCGCTGGTATGCAACCGCGCGCAGGTCTCCCAGCTGCCAGTAGCGTCCGTCGTCTTCCCACCCGAGCCGGCGCGCCATCGCTAATCCGTGCTCCACCGCCCCCTCGAGTTCGCGTGCGAGCGCCAGAAGAAAGTGCGGCTCATCGATACGGTCAAGCGCGTAGCTGTCTTCCGGATGGAGGCGAGCGCTCGTCAACGAAGCGCGCAGGAGATCTGCAGCCGTCTTAGGCTTGCGTCGCCCCGGGGGGGGCTCGCGCATAGCGATCTCGAGCCGCGGCATCACGTGAGCGACGATGGAGCTGATCAGGGCGCCGGTCCGCTCGCCGGAAGCGACCCGCGTCCTCACGCGATAGACCGCCTGCGCATCGCTCTCCTGCGCTTGCTCTTCCCAGCGCTCTTCGACGAGCCGCCATGCCGTGCGCCAAGGCTCGGAAAGGCCACGACCGTCGAGCGTCGAAAGCAGCTCCAGGATCGCTGCTCGTTTAACGAGGTCTCGTGGCGTGGCTTCTAGCGCCCATTCCAACGTTTCGCGTTCCTGCATGCGACGTTGCAGGAAGCGGACAAGCACACGCACCGCGTCCCAGTCCTGGGCCGTAAGGTGCCGGAAGGCGAGAGTCATGCGTGATACCCCGCTGGCTCGCGCAGGATGGTCGCGATTGCATCCAGCCAGCTGATGTGCGCGTTGGCTTTGGATGCGACGGCAGCCAACTGTGCGCGCTCGACGTTGCTGCTTCGGCGGAACAGGTGATCGAAAAGATCCCGATCGGGCTCGGATGCGGCAGGGCGAGCCAGTTTTACGATCCGACGAACTTCCTTCTCGACGACCCTAGGGTCGCCGTTGATCGCAGACAGCTCAGCCCATCGCTCCAGTAGCGCCAGCAGTTTCGCGTGCGAACCCGTGCGGTCATAGGGAATCGGCTCGATACCTCGTCCTTTCCAGTCTTCCAGCTCCACATGATTAAGCTGGTCCTGCCCAACGAATGTAAAACGATCTTTGAGATCACTAAATCTGTTGACGTCGGCCGCCACCGCATTCAAGAGGTAGCGCATTGGCGGGTCGTCAGCGCTGTAGCCCACCAGCACCAGATGGAACAGGCGCGCAGCGTCGTAGATGAAATCGGGGATGCCACGGCGCCGCATGTAGTACTCGCCGAAGTCCTGGTCGGTGACCACGAACTCAGAGGCGCGTCGGGCGTCTTGTGCCAATACGCCGTGGAGATGGAGCACGCCATTGAAGTCCGGGCGCCTTGAGGGCCTCGGGATCGCGCCCAAGGCGTATGTTTCCACCCGAGACCGCCGACCCAGGGCCTGCTGCAGCAGGACATCGAAATTGGTTGTGACGATCGTCGAGTCGCCGCCGCGCTCGGACAGTCGCATCAGGACCTTATGGATCGGGGCAGGGGATCGCGGCGGGTCACGCAAGATCTCCGCGATCGCCGCGCGGACGCGACTGCCGCTACTGGGCCTGTCGTCGATGCGCCGCTCGAGCATGCCGAGAACGACGTCAAAATCGCGCCTTCTATATCGCAGGATCTCGGCAATCTGCTGGTGATTGAGGTCCGCGTTACGCTGATCGTCAACTTTGGTTCCATCGTCAATTACGCGGTATACCGAGCCGTCGAGCTTTGCGTAGACCTGCTTAACCAGCTCCGCGAAGCTCGGCAGGCCCGCGGGCATGGAGATGCCGGCGCCCGCGAGGAACAGGACTTCGCCTCGTGCATGCGCCAAGAGCAGCCGCTCAGGAATCGCGGGAAGCCCCGGACCGAGCGAAATGACTCGTTCGGACTGCGCCGCGGCGCTCCGCGAATCCACATGGTTTGGCACCGAGAGCTCCACTGCGAGTTAGAGGATGGGCCGGATCTCCATCGGGGCAGGCCCACCCCCGATACGAATCGCCACAGACGACCTGCGCCCGGGCCCGATGAAGCGACTAGCGCCATTTAGAGTTCAGGACGCAGCCGATCTAGGAAAGGCATTTATCGTGACATAGGGGCCGCGTTGTCCAACCGGCGCCTGGCGGACCGCGGACCCGGAGCAGCAAACGCGCAAGTCCACTTGCACGGCGTGGCCCGCTCCTGTCCGAAACCAGTCACTCGTAGCTAATTGCGCTTCGGAGATAGCCACGCATCTCCTCAACCGTGCAGTACACGTAGCACCCCTTCATCCCCCGGGTCATCAATGTCCGGTAGGTGTTGCAGATGATCCGGTCCACGCGCTCCAGCGTGCCGTCCGGGTCGATCTTCATCATCGTCTTGTAGCCGCGGATCGAGCGGTCCATCTTCGAGCGGCCGGCCGGGTCGGTCCGGAGCTGGCCTTCGCGGGCGATGAGGTCGGGGCCGATGATCACGCCGACGTAGTCCAGCTCCAGCCCCTGGCAGGTGTGGATGCAGCCGACCTCCTCGATGGAGTGGGGCGCGACGATCCACAGGCTGCCGTCGGTGCCGAGGTTCCATTGGCGCTGGTAGCCGTGCTCGGGAATGACGATGTCGTAGGCATCCGGGTTGCGCTTGCTCTTCCAGTCTCAGCAGTAGCCGGTGACCACGCGCGACTTGTTGTTGGCCGTGTTCTTCTCGGCGATCAGCCGGTGCAGTTCGGTGGGGCTGTCGACCACGCGGAAGTCGAAGTCGTCCGGGTCCAGCCGCGTGTTGGCGGTCTCGCGAATCCCGAGCGTGTGGCCCAGCCAGGCCAGATGCCCGTCAGAGCCGTTGCAGCGGAACTGCGATGACAGCTCCATCTCGGTGACATCCGCGCCCAGCGCGTTGGCCCAGTGGCGCAGCTCGCCGGTGTGGCCGATGTCGCTGAGGGTGGCCATCTTGAGCATCAAGCCACGAACCGCCGACCCCGGTCGCCTCACCGTCCCGTACGGGTCCGATCGCGTTGACCTGTGCCGTGGCGGTGCCGCCGCACTGTCAGCCGGACAACGGCCCCAGCAGCAGGGCGGTGCCGACCAGGGCCCAGTCGTTGAGCACGTGCGCGCCGGTGGAGACCCACAGGTTGCGCGACAGCAGGTAGGCCAGGCTCAGCACCAAGCGGGCGGTGCCGATGATGGACAGGCATTGCAGCAGGTCCCACCCGTACGTGGGCAGATGCACCAGCGCGAAGGGGATCGCCGACAGCAGCCAGGCGAGCATGAGGGCCGTGCGCCGCCGGATGCCGGCCCGTGCATGCAGCCACCACAGCAGGGCGAGGAAGGGGAGGATCGTGAACAGCTCCTCGCCCAGCAACTGCGGCGCCATGGCGGCCAGGGTGTGCAGGCGGGTGGCGGTGTCCGCCTCGCCCAGGGACTGGAACAGCGGGTTGGCCTGGACATGGTGTTGCCCACTGACCAGGAGGCCGAGCAGCACAGTGACCACCAGGTTCAGCGCGGCAATGCCCACCATCAGCCGCAGGTCGCGGCCGCTGGGGCGATGGAACAGGGCCGCCCAGTGGCGCCCGGCCACCAGCGCCAGCACACCCAGCGGCACCAGGCAGAACAGCAGCGCCGGTATCCACACGCCCCAGGGCGGCGGCGGACGCGTCCACGGCGCGACCAGGAGCCACAACGCCAGCGCCACGCCGGCGAGCACCACCCCCCACTGCCGCCCGGACAGGCCGACCGGCCGGCCGAGGTAGAAGGGAAAGTCGGGACGGTCCTGCGGGGCTGAAAGGCGCATCGCACGGCTCCATGGGGCCACCGGCTGCATTTGATCACGCCGCCATGCACTATGTGGCCCAACGCCCTGACGGAGCGGGGCGGCGCCATCCGGTGGATGACCCATGGACTTCCTGAAGATCCTCAAGTCGTTCGAAGAGTTCGTCTACGAAGCGCTGACGTGGCTGGTGCTGTTGCCGCGCACCCTCTGGCGCATCGTCGCCTCGCCGCGGCGGATGACCGCCTATGCCGGTGCCCAGTTGGCCTCCGAAAGCGAGACCCGCTTCAGTGCGGCCATCAGCCCGCCGCTGCTGCTGATCCTGTGCGTGCTGATCTCGCATTTCATCGACCTGGCGGTGCGCAGTCCGGTGCCCGAGGCGGACACGGGCCTGGGCAGCGTGCTGCTGTCGTCGGAACAGAACCTGCTGCTGTACCGCACCATCGCCTTTGGCGTGTGGTCGCTGGCGGGCGCGGTGTATGCCCTGGTGCGCACGCACACACCCGTGGATCGGGAGACCCTGCGGGCGCCGTTCTACGAGCAGTGTTACCTGGTCGCCCCGTTTGCGTTCACGGTGTCGTTGTCCCTGACCCTGATCACCCTGGGCGGGCCGTGGGCACTGCGGGTCGCCATAGGCCTGTTTCTGGCGGCCACCGTGTGGTTCTGGCTGGCGCAAGCGGCGTGGCTCCGTGCCCACACGCCGTTGAGCCTGTGGCGACGCCTGTTGGCGGCCGCGCTGGTGCTGGTGATCGGATCGGCGGTCAACGCGGTGGTGGGGCATGCGCTGACTGCCCCGGCGGATCCGTCCGAACGTGCGGCCGCGGATCCGGCCGCGCCGCCCTGAGACTCCAGCGGGACCCGATGCCCTTGCCGATGAGGATGCCATGGTGATCCGAACGACCGTACTGGTGGTGCTGCTCCTGCTGGCCCCGGACGCCGCGCAGGCCACGCCCGTCTGGGGTGCGACGACGTCCAGTCCTGCCGGGACGCCCCCGGCGGCCTTGCGTGCGGGCGAATGGGTGTGGGGCGGCGATGCCAGGGACATGGGGCCCATGGCGATGGTGGTCAGCCTGACCGAGCAGCGGGCCTATGTGTACCGCAACGGGCTGCTGGTGGCCGTGTCCACCGTGAGCACCGGCAAGCCCGGCCATGAGACGCCGACCGGCGTGTTCACCATCCTGCAGAAGGACAAGAACCACCACTCGAGCACGTACAACAATGCCCCGATGCCCTACCAGGAGCGCCTGACCTGGGATGGCGTGGCGTTGCATGCCGGCGGGTTGCCGGGCTATCCGGAGTCGCACGGGTGCGTGCACCTGCCCACCGAGTTCGCGCGCCTGCTGTTCGATGCCACCACCATGGGCATGGTGGTGGTGATCGCGAAGGACGGTGTGTCGCCGGATGACGTGGTGCATCCGGCGGTGGCCAGCCCGATCGATCCCCGGACGGGCGCCGAGGACGCCGGGCCGCTGCTCGGCGCCCGGGAGTCGTTCCGCTGGCACCCGGAGACGTCGCTGTCGGGCCCGCTGTCGATGGTGATGAGCACGACGGACCGGCGCGTGTTCGTGTTCCGAAACGGCACCGAAATCGGACGCGCACGCGTCGACTTCCGCAACGGCGCGCCGCCAAGCGGCACCCACGCGTACGTGGTCGCGTCCCACACGCCAGGCCAGGAGCCGACGTGGCGCAGGATCGGCATTCCGGGCCATGAGGACGAGGCCGGCAAGGCGGTGGCCGCGGAGGATGTCGCGCGCGTGGTGCTGCCGCCGGCGTTCACCCGGGAAGTTACTCCCCTGCTGCAGCCGGGCGCCGCCCTGCTGCTGACCGACCTGCACGTGTTGCCTGAAACCACGGGTCAGGCGTTGCAGGTGCTCAACGCCGACCGTCCGGCACTGTGACCGATCGCCTGGCCGTACCGACCCGATGAGTACCCGCCTGCGTCCATCCGCGATCGACACCGCCACCCGCCGCGCCGGCCGCATCACCGGCTGGGACGACGGCAAGGGCTACGGCTTCGTGACGCCGCACGACGGCGGGGCGCGGGCGTTCGTGCATATCAAGGCGTTCCAGCACGCAGCGCGCCGCCCGCTGGAGGGCGACCTGATTTCCTACGCGACGCAGGTGGACGGCAAGGGGCGGGTGAACGCGGTGGACGTGCGCTTTGCGGGCCAGCGTGCCGTCGCATCCAAGGCGCCCCCGCGCCGCGCCGCCCGGCACCGGGCGCCGGTACGCATTCCGCGGACGGCGATTGCCGTGGCGTTCCTGGCGGTGGCAGTCGCGTTGATGGGGGCGGGGGTCGTGCCCGCGCTGGTGACACTGGTGTACCTGGTGATGAGCGCGGTGTCGTACATCGCCTACGTGCTGGACAAGGACGCGGCAGGCAAGCCCAGGCGCCAGCGCACGCCCGAGGCCACGCTGCACGCGCTGGACACGTTCGGCGGCTGGCCGGGCGGGCTGATCGCGCAGCAACAGATGCGGCACAAGACGGTGAAGGCGTCGTTCCAGACGGGGTTCTGGATGAGCGTGGTGATCAACCTGCTGGGGGTGGCGGCGCTCTGGTACGGCGGGGTTGCGGGGAGGCTGTCGGACTTCGTGTTGGGG
>CAMPJI010000073.1 GCA_946886865.1 uncultured Lysobacterales bacterium | reverse complement strand
CCCCGCCGGTAGCGGTTGAGCAGCGCCAGCGGCAGCAGGCAGGCCCACAGCACGATGACCGCGAGCAGCAACAGGGGCACCAGCAGCAGGGGCATCGACGGCGGGGTCGGGGCGGGGCCGGCAGCTTACCCGGCCGGCGGTGCCGGCAGCCGACGGCTGCGGCTGGTCCCGTCGCCGTTTCGCGTATGCCTCGGTAAGCCATCCCACCTGCCGCCCGCCGGGGACCTGCATGCCGCGCCCTTCCGGTACCGCCGCCCCGCCTGCCGGCCGCCCGCCCGCGGGACGGGCCCTGATGCCGTTCGCCTGGGTCGCCTGGACGCTAGGAGGCGCGTTGGCGCTCGCCGGTTGCGAACGGCAGGCGATGCCCGGCGCCGACCCGCCGGCACGCGTGTCGACGCCGCCGGTGACCACGCGGGGGCCGGACGACGCCGCACTGACCACCGCCGACGTCACCCGGTCGCCGGCGGCCGCACCCGGCGCGGCCCCGGCCGAGGCGCATTGGCGCCGGGCGCTGGCGCAGGGCGAGGAGGCCACCCTCACCCTGCCGGCGGACGCCGGCACCGGCGAGCTCCCACCGGAGGCGGCGACGCAACTGGATGCGCTGGCGCGCCTGCTGGACGCCGAGCGCGACTGGCGCCTGGCCATCAGCGTCGAACAGGCCTCCGTACCGCCCGCCGAGGGGGCCGCGGACGAGCTGCAACGTGCGCAGGCCTTCCGCCTGGCCCTGCTGGCGCGCGGCGTCGCCGCCAACCGGGTGCAGGCCGCGCCCGCCGTGCGCCCGCATGCGGCGCCGCGCGCGGGCACGGTGCGTGTGCGGCTGCGGCGGCTGCCCGCGGCGGGCAGGCCGGCGCCCGCGGCCCGGCAATGGAGTTGAAGGCCGCGCCGGCAATGGCAGGGGGCGGCCGGAATGCGGCCACCCGGGCTGCCGTCGCCTGACGGTCGCGGTAGGCTTCGCGTTTTCCGCGGAGCCCTGCCATGCCCTCCTTCGACATCGTCTCGGAAGTCGACCGCCACGAACTGACCAACGCCGTCGACCAGGCCAACCGCGAGCTGTCCACGCGTTTCGACTTCAAGGGCGTCGACGCCAAGTTCGAGCTCGACGACGCGACCATCAAACAGTCCGCGCCCAGCGACTTCCAGCTCAAGCAGATGGAGGACATCCTGCGCGGGCGCCTGATCGCACGCGGCATCGATGCGCGCTGCCTGGAGTTCGGCGAGGTCGAAAGCAACCTCGCCGGTGCGCGCCAGTCCATCACCGTCAAGCAGGGCATCGAGCGCGAGCTGGCCAAGAAGATCCAGGGCGCGATCAAGGACGCCAAGCTCAAGGTCGACACCCAGATCAACGGCGACAAGCTGCGCGTCAACGGCAAGAAGCGCGACGACCTGCAGTCGGCCATCGCGCTGCTGAAGGCGGGCGAGTTCGAACGGCCGCTGCAGTTCGACAATTTCCGTGACTGAGCGTGGCCGCGACCGGGCGCGACCGTGACTGAGCGCAACCTGGGCCACGCGCCCCGGGACGAATGACGATGCCACCAGCGCCGCCGCCCGATCCCGGTACCGGTACCGACACCGACCCCATCACCACCACCCGGCGCTGGCTGGAGCGCGCGGTGATCGGGCTCAACCTGTGCCCGTTCGCCAAGGCCGTGCACGCCAAGGACCAGGTGCGCTACGTGCTGAGCGAGGCGACGACGCCCGAGGCGTTGCTGGAGGAGCTGGCCGCCGAACTCGCGTGGCTGGCGGATGTCGACCCGGAGGTGGTCGACACCACGCTGATCGTGCACCCGCACGTACTGGCCGACTTCATGGACTACAACGACTTCCTCGACCAGGCCGATGCCGCGGTGGACGCGCTCGGGCTGGAAGGCGAGATCCAGGTCGCCAGCTTCCACCCCGACTACGTGTTCGCCGGCACTTATCCGGACGACGCCGGCAACTGCACCAACCGTTCGCCCTACCCGACCCTGCACCTGCTGCGCGAGGCCAGCGTGGAGCGCGCGGTCGCCGCGTTCCCCGACCCGGACGTGATCGTCGAGCGCAACCTGGCGACGCTGGAGCGGCTGGGGGAGGACGGGTACCGGCGGTTGTTGCAGGGCGACTGAAGCCGCCGATGCCGCACCTGTAGGAGCGGCTTCAGCCGCCATCGCAGCTGCAGAGTATGTGTAGGAGCGACGTGAGTCGCGACCCGTGGCGTTCCGGTGCGACGTGGTCGCGACTCACGTCGCTCCTACAACGGCTCCGGTTTGCCGTCGCGACCGGTGCCTTCCGTGCGGGTCCGATTTTTGGATCGCGGCTGAAGCCGCTCCTACAGGTGCCTCGAGGCCGCCACTGCGGCGTATGCCGACGCTACGTGCCGGACGCGTCGAACAGCCTCGACAGGTCGTCCTCGCCGAGCACGCGCCACTGACCCGCCGGCAGCTCGCCCAGCGACAGCCCGCCCACGCGCGGGCGGTGCAGTGCCTCGACGTGGTTGCCGGTGGCGGCGAACATCCGCCGCACCTGGTGGTAGCGGCCTTCGGTCAGGGTCAGGCGCGCGTGGCGCGGCCCGAGCACGTCGAGCGTGGCCGGGGCCAACGGGGTGGTCTCCGACTCCAGCAGCAGCGTTCCACTGGCGAACAGCGCGACTTCGTCGCCGCGCAGGTCCTGCGCCAGCGTCGCCTCGTACACCTTCGGCAGGTGCGACTTGGGGGACACGATGCGGTGCAGCAGCTGGCCGTCGTCGGTCATCAGCAGCAGCCCGCTGGTGTCGCGGTCCAGCCGTCCGACGGTCGACAGCAGCGGCGAGCGCAGCCGGAAGCGCGCGGGCAGCAGGTCGTAGACGATCCGGCCGGCGTCCTTGGTCGAGCACGTGTAGCCGACCGGCTTGTGCAACATCAGCGCCAGCCCGGCCGGCGGGTCCAGCGGCTCGCCGTCGACGCGGATGGCGGCGTGGTCGACGCGGTCGTCGGCGTAGAGCACCTCGCCCGCGGCGTCGGTGATGCGGCCCTCGCGGAACATCAGCGCCACCTGCTTGCGGCTGCCGTAGCCGAGGTTGGCGATCAGCTTGACCAGTTTCATGGGCGCCTCTTCACCGGTGCGCGTTGCGCACGGCGGTGCGGTCGAAGGCCTTGGGCGCGCGCTCCGGGCGCGACGGCATCGCCTTGACCGCCTCGATCACCTTGAAGCCGTCGCGCTGCGCCACGGTGCGCACCTCGCCGAAGCTCGCGTCCAGCACCGATTCGTACGGCAGGTGCCGGTTGGCGACCAGCCACATCCGCCCGCCCGGCCGCAGCGCCTGTGCGGCGACGGCGATGAAGCGGCGGCCGATGTCGGGCCGGTCGGCGCGGCCCTGGGTGTGGAACGGCGGGTTGCTGACGATCACGTCGTAGGTCTCGGGCAGGCCCGCGGTGACGTCGTGCCATCGGAACTCGAGCGCGGCGCGCGGCGCGAACGGCGCCAGGTTGCGGCGCGCCAGCTCCAGCGCGCGCGCCTCGGCCTCGTACAGGTGCACGGTGTTGATGCCCGGGCTGCGCTCCAGCAGTTCCACCGACAGGTAGCCGAAGCCGGCGCCCAGGTCGGCGGCGCGGCCCGCCAAGTCGGCGGGCAGGTGTTCGGCCAGCAGCTGCGAGGCCGGGTCGATGCGGTCCCACGCGAACACGCCGGGGCGGCTCACGAAGCGCGCATCACCGATGGTGCGCACCTCGTCCAGCGCCAACCAGCGCGCGGCCAACGTGGCGTCGGCCGGGCCGTCCAGCGGCGCGGTCCAGAACACCCGGCACTTGTGCTTGCTGATGGTCTCCAGCGGGCCGGCGATCGCCGCCAGGTCCTGCTCGGCCGAGCGTGCGCCCTCGCTGTTGGGCACGCACGCCAGCACGCGCCCGCCGGGTGCGAGCGACGCGATGGCGCGGGCCATCAGCGCGCGCGACTCGTCGCGCTGCCGGGGCGGCAGCAGCATGACCAGCGGGTAGCGGCGCGCATCGCCCGGCGTGGCCAGCGCGATGCCCGACGCCTCCAGCGCCTGCGCGTCGGGCCGGAAGCTCTGCTCGGCCACCAGCCCCGGGCGCGGCGCGGCATGCAGCGGCCAGCCATCGCGCGCGCGCAGGAACAGCGCTCCGTCCCGGGGCCACGCCAGCCGGCCGTCGGCCAGCGGCAGCATCAGGGTTTCGAGCGCAGGATCGGATTCGGCGCGCATGCACGGGCTCGGGAGAGGGGGTCGGCGATTCTACGCGCCGCCCGCCGCGGCCGCGTTTCCGCGCCGGCTTCACGTCGCGCGCGGCAGGGTGCGCTGTCCCCGATGCCGGAGTGTTGCCATGCGCGTTGCTGCGATCCTGTTCGCCCTGCTGATGCCGGTCATCGCCTGGCTCTCCAACACCGGTGCGTTCGGCCCCGACAACGGCACCATTTCCGACCGCTATCCGACCTTGCTGGTCGCGGCGGGGTACGCGTTCTCCATCTGGGGCCTGATCTTCGCCTGGGACGTCGCCTTTGGTGTGTGGCAGTGGCGCGCGCGCGCCGCATCCGCGGCCCTGGACCGGGCGCGCCCACTGGCCGCAGCGGGCTTCGCACTGACCGCGCTGTGGATGCCGGTGTTCTCCCAGCAGTGGTTCGGCCTGGCGCTGCTGGTGATCTGGGGCGCACTGGCGTGCATCGCCGCCGCGGCCCTCGTCCTGGCCCGCGACCCGGCACCGATGAGGGGCCAGGGGCTCTGGGCGACCGCTCCGCTGGCCCTGCACGCCGGCTGGCTGTCGCTGGCCGCCTTCCTGAACACTGCGCAGGTGCTGGTGGCCTACGCCGTGCTCGACACGGGGGCGATGCTCGGCTGGAGCCTGGGGCTGTTCGCGGCGGCTGCGGTGGTCCTGCTGCTGGTCAACCACGGGCTGCGCGGTCACTTGGCGTACGTGGCCGCGGCGCTCTGGGGGCTGGCGGCCGTGTACGTGAAGCAGTCGCGCGGCGAGCTGCCGGGCGCCGACACCGCGGCCTGGGTGGCCGTCGCGATCGCCATCGTGCTGGTCGCGCAGACCGTGTGGCTGCATCTGCGCCCGCGCCGCCGGTTGGCCACGCCCGGGCTCTGATCGCGGCCCGTCGCGCGCTGAACCGCACGCGCGTCTTTGCATCCATCGAACGCCGGCTTCATGCCGGTCCAACGGTCGCATCGACACGCTGCATGCACCCCCACGTGCAAGGAGTTCCCATGCGAGCGCTCTTCATCGGCGGCACCGTCGACAACAGCGAACTGGACCTGGAGGGCACGCAGCCGCCGCGCCATTACCCGGAGAACACGGGCGGCGGGCAGCCGCGCTACCGCCTGCACCATGTCGGGCGGCGCGACGACCGTGTCGCCTACGCGGTGTATGCCCCGGCATCGCTGGACGATGCCGAGGTCGAGCGGGTCGCCACTGAACGCGACTACCCGCGCCGGTTCCAGGCCGAGCCGCAACCGCTCGACCGCTGAGAAGCACCGCGCCTCCAGCCATCTCCGGCGCCCGCCGCGTCCCGCGTGGCGGGCGCCGCCCTTTGCGGCGGGCCCAAGCGCCGGCCCGGCGCCTTCACACGGCGCTCGCCAACTGCGACACGCGGTGAATCGATGCTCGCCGGCACATGGCGCCGCGCATCCCGTCGCGCGGACGCGCCGTAGCTGCCAGCCCCCATCCGACGAGGAGACCCTGCTGCACCGGCCCACCGGGCACGGCCCGCGCGATCGGCCGGAGAGACACCGCACCGTCTGATTTAACGACTTGCCCACGTCACGGGGACACGCCCCGTACACCCGCCTCCGTAGCGTGGCCACGTCGCAGCCGCAGTTGGTCGCAGCCGCCCACGCGCTGCACGTGAATGCGGGTCGGGTCCGGCGACCCGCTGATCCGCCGCTCCTTTTATCCCCAAACGTCCATCCCCCACCGATCCATCCCCCACAGGAACCCACCCCATGAAGATCAAACTGCTGACCCTCGCATTGATGTCCGGTATCGCGCTGGCCGCCTGCTCGGCCGACAACGCCGACGCCGATGCCGACATGGCCGCCGCCACGCCGGACCCGGCCATGACCGACCCGGCCACCGATCCGATGGCCACCCCGCCCGACGCTATGACCGACGACACGATGGCCGCGCCGGGCGCGGACATGGACATCGTCGCCAATGCGTCCAACTCGCCCGACCACAGCACGCTGGTATCGGCGGTACAGGCGGCGGGCCTGGCCGAGACGCTGCAGGGCCCTGGCCCGTACACGGTGTTCGCGCCGACCAACGCGGCGTTCGATGCGCTGCCGGCCGGCACGGTCGATGGCCTGCTGGAGCCTGACCGCAAGGACGAGCTGACCGGCGTGCTGACCTACCACGTGGTCGAGGGCAACGTGGATGCGGCCGCGCTGACGCAGCAGATCGAAGCGGGCAACGGCGAAGCCCGCCTGACCACCGTGGCCGGTGGCGAGCTGATCGCCAAGGCCAACCCGGCGGGTGGCGTCACCGTCACCGACGCCCAGGGCAACACCGCCAACGTGACCACCGCGGACCTGCGCAGCAGCAACGGCGTGATCCACGTGATCGACAAGGTGCTGATGCCGGCGTCCTGACCGGCCCCACGCCCCGCGTTCGGGTGCCGTAGCGCACTCGTCGGCGATGCGGCACCACCGGGGACGGCCCGTGCGCGGGCCGTCCCTTCCTTTTGCGCGGGCTTCCAGCTGCGCGGCGTTCAAGGCGACCCGCCCGCCCTGGGCCGGCGCGTGGGTCGGCCGGCGTTGACCCCGCACCCACATCGGGATCGCGCACAATCCGCGGCTGGACTGCACACCGCCCCTGCGCGGCCGCCGCGCACGCAGCGCACCGGGTCCGGGCCGCCAGGGGACGCTGACCGTGATCGATTTCGCCGCGCTGCTGGACCTCTCGCCCAACCCCTACATGGTGTTGGACCGCCAGTTCCGCTACGTCTGGATGAACGCCACGTACCTGGCCGCCACCGGCCGGACGCGCGAAGAGCTGCTGGGTGTGTCGCTGTTCGAGGCGTTCCCCGGCGACCCCGACGACCCGGACGACCCCGGCCACGAGGCCGTGCGCGAACTGCGCGAATCGCTCCAGCATGCGCTCGACACCGGGCAGCCGCATACGCTGAGTGTCATCCGGTATTCCATACCGCGCACCGCCCCCGACGGCACCACGGTGTTCGAGGAGCGCTTCTGGAGCGCGACCCATACCCCCGTGCCGTCCCCCGATGGCCGCATCGACCATGTGCTGCAGCACACCGTGGACGTCACGGAACTGCACCGCATGGAAACCGAACTGGAACAGCGCCGCCGTGGCGAACGGCCGCCGCGCGCCGAGCAGATGGAGATCGGCGTGCTGCACCGCGCCCAGACGGTGCAGGCCAGCAACCGCGCCCTGGAGTCGCAGCGCCGCCACCTGCTCGGCCTGTTCGAGGCCGCGCCCGGCTTCATGGCGTACCTTTCCGGGCCGGAGCACCGGTTCGAACTGGCCAACGCGGCCTACCTCAAGCTGGTCAACAAGCCCGCCGTGGCGGGGATGACGGTGGGCGAGGCGTTGCCCGAGGTGGTCGATCAGGGCTACATCAAGCTGCTCGACGAGGTGTTTACGACGGGCCGGCCGTTCGTGGGACGGGGCATGCGCGTGCGGATCGCCGGCGACACCCCGGGCGAGACCGGGGACGCGTTCGTCGACTTCGTCTACCAGCCCGTGCGCGATGCCGACGGCGAGGTGATCGGCATCTTCGTGCAGGGCCACGACATCACCCCGCAGGCGCTGGCGCAGGCCGAACTGGAGCAGTACCGCCACCACCTGGAGGACCTGGTGCAGGCGCGCACCCGCGCGCTGGAGGAGAGCGAGGCCGCGCTGCTGCAGGCGCAGAAGATGGAGGCCGTCGGCAAGCTGACCGGCGGCGTGGCGCACGATTTCAACAACGTGCTGCAGGTGATCGGCGCCAACCTGCAGCTGCTGGCCGGCGATATCGGCCAGGCCACCCGCGCCACGCGCCACGTCGACGCCGCCATGGACGCGGTGGAGCGCGGGGCCAAGCTGGCCTCGCAGCTGCTGGCCTTCGCACGGCAGCAGCCGCTGGCGCCGGTGGTGCTGGACCTGGGCGAGCGCCTGCGACGGCTGGACGACCTGCTGCGGCGCACGCTGGGCGAGCGGGTCGAACTGCGCGTCGACATCGACCCGGCGCTGGCGACCGTGGAAGCCGACCCGCACCAGCTCGAAAACGCCGTGCTCAACCTGGCCATCAACGCGCGCGACGCGATGGAGCATGGCGGGCGCCTCACCATCACCGCGGCCAACCTCACCGTCGGTCCCGGGCAGCGCCCGCACCCGGAACTGGTCGAGGGCGACTACGTGGTGCTGCGCATCGCCGACACCGGGCACGGCATGCACGACGACGTGGTACGGCGCGCGTTCGAGCCGTTCTACACGACCAAGGAGGAGGGCCGCGGCACCGGCCTCGGCCTGAGCATGGTGTATGGCTTCGTGCGCCAGACCGGTGGCCAGGTGACCCTGGACAGCACCCCGGGCGAAGGCACGGCGGTGACCGTCTACCTGCCGCGCAGCGACCGCCCGGCCACGCCGTGGGTCGACCCGGAAAGCGGTCCCGTGCGGGGCGGCCACGAGACGGTGCTGGTGGTGGAAGACGACGCGGCGGTGCGCGAGAGCGTGGTCGAGACCGTACGCTCGCTGGGCTACCGCGTGGTGCAGGCCGCCGACGCGCAGTCCGCGCTGGACCTGCTGGAGGCCGGCACCCGGGTGGACCTGGTGTTCACCGACGTGGTGATGCCCGGCCCGGTGCAGAGCCCGGAACTGGCCCGCCGCGCCCGCACGCTGCTGCCGGACGTGGCGGTGCTGTTCACGTCCGGCTACACCGAGGACGTGGTGTTCCATGGCGGACGGCTCGACCCGGGCGTGGAACTGCTGGGCAAGCCCTACCGACGGGAAGACCTCGCGCGCCGGCTGCGGCAGTCGCTGGAGCGCCTGCCCGGCTCGCCGGTCGACGCGACTGGGGCCACCGCCGGCCCCGCAAAACACCCGCAGCCCGGCGGTGGCGATGCGTCACCGGCGCCTCCGCGCACGGCGGCAGGCGGCCTGCGCATCGTCTTCGTGGAGGACGACGAGGACAGCCGCCGCACCACCGCGCAACTGCTGGCCCGGCTGGGCCACGAGGTGCAGGCCGTTGCCACCGCCGGCGACGCCCTGCAGGCGCTGGACGGCGGCGGCGACGTGCTGCTGACCGATGTCCACCTGCCCGACATGCACGGGGTCGAACTGGCGCGGCAGGCCCGCGAGCGCCAACCGTCGCTGCGCGTGGTGCTCGCCACCGGCGACGACGCCGCGGCGCTGGCCGGCGGCTCGGTTGCCGACGCCTGCCTGCAGAAGCCCTACGGCGTCGACCAGCTGCAGGCGGCGTTGACCGGCGTCGGCTGACTTCGGCCGCTGCTCCCGAACGCCGTCCTGGCCGCAGGTCATGAGTGCGCCCCGCCCCCTGCCGTCATTCCCGCGCAGGCGGGAATCCAAGGGCGTTGCTGATCTCGACGGTGCGCACGACCGGGGGCACGTCGGCGGTCATGTCGCGATGTACGTCCATGGGTTCCCGCCTGCACGGGAACGGCGGCTCAGGGCTTGGTCGTGGCGTGATCGAATCACCCCTGCAGCTCCCGCAACGTGACCGACGGCGGTGCGTCCAGCACGCGGCGCGTGGCGAACAGCCCGGCCGCCAGTGCGGCCACCACGCCGAGGGCGCCGCCGAACGCCGCCATCGCCCAGTTGGCCTGCCACGGCAGGTCGAACACCTGCGTGGCGACCACGCCGGCCAGCACCGACGCGGCGATGGCCGCCACCAGTCCCGACAGCAGGCCGATGGCCGCGAACTCCGACGCCTGCGCCAGCCGCAACTGGCGCCGGCTGCCGCCCAGCACGCGCATCACCCCGCCTTCCAGCAGGCGCTCGTCCTGGCTGGCGCTGACGGCCGCCATCAGCACCAGCAGGCCGGCGACCAGCGAGAAATAGAACACCACCTCGACCACGGTCGAGACCTGGTCGGCGGTACTGCGCACCTGCGTGAGCACGGCATCGACATCGATCACCGACAGGTTCGGGAAGCGTTCCACCAGCGCGCCGGTGAACCCGGTGTCCGTCGCCGGCACGTGCACCGCGGTGATGTGGCTGGCAGCGAAGCCGTCCAGCGCACCCGGCGAGGCGATGACGAAGAAGTTGGGCTGGAAGCTTTCCCAGTCGACGCTGCGCAGGCTGGTGACGGTGCCCTCGAACGGCTGGCCGGCGATGTCGAAGCCGACCGTGTCGCCGAGCTTCCAGCCCAGCGACTCGGCGAAGTCCTCCTCGATCGAGAGTTCCGGCGCGGCCGGCGGCGTGGCGCCCCAGAACTCGCCGGCCACCACCTCGTTGTCCTCGCGCAGCGCATCGACCACCGACAGGTTGAACTCGCGGTCGGCGCGGCGGCGGGCACGGTCGTCTTCGGCTTCGTAGTCCTCGCCGGTCACCGCCTCGCCGTTGTGGCTGGCCAGGCGCGCGCGGATCATCGGGAACAGCACCGGCTCGGCGACGCCGCGCTGCGCGATGAAACCGCGCACGTCGTCCAGCTGGTCGTCCTGCACGTTGATGATGAAGCGGTTGGGCGCCTCCGCCGACAGCGCCAGCTGCCAGCGGTCCAGCAGGTCGGTGCGCACGAAGGTGAGCAGAAGCAGCGCCATCAGCCCCAGGCCGAGCGCGGCGATCTGCGCCACGCTGGTGCCGGCGCGGCGGCTGACGTTGGCCAGCCCGTAGCGCAGGCTGCCGCGCAGGCGCGAACGCAGCCGGCGTACCAGCGCGATCAGCCCCCAGGCCAGCAGCGCGAGCACCGCCAGCGTGGCGACGATGCCCAGCAGCATGGCGGTGGCCAGTTCCGGCGAGCCGGCTTTCCACCACAGCAGCGCGGCCAGGCCGCCCAGTCCCACGGCGGCCACCGCCCAGGCGCTGGGTTCGGTCGGGTCGAGGTCGCGGCGCAGCACGCGCAGCGCCGGCACGCGGCGCAGCGCCAGCACCGGCGGCGCGCCGAAGGCCAGCAGCACCACCAGCCCGACGGCATAGCCCTGCAGCGCCGGCATCACGCCGGCGGCCGGGATCGAGAGGCCGAGCGCGCCCTCCAGCCAGCCGCCGATCGCCCACTGCAGCGTGAACGCGATCGCCACGCCGACCGTGCTGGCGAGCAGGCCGAGCAGCAGCAGTTCGCCCACGTGCACGCCCACCAGCGTGCGCTGGCTGGCGCCCAGGCAGCGCATCACCGCGGTGCCCGAGAGGTGGCGCTCGCTGTGGCGGCGCGCCGCCATGGCGACCGCCACGGCCGCCAGCACCACCGACACCAGCGCGGCCAGGCCGAGGAA
>CAMPJI010000072.1 GCA_946886865.1 uncultured Lysobacterales bacterium | reverse complement strand
GCACCCGGCCGCGGTGCGCGCGCAGCGTCTTGATCGCGCTGAAGATGTAGTCCCACCGCCCGCAGTTGAGCCCGACGATGCGCCCGCGCAGCGCGTGCAGGATTTCGTCCATCTCGAACGCCGCCGGCAGCGTCTCGATCAGCACGGTTACCTTGATGCTGTCGGCCGGCAGGCCCAGCGCGCGCTCGGCGTGGGCCAGCGCGGCGTTCCACAGCGCGGCCTCCTCCATGCACTCGAGCTTGGGCAGGTAGAGGTACGGCCCGCGGCCGCGCGCGGCCAGCGAACGGGCGCTGTGGAACAGGAACAACCCGGCGTCGAACAGGCTGGCCGACATCGGCGCGCCGTCCACGGCCACGTGCTTCTCGTCCAGGTGCCAGCCGCGGGGGCGCACGATCAGCACCGCCTGCTCGTCCTGCGGGCGGAGCGTGTAGTGGCGGCCGCCGTCCGGGGCCATCCAGTCCAGCGTGCCGGCGACCGCGCGGCGCAGCGCGTGCTGGCCGGTCAGCAGGTTGCGCCAGGTGGGGCTGGTGCTGTCCTCGAAGTCGGCCATGTAGCACTGCGCGCCGGAGTTGAGCGCGTTGATGACCATCTTCGGGTCGACCGGACCGGTGATCTCCACCCGGCGGTCCAGCAGCGCCGGCGGGATCGGACCGACCTGCCAGTCGCCGCTGCGGATCGCGGCGGTGTCCGGCCGGAAGTCCGGCAGCGCGCCGGCGTCGAAGGCGGCCTGGCGCTCGCGCCGCGCGGCCAGCCGGTCCTGGCGGACGGCCTCGAACGCGCGGTGCAGCCCGGCCAGGAACGACAACGCCCCCGGCGTCAGCAGGCGCTCCTGCCCGGACTCGCGGGCCGACACTGCCAGCCCGGCGGGGACGGTCGCTTCGGAATCGATGGACGGGAGGTTCTGCAGGACAGCCGACATGCGATGGCTCCTTTGGGGCGGGCCACGACCATGCGGCGGCGTCTGGTATTTGACAAACGAGAGTTATCAATACGTGGTATTTGTTCTTCTTATACCCACATGGAAGCCTTGCCGGCCGTGCCTGCCAGCCACCGTTTCGCCTACAAGGGTGACCGCCTCAAGCCCCTGCGTGCCTTCTGCCAGACGGCCCGCCTGGGGTCGGTGTCGCGCGCGGCGGAGGCGCTGTTCCTCAGCCAGCCGGCGGTGACGCTGCAGTTGCAGGCACTGGAGCGCGAGATGGGCCAGCGCCTGCTGGAACGCAGCGGCCGGCGCCTGGTACTGACCCCGGAAGGCGAGGCGCTGTACGAGCTGGCGCGCCCGCTGGTGGAGGGCTTCGACGGACTGGAGGGCGCGTTCGACGAGCGCCTGCGCGGCCTGGACGCGGGCGAGCTCAACGTCGCCGCCGGCAGCTCCACCATCCTCTACCTGCTGCCGCGCATCGTGGAGGCGTTCCGCGCCGCGCACCCGGAGGTGCGGCTGAGCCTGCACAACGTCACCGGCGCCGGCGGCCTGGACCTGCTGCGCTCGGACGCGGTCGACCTGGCGGTGGGCTCGATGCTCGACGTGCCGGCGGACCTCGACTACGCGCCGGTGTACCGGTTCGATCCGATGCTGATCACGCCGCCCGACCATCCGCTGGCGTCCAAACCGGACCTCACGCTGGCCGACCTGTCGCCGTACGGTCTGATCCTGCCGCCGCAGCGGCTGACCACCTACCGGCTGGTGGACCTGGTGTTCCAGCGCAACCGGGTGCCGTACACGGTGGCGCTGGAAGTCGGCGGCTGGGAGGTGATCAAGCAGTACGTGGCGATGGGACTGGGCATCAGCATCGTGACCGCCATCTGCCTGACCGAGGCCGACCGCGCGCGTCTGGCGGCACGGTCGCTGGCCGATTACTTCCCGCCCCGCAGCTACGGCGTGGTGGTGCGCAAGGGCAAGTACCTGAGCCCGCAGGCACGGGCCTTCAGCGAGCTGATCCAGCCGGCGCTGTTCGAGCGCGGCGGTTACGACGACACCGGCCCGTCGCAGCGCTGACCCCGTGGCCGGCTAGCGCCGCAGCCGCCGCCGGGTGCGCAGCGAGCGTCGCAGGAAGAACCCGAGCACCGTGCCCAGCTCCTGCATCATCAGGGCGTAGCGCATCGGCGTGAACAGCACCGCCTTGCCCAGCATCGCCAGGCGGCCGCGCGGCGTCACCGCCAGCAACACGCCCCATGCGGCCACGCATTCGGCCGCCACCACCGCGGCCAGCACGACCCATTGCCCCGTCGCCGCCAGCGCGAGCAGGCCGATCGGGAACACCACCTTCTCCACCGCGGCGAAGAACAGCGCCCAGCCGATCGGGCGGCCGTGCTGGCGCGTGAGCCGCTCGCCGAACGGCTGGCGGTAGGCCTCGGCGACGCGGCGCAGCTCGCGCCAGTCCGGCGAGCGGCGCTGCCCGCGCCGGCGCCAGCGCTCCCACCACTGGCGCGGCCAGCGCAGCGGCGTGCGCATCAGGCTGTCGAAGTCGTGGCAGGCCTGCAGGAACGCCAGCGTGTCGTGCCGCGAGTGCGCCGGCACCTGCAGGACATCGCCGTAGACCGCGCGCACCTGCACCTCGGCCAGCTGCACGTTGCGGTAGCCGACGTTGTTGAGCGCGAAACCGATGAACAGGTCCGGCAGGCCAGTGAGGTCGTCGCCGAACACCGGCTCGTAGCGGTCGAACACGTCCTTGAGGTAGCGGCGCCGGTAGGCCACCGCACAGCCGGGCGGGTGCGCGACGCCGCCCAGCAGCGCCATCAGCCCGCGGTTGAGGAAGCGCTGCTGGAACCCGGCGACGGTCTCGCGGTAGGCATTGCCGGCCCACCACAGCAGACGGTGCACCGGGTCCTCGCGCAGCAGCGGGTCGCGGTATTCGTCACGGCCGACCCAGCGGCGGAACTCCGGCATCGCCGCCCACGTCCGGCGGTCGCCCTCGCGCATCGGCCAGATGGTCCCCGTGGCGCTGGCGATGCCGGCCCCCTGGTAGAGCTCGCGCACGCAGCGCTCGATGTAGTCGGGCGACTCGAGCACGGTTTCGCCGTCGAGCGCGAACAGCACGTCGCAGTCCAGCTCGCGCGCCTGGCGCTTGAGCGTGGGCGCGCGGCCGATCGACCACATCCGCTCCACCACCACCAGCGGCATGGCATTGGCGCGGGAAAACTCGCGGGCGATCTGCACGGTGTGGTCGCGGCCGGCGCCGCCGTCGTCGATCAGCAGCACCTGGCGCGGACGCAGGGTCTGCCGCTGCAGCGCGGCCAGGCAGTAGGCGATGCTGTGCTGGTGGCGGTCGGCATGGATCACCACGTCGACGCTGGCGTCCTGCCAGCGCTCGGCCGGGGTCGGCACGGTCGGGTCCGGCCCGCGCCAGAAGCCGAACGCGCTCAGCAGCGCGTTGGGATTAAGCGCGAAGAGCGACGGCGTGCCCATGGCGCGCGGCTCCTGTCGTGGCGGGGCGGGATCGACCGGCGCACCGGGCATGGCGCCCGTGCGCGGTCGCGCCGATGTCTGCGGTCATGGCCGCGACTGCCTGCACTGGTCCCCCTTTGCCGCGCTGGGCTCCATCCCGGGCGTCGGGCCCGCCGAAGCGGGCACCGTCGAAGTGGGAACTGAGGCGCAAAAAACATGCCAACCCGGTCGCGCCAAGGACGGGCGGTGCGGGTAGGCGGATGGCCGGTCGTACGCACCCGCCGGATGGGTCGAGCGACGCGATACCGATCAACCCCGGCAATTGTTGAAGCGACGGGTATCGCTGCGCTCCACCCGTCCTACGGAGTCGCGGGGGCTGACCCTCCGCGGCAGAACCCGCCGGGCCATGCCCGATCAGGGCGTGCCGTGGTACTTGCCCTGCCAGGGCCGGTACCAGTCGCGGATGCGCGCGAGGTCGGCGTCCATGTCGTCGGTCAGCTCGAACGGCGGGCCGATGCCGATGACCTTGTCGGGGTAGTGGAAGTACGCCGGCAGCACCGGCACCCCGGCGGCGCGGGCGATCTTCCAGAACCCCGGCTTCCAGCGCTCCACCAGGCGGCGCGTGCCCTCCGGCGCCAGCCCGAACCACAGCCGGTCGGCGGCCATGATCATCTCCGCGGCCTGCTCCACCACGCCGTGCGCGGCGCTGCGGTCCACCGGGATCACGCCGAAACGCCGCAGCAGCGCGCCCAGCACCGGCACCCGGAACAGCGAATCCTTGCCGAGGATCTTGATGTCCAGCCCCAGCGCCATCTTGGCCGCGAAGCCCCAGATGCCGTCCCAGTTGGTCGAGTGCGGCGCGCCGATCAGCACCACCTTCGGCAGGTCGGGGAAGGCGCCGACCATGCGCCAGCCGCCCAGGCGCAGCACGGTCCGCCCCAGCCAGCGGCTGAAGGCGTTGGGCGGCACGCGCGGCGCCTGCGGTGGCAACGGCAGCACCCGGGGGCCACCGGGTGGATGCCGCGGCGCGTCGACCGGCTCCGCCATCAGTCCCACGCCTTGGCGCTGCGGCCGCGCTTGACCGTGCTGCGCTCGCGCTTGGCGCCCAGGCGCCGCTCGACCGAGCCACGCGTAGGCCGGGTGGCGACACGCTTCTTGGGCGCCATCAGGCCTGTGGCGATGAAGGCGGCCAGGCGCTCGCGCGCGTCCTGGCGGTTGCGGTCCTGGGTGCGGAATCGCTGGGCGTTGATCACCAGCACGCCTTCGCCGGTCATGCGGCGGTCGCGCTTGGCCAGCAGGCGCGCGCGCACCGGCTCGCTCAGCGAAGGCGACGCGGCGACGTCGAAGCGCAGCTCCACCGCGGTGGCCACCTTGTTGACGTTCTGCCCCCCGGGCCCGGTCGCGCGCACGAACCGTTCGACCAGTTCGGACTCGGGGATGGACGGCGGGCGCGGCGACGGCATCGGCTCTGGCATACGGCGGGGGATGGACGCAGCCCCGGATTGTAGGGCCTGCCGCCGGCGCGGTCGGCCACCGGACGTTGACGCCGATCCGGGCGGCCGCGAGGATGCGGGCCTCAATCCAGGAAGGAGTTGCACCATGCGTCTGAAGATTGCCGCCCGTTCGCTGGCCTGCGCGGCCGCGCTGGCCCTTGCCGCCCCGCTCGCGTTTGCCGCGCCGCCGAGCGACGTCCAGGTCGACGAGCTGATGAACGTCATGCGTGTCGAGCAGACGCTCGACGCGATGTGGCCGCAGGTGGAGGCGATGCAGCAGCAGGCCGTTGCGCAGGCCGCCGCCGGCAAGGACCTGACCGCCGAAGAAAAGGCCGAGATCCAGGCGATGCTCGACCGGATGATGAGCAACCTGCGCACCACGCTGGCATGGGACAAGGTGCAGCCGGTGTACCGCGACATCTACGCCCGGTCGTTCGACGACCAGGACGTGGCCGCGCTCATCGAGTTCTACCGCAGCGACGCCGGCCAGACCCTGCTCGACAAGATGCCGCAGCTGATGCAGAACACGATGGTCGCCACCCAGCAGCTGATGGCGCCGGCGATGCAGCAGATGCAGCAGGAGATCGAGGTGCAGGCGGCCAAGGCCGCGGCTGCGAACAGCGCCGCGACCGAGGACGCCGACGGCACCGACGACGCCGAGTAACGCAGCTCCAGGCGGCCGGCGTCCCGCTCAGCGCGGGGCGTCGGCCGTTTCCATTGGTGCAGCCGGTGCGCCGGGCGCACCGAACAGGTCGAGTGCGCGCTGGAACGGCGCGTCCACCGGCGCAACGGCTTCGACCGCCCCGCCATGCACGGGATGCGCGAACGCCAGCCGCCGCGCGTGCAGCAGCATGCGGTGGATGCCCATCATCCGGAACGTGCGGTTGTGGCGGCCGTCGCCGTGGCTGGTGTCACCGATCAGGTGGTGGCTGGCGTGCTTGAGGTGGCGGCGGATCTGGCGGAAGCGCCCGGTCTCCGGGTGCGCCGACAGCCACGCGTAACGCGAGGTCTCGAAGCCGGTCGATGGCAACGCCAGCTCCACCGACGCCCGTCGCTCGAACCGCGTCACCGCCGGTTTCTTCAGCGGCTTGCCCGGACCGCCGTCGAGGTCGTGGTCGATGGTGAACGCCGCCTCCGGCCAGCCACGGCACACCGCCCAGTAGTCCTTCTCGACCTCGCGCGACATCAGCACCTTGCCCAGCGCCGAGGCCGTGTCGCGGTCGAACGCCAGCAGCAGGCAGCCGCTGGTCGCACGGTCCAACCGGTGCACCAGGAAGATGGGCCGGCCGAACTGCTCGCGCAGCCGGTCGGCCGCGAAGTCCGTCTCGCCACGTGCAAGTGCGCTGTCGTGGACCATCAGCCCGGCGGGCTTGTTGACCACGGCCAGCCGGTCGTCGCGATAGAGCACGCCGAGTGCGAGCAGCGACGCATCTACTCCCTCCCCTGCGACCGCAGGGGAGGGTTGGGGAGGGGTGCTGTTCAAGCGGTCATCTCTTCGACATGTCGGTGGATTTCGTCCAGCACTGCATCCGTCCTCGTCAGCACATCGTCGTTCCAGAAACGCAGCACACGGTAACCATTCGCTTCGATGCGCTTCGTGCGCGATGCGTCTTCCGCCGCGCGCTCACTGTGCTGTCCGCCATCGAGTTCGACCACCAGATTGATCTCGACGCATGCGAAGTCGGCGACGAAGCCTGCGATCGCGAACTGGCGGCGAAACTTCAGGCCGCATAGCTGGCGACCCTTCAGGTGCCGCCACAGTCGCCGTTCGGCGTCGGTGGCGTTGGTTCGAAGGTCGCGGGCGTGGTGCCAGATCCGTTGCATCGATGTCGCGCTCCATGCGGCATTGCTCCATGGGGTTCGCGGGTTCAAAGCACCCCTCCCCAACCCTCCCCTGCAGGCAGGGGAGGGAGTGAGAGCGCTCCCGGCGAGCCAGAAGAAACTACCGCCGCGGCCACGCCGCCAGCAGCGCCCAGAGCCCGCCCAGGCCGGCGATCCACGCCGACGCCGGGATCGACCACAGCGACGGCCCGCCCGCCTCCAGCCCGTACAGCACGGCGGCGACGATCAGCAGGCCGGTGCCCAGGATCGCGGCGACGGTGCGCTTCTGTGCCTCGCGCACCGAGCGCGTCAGTTGCGCCAGGTCGTCCGAGCGCATGCGCAGTTCGTGCCGGCCTTCGACCTGCTGGCTGAGCCACGCGTGCAGCAGGCGCGGCATCTCCGGCGCGCGGGTGACGAACTCCGGCAGGCGCTTGCGGAATTCCGCGGCCAGCCTCTGCGGGCTGTAGCGCTCCACCAGAATGCGCTGCAGCACCGGGCGCGCCACCGCCCAGATGTCCAGCTTGGGATCCAGCAGGCGGCCCACGCCCTCGATGTTGAGCAGCGTCTTCTGCAGAAGGATCAGCTGCGGCTGCAGGGTCAGTTCATGGCGCTGGGCGACCTTGAACAGCTTCACCAGCACCTCGGCCAGCGAGATCTCGCTCAACGGGCGGGTGAAGTACGGCTCGCACACCGAGCGCGCGGCAGCTTCGAGTTCATCGATGCGGATGTGCGAGGGCATCCAGCCGGCCTGCACGTGCAGCTCGGCGATGCGACGGTAGTCGCGGTTGAAGATCGCCATGAAGTTCTCGGCGAGGTAGTACTGGTCCTCGTCCGACAGCTGGCCCATGATCCCGAAGTCCAGCGCGATGAAGCGCGGGTTGTCGCGGCGCGCCGGGTCGCTGTCGACCCAGATGTTGCCGGCGTGCGCATCGGCGTGGAAGAAGTTGTCGCGGAACACCTGCGTGTAGAACACCCGCACGCCCTTGGCGGCCAGCGCGCGGCGGTCGATGCCGGCCGCGTCCAGCGCGGCGATGTCGTCGGACGGGATGCCACGCACGCGCTCGAGGGTCAGTACGCGCTCGCCGGTGTGGCTCCACACCACCTCCGGCACGTACAGATCGTCGCTGTACTGCCAGAAGCGCCGCAGCACGCTGGCATTGGCGCCCTCGCGCTGCAGGTCCAGTTCCGCGGCCAGGGTGTGCTCGATCTCGGCGACGATCTCACGCGGGCGGATCTTGTCGGCGTTGGGGTGGGTGCGCTCGACCACGCCGGCCATCGTCTTGAGCAGCGCGACATCGGCGGCGATCTGGCGGCGGATGCCGGGACGCAGCACCTTGACCACCACCTCGCGCGCCGGCGCGGTGGCGGTGGCCGGCAGCACGGCGGCGTGCACCTGGGCGATCGAGGCCGAGGCCAGCGGGGCGGTGTCGAAGTGTTCGAACGCCTCCGCGACCGGCCGGTCCAGCGCCTGCTCGACGATGGCGCGCGCGGCGTCGCCGTCGAACGGCGCGACGCGGTCCTGCAGCAACGTGAGCTCTTCGGCGACGTCCGGCGGCACCAGGTCGCGGCGGGTCGAGAGGATCTGTCCGAACTTGACGAAGATCGGCCCCAGCTCCTGCAGCGCCATGCGCAGCCGCGCGCCACGCGGCATCGCCTCGATCTCGCGCGAGGCCCGCGGCACGAACGGCCGCGCCAGTTTCAGCCAGCGCTCGGCGGGGGTGTCGTCGGCCAGCGCGTCCAGGCGGTAGCGCAGCAGCACGCGGCCGATGCGCCAGGCACGCAGCGCCGACTTCATCGCGGCGCTCCGCCGCCCAAGCGCGACACGCGCGCGGCGAGCCGCTCCACGTCGTCGCGCACGGCGTCGACGTCGTCGTGGAAGGCGTTGAGCTCGGCGCGACCGACCACGTCGCGCGACTCCTCGGTGACGTACTCGGCCGCGCTGGTCGCGAACGCCGAGCCGGCGCTGCGCGCATGCCGCAGCGCACCGGCCACGGCCTGCGCCACCTGCACGCCGATCACCTCACCCATCACCGCCACGAACGGCTGCTGCCAGTCCGGGTCGAAGCGCTCGGCCATGCGCTGCAGGCGGCGGGCAAGGTCGGCATCGCCCTCGATGCGCAGCTGGCCCACCGGCGCGGACCTGTCGTCCCGCAGGAACGGCAGCTGCGACAGCAGGCCGCCGAGGGTGCTGCGCACCGAGAGGTCGGGTTCCTGCGCGTCCGGCACCGGCCCGACTTCGAGCCGGTCGCCGGCCACGCGCACCTGCAGCGCCAGCGGCGGCGACGCCAGCCGCAGCGCGACGGTGCGGCCGTCGAGCGCGCGCAGGCTGTCGCGGGTATCCGGGTCCAGCGCCAGCGCGCGGTTGAGCGCAGCCTGCAGCGCGCGGCCGGCCAGCGGCTTGAGCGCGGCCAGCGGTGTCGGCGGGGGGGTGTGGGTCATGGGCCGCATTCTAGCGGGGCGCGTTGCGGGCTCCGTCATGGCGCTGCGGCCGCGTCAGTGCCCTGCGTCCCACGACGCGCGCAACCGCGCCAGCCCCTCGTCGAACGACACCCGCGGCACGTAGCCGAAATCACGCGTCGCCGGCGCCATGTCGTACCAGTGCGGCGTCACCAGCTGCTCGGCCAGGAACCGCGTCAGCGGCGGCTCGCCCCGCAGCGGCAACAGCGTCCATGCCGCTTCGCAGGTCGCGCCGATCGCGTAGGCCAGCGGGAACGGCACGTGCCTGTCGACCGTCGGCGCGCCCACCGCGGCCAGCAGCCGGTTGAGCGTCTCGCGCATCGTCAGCGGCTCGCCGTTGCTGATGAAGTACGCGCGGCCGGCGCACGCCGCGCCGGGCGCGAGGTGCTCGAACGCATCGAAGTGCGCCTGCGCGGCGTTGTCGATATACGTCGTGTCGACGCGGTTGCTGCCGTCGCCCACCAGCCGCAGGCGCCCGGCGCGCGCACGCTGCACCAGCCGCGGCAGCAGCTGGTTGTCGCCCGGGCCCCAGATCAGCCGCGGGCGCAGCGCCACGGTGGCGAGCGTCGCGTCGTTCGCCGCCAGCACCTCGCGCTCGGCGATCGCCTTGGTCGTGGCGTACGGCGCCTTGAAGCCCTCGCCGTAGGGCACGGTGTCGGCGGTGCCACCTTCGACCGGATGCGTGGCGCGGTGGGTGACGCTGGGGGTCGACGTGTAGGCCAGCCGCGCGATGCCGTGCGCGCGGCAGGCGGCAATCACGTTGCGCGTGCCGACCACGTTGGCGCGGTGGTAGTCCTCATACGGCCCCCACGCGCCGGCCTTGGCGGCGTTGTGGAACACCGCCTCGCACCCGGCCGCGGCGGCGTGCACAGCCGCGGCATCGGCGAGGTCGCCGCGATGCTGGACCACACCGATGGTGTCCAGCTCCGCGTAGTGCCCCCGGTTGAAGCTGGCGACGTCGTGGCCGCGTTCGACCAGCCCACGGCACAGCGCCTGCCCGAGGAAGCCGCCGCCGCCGGTGACGAGGATTTTCATATGGAACGCTCCATGCCGCGCGGGGTGCCTGTAGGAGCGGCTTCAGCCGCGATCGTGGAGGCGGCAGGGCGACGGTGGCGACCGATCGCGGCTGAAGCCGCTCCTACAAAGGATGCGGTGCTCATCGCCGGGCTGCCCAGGCTGCAAGCTTCTCCCGACCGATCTTCGCGTTGTGGCGGATGTCGACGGGGAACCCGGGGTGGCACAGGAAGGTGTCGATGCCGGCGGTGTGGACGTGGCCGCGGCCCAGCGCGCGCAACCCGCTTTCGATGCGCGGCCAGTCCCTGCGCGACGCACCGGCCGCGAGCTCCACGCACAGCACCGGCACCTGCGCGCCGCGTGCACCCGTGCCGACCAGCGCGGTGCGGCGCACCTGCGGATGCACGTTGAAGACGGGTTCGACCTGCTCGGTGTACAGCGGGCCCGCGGCAGTCTCGACGCGGTGCGCTTTGCGACCGCAGAACCACAGCCGCCCTTCGGCATCGACGTATCCGACGTCCCCCATGCGGTGCACGACGCGCTGCGTGCCATCGGGCAGCGGCTCGACGATCTTCGCCAGCCGCGTCTGCGCGTCGCGGTTGAAGTAGGTGTCGGTCGCGGTCGGGCCGGCGACGGTGATCTCGCCAACCTGGCCGGCGGGGACCTCGCGCGTGTCGGCCCACGTCGGCAGCGCGTCGTCGGTGATCGCGATGATCCGCACCACGTTCGGCGCCACGACGCGACCGACACAGGTGCCGGCGCCGGCTTCGGTCGCGCTGCGCGTGGCCTGCAGTTCGCGCGCTTCGATGACGGCGACCGGCAGGCATTCGGTGGCGCCGTAGGGCGTCCAGAAGGACGCATCCGCCGGCAGCAGTTCACGCATGCGCGCCACCACGTCGGCCGGCACCGGGGCGCCGGCTGAGGTCACGCGGCGCAGCGTCGGCAGCGGTTCTCCGTGCGCGGCGAGCACCGCCATCAGCGCGGGCGAACCGAACAGCTGGTCGACACCGAAACGGGCGATGGCGTCGTGCAGCTTGCGGGGGTCGGCGCGCGCGGGGCGCGTCGGGTCCATGTCCGGGATCACCGAGGTCACGCCCAGCGCCGGGTCGAACAGTGCGAACGGCGGGAAGGTCGGCAGGTCGACGCCGCCGGGCTGGATGCCGAACGCCTCGCGCAGCATGTCGACCTGCGCGACGAAATGGCGGTGGCGGTACACGACGCCCTTGGGGACGCCGGTCGAG
>CAMPJI010000071.1 GCA_946886865.1 uncultured Lysobacterales bacterium | reverse complement strand
GCACGCTGCTGAAGATCAGCCCGTACGAGAACACCAGGCACACCGAGAACGCCACACCCAGCCACGGCGCCCTGAGCCCGCGCGCCATGTAGTAGCCCGGCCCGCCCCGGTACTGGCCCTTCTCGTCGCGCACCTTGTACAGCTGCGCGAGCGCGCTCTCGGCATAAGCGGTCGCCATGCCCAGCGCCGCGGTGCACCACATCCAGAACAGTGCGCCCGGCCCGCCCAGGCTCAGCGCGATCGCCACGCCCGCCAGGTTGCCCGTACCCACCCGCGAGGCCAGCGAAGTGCACAGCGCCTGGAACGGCGAGATGCCGGCGGCATCCCCGTCGGTGCCGCGCCCGATCACGTGCAGCATGTGCCCGAACCGCCGGACCTGCAGTCCGCGCAGGCGCACGGTGAAGTACAGGCCGACCGCGAGCAGGCCGTAGACCAGCACGTAGTCCCACAGCACCGCGTTGATGCCGCCGATCACCGGGGCCAGTACGGTCTCGATCGTGCGAAGGACTGCATCCATGGGTCGGCGGGTCGGGTGGGCGGCCGTCGATCCTAGCAGCGCCGGACCCGGCGCCCGGCCGGTCACGTAAAATCACCGGCCCGCGGACGACAGCGGCGCGCGCACGCGCCGCCATCCGACACCTACGCACCCCAAGGACACGCAATGAAGATCCTCGTCATCGGCGCCGGCGGCCGCGAACACGCGCTGGCCTGGAAGCTCGCGCAGTCCGCGCGGGTCACCGAAGTCCTGGTCGCGCCGGGCAACGCAGGCACCGCGACGGAGGGCAAGTGCCGCAACGTCGGCGTGGCCGCGACCGATATCGATGGGCTGGTGGATCTGGTGCGGCGCGAGCATGTCGCCGTCACCGTGGTCGGTCCCGAAGCGCCCCTGGTGGCGGGCGTCGTCGACCGGTTCCGCGATGAAGGCCTGCGCATCTTCGGGCCGTCGGCGGCCGCGGCGCAGTTGGAAGGCAGCAAGGCGTTCGCCAAGGCGTTCCTCGCACGCCACGGTATCCCGACGGCGCACTACGCCGTGCACTCTGACCTCGAGCAGGGACTGGCATACGTCCGTGAGAAGGGCGCACCGATCGTCATCAAGGCCGACGGGCTGGCGGCCGGCAAGGGCGTGGTCGTGGCGATGACGCTGGAGGAGGCGGAGGCCGCGGTGACCGACATGCTGTCGGGTAACGCGTTCGGCGAAGCCGGCTCGCGCGTGGTGATCGAGGAGTTGCTCACCGGCGAGGAGGCCAGCTTCATCTCCATGGTCGACGGCCGCACCGCACTGCCGATGGCCACCAGCCAGGACCACAAGCGCGTGGGCGATGGCGACACCGGCCCCAACACCGGCGGCATGGGCGCGTACTCGCCGGCGCCGGTGGTGACGCCCGAGGTGCATGCGCGCGTGATGCGCGAGGTGGTCGAACCCACCGTGCGCGGCATGGCCGCCGACGGCATCCCGTTCACCGGCTTCCTCTATGCGGGCCTGATGATCGACGAGGCGGGCGCACCGAAGGTGATCGAGTTCAACGTGCGCTTCGGCGACCCGGAGACCCAGCCGGTGATGCTGCGCCTGCAGTCGGACCTGCTGGAGCTGGTCGAGGCCGCCATCGACGGGCGGCTGGACGAGGTCGAGGCGCGTTGGGACCCCCGCCCGTCCTTGGGCGTGGTGATGGCGGCCGAGCACTATCCCGGCACGCCGCGCGTGGGCGACGCCATCAACGCCTGGGACGTGCCCGAGGTCGAAGGCACGAAGGTGTTCCACGCCGGCACCAAGCTCGTGGACGGCAAGGCCGTCACCGCCGGTGGCCGCGTGCTGTGCGTCTGCGCGCTGGGCGACTCGGTGGCCGATGCACAGCGTCGCGCGTACGAGGCTGTCGCCGGCATCTCCTGGCACGGCGAGTTCCACCGCCACGACATCGGCTGGCGTGCGATCGAGCGCGAGCGCGGCTGACGCCTCGCCTGAAGGAGCGGCTCCAGCCGCGAACAGCGCGTCATGCAGCCGACGCAGCACCATGATCGCGGCTGATGCCGCTCCTACAGAGATTCCAAGAGCCCCGTCGCACGTGCGGGGCAGCCGGACGGCCATACGCCTCTGCTAGGCTCGCGCGACTCCCGGGGAGCCCGCATGACGGACCAGACGCGCCACAAGCCGCCACACCCGCACGCGCCACCCGCGGAGCGGCCGCCGCCGCGCAGCCAGTTCGGCCTGCTGGGCCAGCGCCGCTTCGCCCCCTACTTCCTCGTGCAGTTGCTGGGCGCGTTCAACGACAACGTGTTCCGCCAGGCGATCATCGGCCTGCTGGGCGTGATGGTCGTCGCCGGTGCGATGGACAACGCCACGCGCGGCATCTACACCCAGCTGGCGCCGGCGGTGTTCATCCTGCCGTACTTCCTGTTCTCGGCCACCGCCGGGCAGATCGCCGAGAAGCTGGAGAAGGCGCGCCTGATCCGCGTCGTCACGGTGATGGAGATCGCCATCATGTCGGTGGCCGCGGTCGGGTTCTGGCTGCAGGACATGCGGGTGCTGCTGGTGGCGCTGTTCGCCACCGGGCTGCAGAGCGCGCTGTTCGGGCCGGTGAAGTATTCGATCCTGCCGTCGGTGCTGCGTCCTGAAGAGCTGACCGGCGGCAATGGCCTGGTGGAGATGGGCACGTCCATCTCGATCCTGCTGGGCATGCTGTTCGGCGGGCTGATTTTCGCGGTGGCCGGCGAGCACGGTCCTTTGGTTGCGGGCGGCTCGGTCATTGCGCTGGCGCTGGCGGGCAACGTCGCCAGCCGCTTCATCCCGCCGGTCGCCGCGGCCGCGCCCGACCTGAAGGTCAACTGGAACCCGCTGACCGAGTCGATCAAGGTCTGGCGCCTGGCGCGCAAGCAACTGGCGGTGCGCAACGCGGTGCTGGGCGTGAGCTGGTTCTGGTTCACCGGCACGCTGCTGACCGGCAACCTGCCGGTGTACGCCGAGACGCACCTGGGCGGTACGGCGACGCTTTACGTGTTCGCACTGGCGGTGTTTTCCATCGGCGTGGGCGTGGGGTCGCTGCTGTGCGAAAAGCTGTCGGCGCGCACGGTCGAGATCGGCCTGGTGCCGATGGGCGCGGCCGGCATGAGCGCCTGCATCCTGCACCTGGCATTCGCACCCGCGGTGGGCGCCAGCGGGCTCGACGTGGCGGGCTTCCTGCAGCAGCCGGGCGCGTGGCGCATCGTGGCGGACCTGGCGGGCATCGGGCTGTTCTCGGGCTTCTTCGTGGTGCCGCTGTTCGCGCTGATTCAGTCGCGCACGCCGCCGGGGGAGCTGTCGCGGGTGATCGCCGGCATGAACATCCAGAACGCGGTGTTCATCGTGCTGGCGGCGGTCGGCGGGGTCGCCTTGCAGCAATTGCTGGGCTGGTCGATCCCCACGCTGCTGCTGGCACTGGGCGTGGCCAGCATCGTCGTCGCACTGTGGATATTCACCGTGGTGCCCGAGTTCGCGATGCGGTTCCTGAGCTGGGTGCTGGTGCGCGCGCTGTACCGGTTGCGCGTGCGTGGCGTCGAAGCCAACGTGCCCGACGAAGGCGCGGCCCTGATCGTGTGCAACCACGTCAGCTACATGGACGCGCTGATCCTGGCGGCCAGCATCCCGCGGCCGGTGCGGTTCGTCATGTACTACCGCATCTTCAACATCCCGGTGATGCGCTGGATCTTCCGCACCGCCAAGGCGATCCCGATTGCCGGTGCTCGCGAGGACCCGGCACTGATGCAGCGCGCGTTCGACGAGATCGATGCGACGCTCGCCGAGGGTGAACTGGTCTGCATCTTCCCGGAGGGTGCGCTGACGAAGGACGGCGGCATCGCGCCGTTCAAGGGCGGCGTGGAAAGGATCCTGGAGCGGCGCGCGGTGCCGGTGGTGCCGATGGCGTTGCGCAACATGTGGGCCAGCATGTGGAGCCGGCGCGCCAACCGCGCGTCCGCGCTGCTGGACCGCATGCGCGTGCCGCGCCGCTTCCGCGCACCGGTCGAAGTGGTCGCGGCGGCGCCGGTGGACGGCGCGGTGGCCGACGCGGCGTCGCTGGAAACACAGGTGCGCGCCCTGCGCGGCGACGCGGCGTAACCCCCCGACACGGCGATGACGCCCGGCGAAACCCGCTGCTAGGATGCCCGCGGGGACGCCGGCACCGCCGGCGACGCACATCGGGAAACCGCCATGAACGCACCGCCGCCGATCGCCGCCGAGCGCATTCCGAACCACCTGGCCTGGGCCATCCTGTCGACGATCTTCTCGTTCTGCCTGTGCTGCTTCGTCGGCGGCATTCCCGGGATCGTGGCGATCGTCTACGCCGCGCAGGTCAACGGCAAGCTCGACCGCGGCGATGCCGACGGCGCGCGCCGCGCCTCCGACACCGCCCGCACGTGGTGCTGGGTGGCCACGGGCCTGGCGATCTTCGGCCTTCTGCTCAACGTGTGGGGCTACATGAGCGGCGGCACCGAGGAGTACCTGGAGATGATCGAGCAGATGCAGCAGGCGCAACAGACGGCCGTATGAGCCGCCTGCTGGCCCCGGCCGATCAACGACGCGGGTGGTGGCTTGCCGCCTCCATGGCCGGTGCTGCCGCGGCGGTCGGATTCGGGGGCTGGTCGCTGCGCCGCTTCGACCCGAACGCGGCCGACAGCCCGTTCCTGCCGTGCCTGTTCCAGGCCTTCACCGGGCTGTACTGCCCGGGCTGCGGGACGACCCGCGCCCTGCACGCGCTGGTGCATGGCGACATCGCCACCGCCCTCGCGATGAACCCGCTGCTGTTCGTGCTGGTGCCCTTGTTGGGCGCGGTGCTCTGGCACGCGAGTGGCCGCCAACTTCCATTGCCGCGAGCGGCCGTCGCCCTGCTGCTGGGGCCGTGGTTCTGGCTGGCGTTGATCGGCGGTTACTGGCTGCTGCGCAATGTGCCGGTGTGGCCTTTCACGATGCTGGCGCCGGGTTGAGCGTGGAGCTCGAGAACAAGCTTGCAGGGACGACGCGTGCGCCGCGTTGGCAGCGCGTGGTTGCTGGCGTGATGGCGGCCGCCGGCGGGTGGGGCCTGCTGCAAGCGTGCTCCAGTGGCGCCCTCGATTCCTGGCTCGATGCCGGTCTCGCCCTCGGCGCCACGTATGGCCTCTACCTCTTTGCGCGCTTTGCGCTCACGGGTGCGTTGCGTGCCGGGACGCAGTGCCGCAAGCCGGACTGAGCCAGCATGCGCGCCGTGCCGGCTGTGGCTTCAGCTGACGAAGCCGGCAATCACGAACAGCGCGAGCACCGCCAGCCACACCAGCAGGCTGCGCCAGACCAGGCTCATGGCGTCGCGCAGCTCAGGCAGCTCGCCCAGCACGACGATCGCCGGCGGCGTGGCCAGCCCGGACTCGTCGGCGTAGTCGGCCACTTCCTCGGCCAGTTCGCTGCGCACGCTGGCACGGGCCACCGCAGCGAGAAAGCCGTGGTCGAGCGAGAGCGAGGCGCCCCCCGCATCGCGCCAGGCCCCCAGCGCGGTGTCGAAGTTGCCGACCAGCGCAGTCGACAGCGACATCAACTGCGCGACGGGCCACTCCAGCACGGCCAGCAGCGTACGGGCGCCGGACGCGGTGTCGGCCGGCAGCGCGTGCGCCGCCTCGCCTTCCACCGACAGCACTGCCAGCCGGTACAGCAGCGCGCCGACCGGGCCCAGCAGCAGGAACCAGAACAGCACGCCGAACCAGCGCCGCAGGGCATTGCGGAACACGGCCTCGACCAGCGCCGGGCCGGCCAGCGACGGCGTACTGCCGTCCGGCCACAGCCGCGCGGCGGCGTCGCGACGCGCGTGCGGGTCATCGGCGGCCGCGATCGCATCCACGTCGACATCCAGGTCCCGCGGTCCCCAGGCGTAAAACAGCACGATGATGCCGAACAGCAACCCGGCCAACCCGAACAGCGGACCGTCCAGGGCGAGCTGGAACAGCCCGATCACCAGCAGCGGCGGCACCAGCGCGACCGCGATGCCCCAGCGTCCGCGCCAGAAACTGCCATCGCCGAAACGCGCGTCCAGGCCCCGCAGCCAGTCGCCGAACCAGCCGGTCTGGCGCACCGACGCCGCCAGTGACGGGGCCATGTGGCCGAGCACGAGCGCGACGACGGTGGCGATCAGGGTTACGGCCATTGCAGCGTCCTGTACTCGGGCGGGGCCGGTCGATTCTAGCGCGACGATCCGACGCGACGACCCGGTGCGGACGACGGGCCCCGCCAGTGCGCGAGCGGCGGACGCATCCCGTCGCGTACGTGGTCAGGTCGCCGCGTTGCTCGCGCCTGCATTGCGTTCCGCGGCCGCGAGCCAGTCCTCGATCAGCCAGCGCGCGATCGAGATGGGTGAAGACAGCAACGGACCGTCATCGTCGACGCCCTGCTCGGCCTCGCGCGCGGCGGCGGCGCGGATCTGCCCGGCATCGAACCAGCGCGCATCTTCCAGTTCCACGCCCACCTGCGGGTCCCCCGGCTCGGCCTCGGCCGCGAAGCCCAGCATCAACGCGCCCGGGAACGGCCAGGGCTGCGACGCAAGGTAGCGGCAGCGGCGGACGCGCAGGCCGGTTTCCTCCATCACCTCGCGCGCGACGGCCTGCTCCAGCGACTCACCGGGTTCGACGAACCCGGCGATCACCGAGTACCGGCGTGCGGGCCATGTCGACTGGCGTCCCAGCAGCAGGCGCGCACCGTCGCTGACGGCCACGATCACCGCCGGATCGGTGCGCGGGTAGTGGTCCAGCCCGCAGGACTGGCATTGTCCAAGCCAGCCGGCGCGTAGCATCGCGACCTGCCCGCCGCACGTGCCGCAGAACCGGTGGCGCTGGCGCCACGACTGCAGCGCGCGGGCCCCGGCGAACGCCGCTGCCTCCCGCGCGGGCCATGTCGCGGCCGCGGTACGCAGGTCCACGGAACGCGCGCCGGTCACGGCCGTGAGCGAAGCATCCAGTGCGAACCAGCCCCGTCCCCCCTCGTCCAGCCCGAGGAATGCCGCTGCGCCCACGCCACCCGGGCCCTCGCTGACCTGCGCGCCGCTCAAAGGCAACGGCTGGCCCTCGTCGTCGCACACGGCGCCGGTGTCGTCCAGGAGCAGCACGCGCGCGTCGTTCCAGAGCGCGGCCAGCGCATTGGAGTCGTCACGCAGGTGGTCGGCGCGGTCCAGGGCCGCGATGGGCGCGGCATCGGGGCCGCAGCCGGGAATGAAGGCGAAGGGCGCCCCGGTCGACGTCACGGGGCTGGCATCACGCCGAGAACGAGGACCCGCAGCCGCAGGTGGTCTTGGCGTTGGGGTTGCGGATGACGAACTGCGCGCCGTGCAGGCTTTCGGTGTAATCCACCTCGGCCCCCATCAGGTACTGCAGGCTCAGCGGGTCGACCAGCAGCGTCACCCCATCGGTGCGCACCGCCAGGTCGTCCTCGGCCTGCGCTTCGTCGAACTCGAACCCGTACTGGAAGCCCGAGCAGCCGCCGCCCTGGATATAGACCCGAAGCTTGAGCGCGTCGTTGCCCTCTTCCTGGATCAGCTGCCGGACCTTGGCCGCGGCCGCCCCGGTAAACACCAGCGGGGCGTCGATGGACTGGTAGTCCGGCGTCAGGGTGGGCAACGGCGTGGTTTCCATCCGCACAGGATGGGGGCCGGCGCCGGCCCGTTCAAGCATTGCGGCGATGCGCGAACCCGCTCAGCCCGCGCTGCCGCCGTTCTCGCGACCGCCCTCGGCGGTGGCCTGCGCCCAGGTGAACGACTCCTCCACCGCCGCGCCCGACCGCGGGGTCAGCCGCACCGTCACCCGCACCGGGGTGAAGTCTTCCGGCAGGAACACATCGCCCTCGACCTGCTGGAAGTACTTGAACGAGTACTCCACGCCCGGCGCGTCGGCCTGCTGGCGCAGCGCGCCCCAATCCAGGGTCTGCAGGCGGCCGTTGCGCGTGCCCTCGATCGAGAGGGTGACCCGGCCGGCGCTGCTGCCGCCGCGGTTGAGGTTCTGCGTCAGGGTCGAGGCAAAGTGCCAGGCGGTGCCGCTCTGGGGCTGCATGCGGATGGCGTGGACCGTCAGGCCGCGCCGCTGTGCCGTAGCGCCGACGAGGCGCTCGTAGAACGCGACATCGGCGCGCAGCCCGGCGATCTCCTCGTCGCGCTCCGCCAGCGTGCCCTGCAGGTCACGGTTGGCGTCCCGGCTGATCTGGTCCGAGCGGCCGAGGGTGGCCACCTGCTGTTGCGCCTGCTCCAGCTGCTCGCGCAGCGATGTGCGTTCGCGCTCGCTGGCCGACAGCCGGGCACGCACGTCGCCCGGGCCGGGGACGAGAACGCGCCACGCGCCCCACAGGCCGAAGGCCAGGGCGGCGATGAACACGGCGATCATCACCTTCCGGCCGGTGCCGATCGCCGGAACGGCTGCGGCCTTGGGGGGGGCTGGAGGCGCGCGGCGCGCGCCCTCCGAAGGGTCGGTCTGGTCGGCCTGCGGCTGTTCAGTCATCCAGCTGGTATAGGAGCGGGCGCCGCTGCCGTCAAGCCGATGGATGCGCTCAGGCCGCCTGGTGCAGCGCCTGCGGTTCAGCCCTGCTGCCGCCCGCGGCGTCGACCGTGTCGGCGTGGATCAGCCGGCCCGTCAGCACGGCGCCGGCCGACATTTCGACCACCTGGTAGTGCACGTTGCCGGTCACGCGCGCCTTCGGGGCCAGTTCGACACGTTCAGCCGCGTGCACGTCGCCATCCAGGCGCCCGTTGATGACCACCACGGGCGCGCGCACCTCGCCCTCGATGTGACCGCCCTCGGCCAGCGTCAAGCGCGCCTCGGCCCCGTCGTCGGCGATCAGGCGTCCGATGACGCGGCCCTCGATGTAGAGGCCACCGCGGAAATGCAGATCCCCCTGGAAGACCGTCTGCTTTCCGATGAGGGTGTCGACGTTGAGGTCGTCGGGAAGTGCCTTGTTCTTGAACATGCCGTGTCCTTCGATGTCGTTGGGGGGGTGGCGCGCGGCGGCCTAGCCGGCCGCGCCCCAGGGCAGCGTCTGCTCCAGTGCGGTGCCGTCGCCACGCAGCGAGACGCGCACGCGCTGCGGGGTGAAGCCCGCGGGCAGCATCACGCTGCCGCGCAGTTGCTGGAAATAGCGGAACGAATAGCCCTGCGCGGGGGCGGCGTCGGCCTGGTGCAGGCGGTCCCAGTTGACCCGGGCCAACTGGCTGCCCTGCACGCCCTCCACGGCGAACTTCAACTCGCCGAGGCTGACCGCGTTGCGGTCGCGCGTTTGCGTCAGCACGATGCGGTAGCGCCAGCTGCCACCCGGCTCGCGCGAGAACTGTGCCGAATGGACTGCCAGCCCCTTGCGCGGCGTGGTGGCGCCGACGAGGCGTTCGTAGAAGTCGACGTCCGCACGCAAGGCGGCGATCTGGTCGTCGCGTTCGGCCAGCGCGCCCTGCATTTCCTGGTTGGCCACGCGGCTGATCTGGTCGGAGCGTTCCAGCACCGCCTCGCGCTGGCGCAGGTGCCGGTTCTCCTCGCGGAGCTGGCGGATGTCGCCCGCCGTGCCGTCCAGGGCGGCCGCCACGTACGGCAGGTTCGGCGCCGCCAGGTGCACGGTGCCACCGAAGGCCACGCCCAGCGACGCCAGCCACACCAGCCCCAGCGCCCAGCGGCGGGGGCGTGAAGGTGCGTGCTGCTCGGGCACGATGACAAAGCGCCGCGGCGGCGCGTTGGTCGGTTTGCTCATATCGTTGCTGCCAGCCCGTACCGGCGCAGGCTCCCCATATACTCCCGGCTGGAGTCTAGCGGGATGTCGCCATGTCAGATGCGCACCTGTTCGCAGTTGGCGTCGTGCTGGCCTGGCTGGCCGGCATCCGCGTGTACCTGACGGTGTTCGGTGTCGGTCTGGCCGGCGCGCTGGGCTGGCTGGACCTGCCGCCGGCCCTGCAGGCTGCGCAATCGTGGTGGGTGATCGGCCTCACCGGCGTGCTCGCGGCAGTCGAGTTCTTCGCCGACAAGATCCCCGGCGTGGATTCGGGATGGGACCTGATGCACACGCTGCTGCGGGTGCCCGCCGGGGCCTTCCTGGCCGCCGCGACGCTCTCGCCGGACGGCGAACTCGGTGCCGGCATGCTGGCGACCGGCGCGGGCGCCGCGCTGGCCAGCCACGTGCTCAAGGCCGGCAGCCGGGCGCTGGTCAATACCTCTCCGGAGCCGGTCAGCAACGTCGCGGCTTCGGCCGCCGAGGACGTCGCGGTGGTGGGCGCCCTGGCCCTGGCCTTCAGCTACCCGTGGCTGGCACTGGGGCTGGCCATGCTGACCAGTGCGCTGATCGCCGTGCTGGTGTGGTGGGTGTGGCGCACGCTCTCACGCCTGCGCCGCAGGGCCGTGGGCCCCGGATAGGCGCGGCCGAAACCACGCCTGCGGGTCGGGTCAGCCTTCGATCTGCTGGGCGAGGTAATTCTGCTCGCCGATGCGCTCGATCAGCGCCAGCTGCGTCTCGATCCAGTCGATGTGCTCTTCCTCGGACTCGAGGATGTCGGCGAACAGTTTGCGGCTGACGTAGTCGTTGACGCTTTCGCAATGCTTGATCGCATCGCGCAGCAGCGGGAGCGCGTCCAGCTCCAGCGCCAGGTCGGCGTTGAGCACTTCGCGCGGATTCTCGCCGATGCGCAGCTTGCCCAGCGCCTGGAAGTTCGGAAGGCCGTCGAGGAACAGGATGCGCTCGGACAGCTTGTCCGCGTGCTTCATTTCGTCGATCGACTCTTCGTACTCGTGGTCGGCCAGTTCCTTCAAGCCCCAGTTCTTCAGCATCTTGGCGTGCAGGAAGTACTGGTTGATCGCGGTCAGCTCGTTGTAGAGCGCTTTGTTGAGGAACTCGATGACCTTGGCGTCGCCTTTCATGGCCTGCTCCGGATTAGGGAATGGCGGCGATGCTACCGGCTTGCCGCACACGGTGACGGAACGCGAATCGTGTGCGACCGCGGACGCGAATCAGTGGCGAATGACTCGAAGCGGCCCGCACCCAGGCGGGCGGCCGCTCAGGCGGCGTGCTGAAGCAGCGGCAGCGGAATCTCGCGGGCCGCCCGGGCCTGGTCCAGCAGCGAGGCGGCCATGTCCAGGCAACTGCCGCAATTGGCGCCGGCACCGGTGCGCATCGTCAGCTCGGGCACGCTCCGGCAGCCGGCTTCGGCGGCCTGGAGGATGTCGCGCTCGGTTACCCCGTTGCAGATGCAGACGTACATGCGGAAGACCCGTCGAACTGGCAGCCGGCCTGGCTGCCCCGATATTCCACATGGAATGAGAATGATTGTCAATTAACAGGGTCCGAGCGGCCCGGGCAGCCCGTGGCCTTCAGTCGGCAGCCCGGCTACCCGACGCCGGCGAACGCACCGCGTCGCGCGTCGCGGGACGGGGCCGGCTCCACCCGGACGCCCCCGAGCGCGCCTCGGGCGCGGGCTGGGGCACCGCCTGCAGGCCCGCCACCTGCCGCGCGGCCGGTGCGAGGTGCCGCAGGGCGCGGGCATACACCCCGCGTTTGAACACCACCACGTGCTCGACCGGGTACCAGAAGTCGACCCAGCGCCAATGGTCGAATTCCGGCTTCTCGGTGAGGTCCAGCCTGAGATCCGACTCCTGCCCGGTCAGCCGCAGCAGGAACCACACCTGCTTCTGGCCGATGCAGA
>CAMPJI010000070.1 GCA_946886865.1 uncultured Lysobacterales bacterium | reverse complement strand
GCATCGGCAGACGTGCGGTCGCCTTCCGGTAACGGCCCCGTAATGGGGGCGGTGTACAACGTGGCCATCCAGACCCTTGAGGAGCCAGGCCATGGATCACGTGCCGGCTATGGCGGAGGCGCGCTTGCCTCCGATGGTGGCCACCCCGTCGCAACCGACTGGCAGCGATCCCGTGGCGTTGCCGCCCGATTCGTTATGGCGGTTGCTCCAGCAGGCGCCGCACCTGGCGCCCCGCGTGGCCCGGCCCCGGCTTCCGGAACTGGACGAGTAGCGGCCCGCCCGACCGGGTCCAGGGCACCGGGCGCTCGCGCGGGACGCGGCCGGTAAACTAGCCGGCCCACCGCCAGCCCGATGCCCGCCGTGACCGACGCCGCACCCCGTACCTCCGCCGCCCAGCCGATCCGCCAGGAGGACTTCATCCAGTCCGTGGCGGACGCGCTGCAGTACATCAGCTACTACCACCCGGTGGACTACATCCGGAACCTGGCGGCGGCGTACGAGCGTGAGGCGTCGCCGGCGGCGAAGGACGCGATCGCGCAGATCCTGATCAATTCGCGCATGTGCGCCGAGGGCCACCGCCCGATCTGCCAGGACACCGGCATCGTCACGGTGTTCCTCGAGATCGGGATGGACGTGCGCTGGGCCGATGCCACGATGGGCGTGGAAGACATGGTCAACGAGGGCGTGCGCCGCGCCTACAACCACCCCGACAACAAGCTGCGTGCCAGCGTGCTGGCCGACCCGGCCGGCAAGCGCGCCAACACGAAGGACAACACGCCGGCCGTCGTGAACATGAAGGTCGTGCCCGGCGACACGGTGGACGTGATCGTCGCGGCCAAGGGCGGCGGCAGCGAGGCCAAGAGCAAATTCGCGATGCTCAACCCGTCCGACTCGATCGTCGACTGGGTGCTCAGGACCGTGCCGACGATGGGCGCGGGCTGGTGCCCGCCGGGCATGCTCGGCATCGGCATCGGCGGCACCGCCGAGAAGGCGATGCTGCTGGCCAAGGAGTCGCTGATGGAGCCCATCGACATCACCGACCTGCAGGCCCGCGGCCCGTCCAACCGCGCCGAGGAGCTGCGGCTGGAGCTGTACGAGAAGGTCAACGCGCTGGGCATCGGCGCGCAGGGCCTGGGCGGCCTGACCACGGTGCTCGACATCAAGGTCAAGGACTACCCGACGCATGCGGCCAACCTGCCGGTGGCGCTGATCCCGAACTGCGCCGCCACCCGGCATGCGCATTTCACGCTGGACGGCAGCGGCCCGGTCACGCTGGAGCCGCCGTCGCTGGCGGACTGGCCCGAGCTGACCTACGACGCCAGCAAGGGCCGACGCGTCGACATGGATACCGTGACGCGCGAGGACGTGGCGTCGTGGAAGCCGGGCGAGGTGCTGCTGCTCAATGGCAAGCTGCTGACGGGTCGCGACGCCGCGCACAAGCGGATCGTCGGCCTGCTGGACGCGGGCGAGGCGCTGCCGGTCGACCTGCGCGGACGCTTCATCTACTACGTCGGCCCGGTCGACCCGGTGCGCGACGAGGTCGTCGGCCCCGCCGGCCCCACCACGGCCACGCGCATGGACAAATTCACCGAGCAGGTGCTGGACCAGACCGGCCTGCTGGGCATGGTCGGCAAGGCCGAGCGCGGCCCGATCGCGCTCGAAGCCATCCGCAAGCACCGCTCCGCGTACCTGATGGCGGTGGGCGGGGCGGCGTACCTGGTGTCCAAGGCGATCAAGGCCGCGCGCGTGGTCGCCTTCGAGGACCTGGGCATGGAGGCGATCTACGAGTTCACCGTGCAGGACATGCCGGTGACCGTGGCCGTCGACAGCCAGGGCGAGTCCGTCCACAAGACCGGCCCGCGCGAGTGGCAGGCCCGCATCGGCAAGATCCCGGTGGTGGTCGAGCCGGCCTGACGGCGTCGCCTCCAACGCACCCCGCCTTTATAGGAGCGGCTTCAGCCGCGAAAGCCCGCCGCTCGAATGTAGGAGCGACGTAAGTCGCGACCGCGAACCGGTGGAGGCTTGCGCGGTCGCGACTTACGTCGCTCCTACAGGGAGGCGATCGCGGCTGAAGCCGCTCCTACAGGCGCGAGACAAGCGCCTTGAGCGCTTTCCGCGTCGCCGCCGCCTGCAGGTAGTCGGTTGCCAACTTCTCCAGCGCGAACACATTGGTCGAACTGGTGTCGTCCAGGTCGTCCATGCCCACCACCAGGTCGGTCTGCATGCGGAAGTAGCCGTCGCCGACCAGGTGGCGGGCGATGTAATCCACCGAATCGGTGTTGCCGTCGAACAGCACGTCGATGATGGGGATGGCCCACTCCAGCGCGCCCCATTCACGGGCGGACTTGAGGTCGATCGGCCGGTTCCGCTCGCCCGTGCCCACCGACAGCACGGTGAGGTCGTGGCTGTTGTCGACGCGGGCGTCCTTGCGCATGGCCTCGGCGATGGCGCAGGCGGTGGGGTTGTTGGCGACGACGCCGCCGTCGATCAGCGCGCAGCGGTAGCCCTCGACCGTCATCGGGTGCGCGGGGAAGTAGGTGGGTGCGGCAGCGGAGGCGCGGCACACCTCCCAGACGGGCAGGGCCTTGTGTTCGGGCTTAAAGCTTTTGAAGACGACCGGGGTGCGGGTCACGGTGTCGTAGGCCGTGACCAGCGTCGGCAGCGTCAGCTGACCGAGCGTCGTCTTGCCGAACACCTTCCTGAGCACCTTCTCCAGCCCCGCGCCGTCGTAGCGGGGGGCGGACGGACCCTGCGTGAGCAGCCGGCCTGCGCGCGACCACAGGCGACCGGCCAGGCCCGGGAAGATCGTGTGCCGTTCATCGCGATACAGATCGGCCAGCTGCGCAGGCGACAGGCCGATCCCCAGGCTGCAGGCGACCAGCGCACCGGTGGAGCTGCCGGCCAGGAGGTCGAAGTGCTTCAGCAACCCGCCGGTCTTGCCCGCGCGGGCCAGCGTGTCCTCGACCCCACCCAGCCACAGGCTGGTCACCAGTCCGCGGATGCCGCCGCCGTCCAGCGACAGGATGCGTTGCATCTTCATGCGCGAGTCCTCCGATGCCGGGGCGGCCAGAGTACGGCCGATGCGGGCCGGGGGCGAGCTGTCGGTGCCTTCGCGATCGCGTCCCGCGAGGGCGCTAGAACCACTCCATCAGCGAGATGCCCAGCCCGACATAGGTCGCCCGGTGGTTGTAGTCGATCAGGCTCTCGCCATAGCCATCGAACACCTGCACATGGCCGCGCAGGGTGCGATTGATGGGGAAGCCCCAGTCGAACTGCAGTGCCCCGCGTGAGTCCTCGCCACCGCGCAGCGAGTGCCGCGCCATCAGCGCAAGTTCGTGGCCCCCACGTGTGTGCACCAGCGTGAGGTCGCCGCGGCCCATGTAGTTCTCGATATCGGGGTTGTCGTCCTCGCTGCCGTCCGGAACCCGCCACCAGGGGCGCAGCGTCAGCGCCCAGTTCTCCCGGTCCAGCGCCACGGTGCCGATCACGCGGTTCCAGCTGCGGGAGAACGGGTCGGAGCGGCCGTTGGACTGGTGGTTGATGCCGATGGACGCCATCCGCCCATGCCAACCACCCAGGCGGTAGCCGTTGCGGAATACCAGCAGCACTTCGGGCTCGTAATTGGTCTCGCGGAACGGGCGCGAGTTGTCGCCGTTGTAGACCTGCCAGCGGGAGCTCTGGGTGTAGGCCATCCAGACATCGCCGTTGTCGCCGAACAGGTTTTCCAGTGCCTTGGTCTTGAAGCTGATCTGGAACTTCGCCTCGACATCGTCCAACGCCTGCGGCGTGGTAACCGTGTTGTCGGGATTGGGCGACTGCGGCGTGGTGTTGACGTCCGTGGTGTAGAACGCCGGCAACAGGTAGACCGGCTTGTAGGCACGGAAGTTGAATACGCCCAGCTTGGAGTCGCGCGCCAGCTCCCATCGGCTGTCGAGCAGGCCGCCCTTGCCGGCGTTGGCGATGCGTGCCTCCAGCGCATCCGGCCCGTCTTCGGCCCGGAACAGTTCGCCCAGCGTTTCACGCGCGCGCTCGGCCGGCGGAAGCGACTGCCGGCGGAACCGTTCGTAGGCTTCGATGTCTTCCTTCGCCCGGCGCGCCTGCTCGGCGGCGGCATCGGCCACCTGGGCGCTGTCCGCACTGCGCCCGAACGCGTTGTCGTAGCAGGCCAGGCGCTCGGAGTCGGCCTCCACCGCGCGGCACGCGTCGGCAGCCGATACCGCCATCTCCTGGGCGACGGCGATCGGCGCGATCGCCGCGAGCAGCACCACCGGTATCGCGCGCATCACAGCTGCGACTTGATCGGCAGGATGAACTTCTCGGCGAATTTGTCCTTCCACGGGCGTGCCTGCCAGAGGTCGTAGGTGTACTGCTTGGTGTTCTTCAGGTCGGACTCGAAGACCTCGGTCATGCGCGCGGCAAATTCGCGGTCGTAGATGTTGAGGCTGGCTTCGTCGTTGAGCCGGAAAGACCGGATATCGAAGTTGGTGGAACCGACCGAAACCATCTCGCCGTCGATCACCAGCAGCTTCACGTGGATCATCGTGGGCTGGTACTCGTAGACCTCCACGCCCGCCAGCAGGAGTTCGCCCCATTCGGCCTTGGAGGCCAGTCGGACGGTTTCCGAGTCGATGTGCTCGCCCGGCAGGAGGAGGCGGACCCGCACGCCACGGTGGCGCGCGGCGATGATCGCCTGCATGGTCAGCTCGTCGGGGACGAAATACGATGCCGCCAGATCGATGGTCTTCTCGGCGGCGGCAAGGGCCAGCAGGTACATGAGGTGCATGCTTTCGCTGCCGCTGGCAGGCGAGGCGATGAACACATGCGCGGGGCTGTCGCCGACGGCCTCCAGCGGCGGGAAGTAGTCCGGTCCGTTGAGCACCTCGCCGGTGCTCTTGATCCAGTTGTCGTTGAAGGCGGCCTGCAACTGGGCGACCGCGGGGCCTTCGATGCGGAAGTGCTCCTCGCGCCAATGGTCCGGGTCTTCGGCGTTGCCCATCCACTGGTCGGCGATACCGACACCGCCCGTGAAGCCCACGCGGCCGTCGATCACCAGGATCTTGCGGTGCGTGCGGTTATTGAGGCGGCCGATGTTGTACCAGTGCAGCGGCCGGTACCGCTCGACCTGGACGCCGGCGTCCTCCATCTTCTGCAGCATCGCCTCTTCCATCTTGACGCTGCCGGCCCAGTCGATGGTGACATTGACCTTGACCCCGGCACGCGCCCGTTCGGCCAGGGCGTCGGTGAACTTCTGGCCGATGTCGCCGGACCAGTAGATATAGGTTTCGAAGGTGACGGTCCGCTGTGCCGAGCCGATGGCCTGCAGCATCGCCGGGAAGATCTCGGTGCCGTTGCGAAGCGGCGTGATGCGGTTCCCGGGCAGGATCGCCGGCCCCATCATGACGCCCATCTCGCGCCGGAACTGGGGATCGCTGACGGCGAAGCGGTGTTCGATCTTCCGCTCGAGTGTCTTCTCGGGCGTGGCGAAGTTCATGGCGATCGCCGCCACCAGAATCGTGGCAAGCACGGTGATCACGATCGTCCAGGTCATTTTCTTCCGGCTCCAGTTGCGTGGCATGGCGGTCCCCCTTGAACGCGCGGCACTCTGGGTCAAACGCCTGTTAAGCGGTGTGAAAGGCGGTCGGTCACACGAACCACGCGAGCGCAAAGAGGCCGAGCATGGCAAACGCCAACCCCAGCTTGAGGACGGTACCGATGACGATGCCCACCCAGGTGCCCAGGCCAACCTTGGCGGCGGCGTGGATCTGACGGCCATGGATCAGCTCACCTGCAAGCGCGCCCAGGAACGGACCGGCGAACAGCCCGATGGGCCCGAAGAAAAGGCCCACGAACGTGCCGATCACCGACCCTACCAGGGCCAGCCGGCTGGCACCGACCCGTTTGGCACCGAACATTGTCGCCAGGAAGTCCACGGCCAGGGAGAGCACGGTCAGCAGGCCGAGCAGCACCAGCATGGGCACACCGACCTCCTGGAAATCGCCGGTCCATGCGGCCAGCACCATGCCGGCGAAGACCAGCGGCAGGCCGGGCAGGGCAGGCAGCACCGTGCCGGCGATACCCACCAGGATAAGCACGCCTGCGAGGATGTAATAAAGAGTTTCAACCGGCATGTGTCCGTCCCCGAAATGGCCTTCCGGCCGTGATTGCATTCTTAAAATACGCGGCGTAATTTTCGTCCGCTGTGTTTGTCAGGGGTCACCTTGAAACGTGGCCCGAAGCGGTCGATTCAACCCCGCCTCTTCGTTTCATTGCGCCTGCTCCTTGCAACCAGCACCACGCCGCAGTCCGTGCCGGGCGCCCCCGGCGCCGGATTCCCCTCATGTTCCACCAGGAGCGCGTCACCATGTCGAACCGTGAGACCGGCACCGTGAAGTGGTTCAACGATGCCAAGGGGTTTGGTTTCATCAGCCGCGAGAATGGCGAGGATGTCTTCGTGCACTTCCGCGCGATCCAGTCGCAGGGGTTCAAGAGTCTGAAAGAAGGCCAGAAGGTCTCCTTCACCGTCGTACAGGGGCAGAAGGGCCTGCAGGCCGACGCGGTCGAGCCGATGTGAGTCCCAACGGCTTGGGGCCGCAAAAAAAGCCCGGCCATTGGCCGGGCTTTTCATTGCTTGCGGTCGTCGTGGAATCAGCGCACCCACGCCCGGCCGTTGTACACGCGCACGTACGAACCTTCACGGATACCGTCGAGATCGTTCTGCGTCACAACGGTCGTACGACCGTCCTGCATGCGCACGTACACGTTGTAGGACGCGCCGCCGGTGCGGTTCTGGATCGCGTTGCCGGCCACGGCACCCGCCACCGCGCCCGCGACCGTCGCGGTGTTCTGACGGCCCTCGCTGTCGGTCTGGTCCTTCGCGATGGCGCGGCCGGCAGCGGCGCCGACCAGGCCGCCCAGCACGGCGCCGGTGGCGCGCGGCGCGGTGCTGCCGCTGCTGACCTGCTCGATACGGGTGACGGTGCCGCAGTCATAACAGTTGGCGGTGCTGTTGCCGTAGCCGACACCGGCGCCAGCGCCTGCCGAGCCGTAACCGGACGTCGCACAACCGGCCAGTGCCAGCACCGATGCAGTCGCCACGCCGAGCAATCGAAGGTTCATGGTGTTCATTCCGCTCTCCTCAAAGATGGTGGACGGGTGGCGGAACCGCCACGCGCCGCCACCGTAGGCAGCGATCCGTGAACACGTGATCAACCCTGCGGGCGTGGTTCATCCCCCAGACGGCAAGCCGCGCTCGCCGCTAAGGGCGACGGTGCGGACCCGCGTGCGGTCAGCCACGGAAATCCTGGTGACAGGCTTTGCAGGCCTCACCGATGTTCTCGGAAGTGGCGGTCGCACTCGCGCAGTTGAGGGGAGGGCTGCCCAACGCGTCATCCAGCGTCGCGCGCAGCCGTCCGGCGTGCTGCGCGAACCGGGTGTCGTCGCGCAGGTCGGGAAACGCCGGCTCCAGGTCATTGGCGACCACGCGCAGCGCCTGCAGGTGGGGCAGCACGTCGGTGGCGGCACAGCGGTTGGCTTCGATCGAGCCCCCCATCTGCGCGAGATGTGCCTGCATCATCTGCATCGCGGCATGCGGGTAGTGGTCGGTCCAGCCCTTGCGGGACTCCAGTGCGCGCATGAGCATCACTACGCCCAGCACGCCGATCACCAGGCCCAGCAGGAACAGGAACAGGTAACGCGAGCCGTTCCCCTTGCGGCCGGTCGCAGTGGCGTCGGAACGGGAGTCGCGGGGCTGGGGATCGGTCATGGCCTGGCCTCCTGAATGGGTCGGCGGACGATAGCACGCAGCGTGATGCGATCCGCTGGCACGCGGCGGCGTCCTACACTATGTCGATGCCCGACCTTCCCCTCGATTCCGGCTGGCAGGACCGCTTCGGCGGTATCGACCGGCTGTACGGCCGCGGAGCCCTCGAACGCCTGTCCCAGTGCCGCGTCGCCATCGTTGGCGTGGGTGGTGTCGGCTCGTGGGTGGCCGAGGCGCTGGCCCGCAGCGGGGTCGGCCACCTGACGCTGGTGGACGCCGACGACCTGTGCGTGTCCAACACCAACCGTCAGCTGCCAGCCCTCGAGGGCCAGTACGGGGTGTTGAAGGTGGAGGCGATGGCGGCGCGGTGCAGGGCGATCAATCCGGCCATCGCGGTCGACGCACAGGCGCGCTTCCTCACGGCCACGACCATCGGCGACGTGCTCGAGCCCGGATTCGACCTGGTACTGGATGCGTGCGACAGCTTCCGCAGCAAGGTGGAGCTGGTGGCATGGTGCCGCCGGCGCAAGCAACCGGTCATCGTCTGCGGTTCGGCGGGCGGTCGCACCGATCCGACCCAGGTGCGGGTGCGCGACCTGTCACGGACCGAGCACGACGCGATGCTCGCGCTGATCCGCAAGAAGCTGCGCGCGGAATTCAATTTCCCGCGCAATCCATCGCGCTATTTCGGCGTGCCGGCGGTGTACTCGCTCGAGAACGTGCAGTACCCGCAGGCCGACGGCCGAGTGTGCGGGGTGCGACCGAAGCTGGAGGGCGAGGCCGGCTTCAAGCTGGATTGCGGCGCGGGCCTGGGGGCGGCCACGCACATCACGGGCGCGTTTGCGTTCGCGATGGTCGGCAAGGCGGTGCCGATGCTGCTCAAGCCGACCCGGGCGCCCGCCGTGTCGCAGGCGGTGGATGCGGTCAGCGTGCCGGCAGGTTGAAGAGCCGCTCGGCGTTGCGACGGGTGGCCTCGCCGACGGTGTCCGGCGACTCGTCGCGCAGCCGTGCAATGGTGGCGAGAACGTGGGTAAGGCGGGCCGGCTCGTTACGCTGGCCGCGGATTTCGGCGTCGGGCTGATCCGGCGCGTCGGTCTCCAGCAGCAGGTACTCGATCGGCATGGTGGCGGCGAGCGTGCGCAGGCGTTGTGCGCGTTCGTAGGTGACCGGGCCACCCAGCCCCACCAGGAACCCCTGGTCCCAGAGTTGCTCGGCCTGCTGCCGGCTTCCTGAAAAACTGTGGACGACCCCTCGCAGGGGCGCGAACCGCCGGATGGCCGCCAGGACCGGGTCGACCGCGCGCCGTGCATGGACGATCACGGGCAGGTCGAACTCGCGGGCCAGCCGCAATTGGCCTTCGAAATAGTGCGCTTGCGTGTCACGGTCCAGGCCGTCGACGAAGTAGTCGAGCCCGCACTCGCCGATCGCCCGCGGGCACTCGCGTTCGATCCACTGGCGAAGCGTGTCCAGGTGCGCCGGGCGGTGGTCGGGCAGGGACATGGGGTGCAGGCCGTAGGCGGGATACAGCCCCCTGTCCTGGGCGCACACCTCTTTGAGCTTGGGCCAGGAGGCGGCCGTGACTGCGGGCACCACCTGCCGGCTGACGCCGGCTTGGCGCGCCCGCTCCAGTACGGCGGGCCGGTCGGGGTCGAATTCCGATGCGTCGAGGTGGCAGTGGCTGTCGATCAGGTCCATGCGTGAGGGTCGACCCGTCAGCTCAGTCCGGCTGACCCGGTTCACCGGGTGCGTTGCGGTTCTTCCAGCTCGAAAGCAGCAGGGTGCCCAGGCCCAGCAGGATCTCATCGACGAAAGGGAAGGGATCCGGCACCACCAGCGTGATCGCGAAAAGGGCCGCGGTCAGCTTGAACAGCGTGGGGTAGCGCAGCTTGCGCGCCCAGTTCAGGACAGGGAGGAGGATGGGGTTGGGCATGGGGGAGACCTTGGCCGGGTGCACAGACGACGCTAGCACGGTGCCGCGATGCGGTTCACGGAAGCGACAGGCTGGCGTTAAAAAATCGGGAGGCATTCAGCCACGCGGTGGTGGAATGCCGCCCACACCCAGTGCGGGCACCAGACCCCGCTTCAGGAGGGCCGTTATGAACAAGAACATGCTCGCAGTCGCATTGGCGTCCCTGCTGGTCGGTGGCGTCGCGGTCGCCGCCTACAACAGCTTTGCCGACGACAACCCGGTTGCGACCGCGTCCGACGCCGCTGCCGCCGCCACTCCACTTGATGTCGATGCAGTGGAGGATGGCGCCATTGATGGCATCGAGTACGCCGACGTCGTGGCGGTGGAGCCGGTCAACGAGAAGCAGGCGCTGTACGCGACCGTGATCGGCTCCGATCCCATCAGCGAGACGAGCACCGTGTCCAGCCCGCGCGAAGTCTGTGAGGACGTCGTGGTGCAGGAGCGCCTGCCCGAGCGCGATGGCAATGTCGGTGGCACGGTGGCCGGCGCGCTTATCGGCGGCCTGGTGGGCAACCAGGTGGGCGGCGGCAACGGCAAGAAGCTGGCAACGGTGGCCGGTGCAGTGGGCGGTGGCTACGTGGGCAACCGCGTCGACCGCAACCATGTCGGTGGCCGCGTGGTTGAACGCGTCGACCGCCAGTGCCGCACCGTCTCCGACACCTCGCAGTCCTCGCGCGTGGTCGGTTACAACGTGACCTATCGCAACCCGGACGGCACGACGGGGACGATGCGCACCGGCAGCAAGCCGGGCAGCCGCATTTCGCTGGGCAACGAGGACCAGGTGGTCGGGTATGACGTGACCTACCGCTACGACGGCCAGCAGCAGACGGTCCGCATGGACGATAAGCCGGGCGATCGTCTGCCCGTGATCGACGGTCAGGTGATGACCCGCACTGCGCTGGTGACCGATAACGACCGCGGGTAATTGCCTCGCGGAACACGTGCCGAACGGGAGGGGCCGGTTTTCCGGCCCCTCTTTTCGTTTGCCGGGCTACAACCGTTTTCAGGGTCGCGCGCGGGGTGCCGCGGCCTCGGGCGCCCCGATACAATGGCGATCTTTGACCTGCCCGAGTCCGCCATGGCCCTGCACCCGTACGACCTCTACGACGTCCGCTCCCTGCTCAGCGAGGAGGAGCGCGCGGTACAGGACACCGTGGCACGGTTCACCGATGAGCGCGTCCTGCCCATCATCGGCGACGCGTTCGACGAGGGGCGCTTCCCGAAGGAGCTGGTTGGCGAGATCGCCGAACTGGGTCTGCTGGGTTCGACCCTGCCGGAGGAGTACGGCGGTGGCGGCCTGAACTCGGTCTCCTACGGCCTGATCTGCCAGGAGCTGGAGCGTGGCGACAGCGGCATCCGCAGCTTCGTCTCGGTGCAGTCCTCGCTGTGCATGTACCCGATCTTTGCCTACGGGAGCGAGGAGCAGAAGAAGCGCTGGCTGCCGGACATGGCCGCGGGCAAGGTGATCGGCTGCTTCGGCCTGACCGAGCCGCACGGCGGCTCCGACCCGGCCAACATGAAGACCGTCGCGAAGAAGGACGGCGGCGACTGGGTCATCAACGGCGCCAAGATGTGGATCACCAACGGCAACCTGGCCGACATCGCCATTGTCTGGGCGCAGACCGATGACGGCATCCAGGGTTTCGTGGTTGAGAAGGGCATGGCCGGCTTCGCCGCCCAGGAAATCAAGCACAAGATGAGCCTGCGCGCGTCCGTCACCAGCTCGCTGTTCTTCGACAACGTGCGCGTGCCGGAGGCCAACCGGCTGCCCAACGTCAAGGGGCTCAAGGGTCCGCTGGGCTGCCTGACGCAGGCGCGCTACGGCATCACCTGGGGTCCGATCGGTGCGGCCATCGCGTGCCTGGACGAGGCGCTGAACTACAGCAAGGAGCGCATCCTGTTCGACCGCCCGCTGGCCGCCAACCAGGCCGCGCAGCTGCGCCTGGCCGACATGGCGCGCCGTATCACCAGCGCGCAACTGCTGTCGCTGCAGCTGGGCCGTCTCAAGGATGCCGGCAGGATGGCGCCGACGCAGGTGTCGCTGGCCAAGTGGAACAACTGCCGCATGGCTATCGACATCGCCCGCGATTGCCGCGACCTGCTGGGCGGCGCCGGCATCACCACCGAGCACGCAGCCATCCGCCACGCGCTCAACCTGGAGTCGGTGATCACCTACGAGGGCACCGAGACCGTGCACCAGC
>CAMPJI010000069.1 GCA_946886865.1 uncultured Lysobacterales bacterium | reverse complement strand
TCCATCGTGTCGAGCGTCTCGCCCGACTGCGAAATCGTGACGACCAGGTGCTTCGGATTGGCAACGGCACGGCGATAGCGGTACTCGCTGGCGATCTCCACCGAGCACGGCAGGCCGGCGATCGATTCCATCCAGTACCGCGCGGTGAGGCCGGCGTAATAACTCGTGCCGCAGGCAAGGATCTGCACGCCCTCGACGCCGGCCAGCACATCGGCCGCGTGGTCACCGAACAGCTCGGCGGAGAAGCCGTTGTTGTCGATCACCGCCTCGATGGTGTCGGCGACCGCGCGCGGCTGCTCGTGGATCTCCTTCTGCATGAAGTGGCGGTAGGGCCCCAGCTCGAGCGACGCCAGCGACACGTCCGAGACATGCACCTCGCGCGCGATGGCCGCACCGGTCTCATCGAAGACCCGCACGGCCTCGCGCGTGACCTCGGCGGTGTCGCCCTCTTCCAGGAAGATCACCCGGCGCGTGGCCTGCACGATGGCCGAGACATCGCTGGCAATGAAGTTCTCGCCGTCGCCCAGTCCCACCAGCAGTGGGCAGCCCATGCGTGCGGCGATCATCCGGCCCGGATCGCGCGTGCTGACCACGGCGATCGCATACGCGCCCGTCAACTCGCGCGTGGCGGCCTGCACGGCCGCCAGCAGGTCGGCCCCGCCCTTCTGGTGGTGGTGGATGAGGTGGGCGATGACCTCGGTGTCGGTCTCGGACTCGAACGTGTAACCGGCGTCGCGCAGGCGCGTCCGCATCGCGTCGTGGTTCTCGATGATGCCGTTGTGCACCACGGCCAGCTCGTTGAAGCTGACATGCGGGTGTGCATTGGCCTCGGTCACCCCGCCATGGGTGGCCCAGCGGGTGTGGCCGATGCCCAGCCGCGCGTGCACGCCCTCGGCGTGCGCGGCGGCCTCCATCTCCGACACCCGGCCGGTGCGGCGCACGCGGCGCACGCCTTCGCCGTCGAGCACGGCGATGCCCGCCGAATCGTAGCCGCGGTATTCCAGCCGCTTGAGGCCCTCGATGAGGACGGGGACCACATCGCGATCGGCGATCGCGCCAACGATTCCACACATGCGTGGCGAGCTCCTACAGGTGATCGCGCAGTTTAGCGGTTCGCACCCGCCCGGGCACTGTCCGGCGGACGCCCGTCCGCCGGCCGCGGACACCCGAGGCGACGCATTAAACCCTTTTGAAACAATACGATGCGGGTTGGCACGAAGTCTGCTTGATAGGGCCTGTACGGCGCGCACACCGCCCCACCCTTTCGACAGGCCCCGCATGAGCATCCGCGACACCTCCGCCCAGGACCGCCCCACCCACGCCGCCACGCCGCGGCGCGATCGCCGCCGCTGGCTGATCGCCGCCGGCGCCGGCCTGGGCGTAGTGCTGCTGGCGGGCTGGCTGCTGTCGGCCTGGAGTGCGGGCGGGCGGTCGATGGACGCGGATCGCCTCCGGATCGCCGAGGTCACCCGGGGGGACCTGGTGCGCGACATCGCCGCCGACGGCCGCGTGATCGCCGCCAACAGCCCCACGCTCTATGCCATCGCCGCCGGCACGGTCACGCTGCACGTGGTGGCCGGCGATGCGGTGGAGAAGGGCCAGGCGTTGGCGGAGATCGACAGCCCCGAACTGCGCAGCCAGCTGGCGCAGGAGCAGGCCACCCTGGCCAGCCTGGAAGCCGAGGCCAGCCGCGCCGGACTCGATGCACGCATCACGCGTGCGACCGCCGCACGCACGGTGGAGCAGGCCGAGATCGACCTGCAGGCCGCGCGCCGCGACCTGGAGCGCAACCAGCGCGCGTTCGACGGCGGCGCGGTCGCGCAGATCGACGTCGCCCGCGCCCAGGACGACCTGCGCAAGGCCGAGCTCGGGCTGGCGCACGCGCGCAACGAGCACGCCCTCCAGGGCCAGGGCGCGGGCCTGGACACCCGCAACAAGGCGCTGCTGGCCGACCGCCAGCGCGCGGTGGTCACCGAGATGCAGCGCCAGGTCGACGCGCTCACCCTGCGCGCGCCGTTCGACGGCCAGGTCGGCCAGGTGCAGGTCGTGCAGCGGCAGAACGTCGCCGCCAACGCGCCGGTGCTGGGCGTGGTCGACCTGAGCCGGTTCGAGGTCGAGATCCGCGTGCCGGAAAGCTTCGCCCGCGACCTCGCCATCGGCATGCCGGCCCAGCTGGGCGGCAGCGGCAATGCCTTCGCCGCGGAGGTGTCGGCGGTGTCGCCGGAAGTCGTCAACGGCGAAGTCACCGCGCGCCTGCGCTTCACCGGCGACCAGCCGCCCGGCCTGCGCCAGAACCAGCGCCTGGGCGCCCGCATCCTGCTCGACACGCGCGAGGACGTGCTGATGGTCGAGCGCGGTCCCTTCCTGGAACAGGGCGGCGGCCGCAGTGCCTGGGTGATGGACGGCGATGTGGCCGCCAAGCGCCCGATCCGTACCGGCGTCAGCAGCCTGGGCGCCGTGGAAATCCTGGAAGGGCTGCAGGCCGGCGACCGCGTAGTGGTCTCCGGCACCGACCAGTTCGGCGACGCCGAACGCATCCGCATCTCCGGAGACTGACCATGAACCCGCACACCGCCTTTCCGTTCGCCCTGCACTGGTCCGCGCAGGACCTGACCGATGCCGTCCCGCGCCGGCTGCGCCTGCACGAGCTGTTCGCCGTCGATACACCGCAGGCGTCGGCCGGCAACGACCCCTGCTTCCGTGCGCCGCGCGTGCGCGGGTGGCACGCCGGCTACGCCGCACCGGCCCCGCTGCCGGCGTACTTCCGCATCCGCTGACCCACTCCCCGTCGGCCGCGGCCGCGCACCTGCATCCAGACACCAAGGACTCCCGCCATGCTGCACATGCAAGCCGTCACCAAGGTCTACCGGACCGAGCTCGTCGAAACCCATGCCCTGCGGTCGCTCGACCTGCACGTGCGCGAGGGCGAGTTCGTCGCGGTCACCGGCCCCTCGGGTTCGGGCAAGACGACCTTCCTCAACATCGCGGGCCTGCTGGAGACCTTCACCGGCGGGACCTACCTGCTGGACGGCGAGGACGTGAGCGCGCTGTCGGACGATGCGCGCTCGAAGCTGCGCAACCGCAAGATCGGCTTCATCTTCCAGAGCTTCAACCTGATCCCCGACCTCAACCTGTTCGACAACTGCGACGTGCCGCTGCGCTACCGCGGCATGTCCGCGGCCGAGCGCCGCCAGCGCATCGAGGACGCGCTGACCAAGGTCGGCCTGGGCTCGCGCATGAAGCATTTCCCCGCCGAGCTGTCGGGCGGCCAGCAGCAGCGCGCCGCGATCGCCCGCGCGCTGGCCGGCAGCCCGCGGCTGCTGCTGGCCGACGAGCCGACCGGCAACCTCGATTCGCAGATGGCCCGCGGCGTGCTGGAGATGCTGGAGGAGATCAACGCCGCCGGCACCACCATCGTGATGGTCACCCACGACCCGGAACTGGCCGCGCGTGCGCAGCGCAACGTGCACATCGTCGACGGCATGGCGACCGACATGACGGTGGAGCCGGGGCTGGTGCGGGCACCGGCGGCCGCCACGGCCTGAGGCCTCCTCCCCCTGTAGGAGCGACGTGGGTCGCGATGCGTGTCCTACAGGCTGCCGACGCCGGTTCGCGACTCACGTCGCTCCTACAAAACGGTTGAAGGAAAGTCCCATGTTCACCTACTACCTGGACCTCGCGGTGCGCAGTTTCCGCCGCAACAAGGTGCTGACCGCGCTGATGGTGCTGGCCATCGCGCTGGGCATCGGCGCGGCGATGACGACGCTGACCGTGTTCCACGTGCTCTCCGGCGATCCGCTGCCGGGCAGGAGCCACACGCTCTTCTACCCGCAGCTGGACCCGGGCTCGATGAACGGCTACACGCCGGGTGACGACCCGGAGCTGCAGATGACCCGCTTCGATGCCGAAGCGCTGCTGCGCGAAGCGCGTGGCGACCGGCAGGCATTCATGACCGGCGGCAGCGTGGCGGTCGAGCCGCAGCAGGCGGGCCTGGATCCATTCAACATCGAGGCGCGCTACACCACCGCCGACTTCTTTCCGATGTTCGGCGTGCCACTGGCGTTCGGCCGCAGCTGGACGGCCGAGGACGACGCCGGCCGCAGCCGGGTGGTGGTGATCGGCCAGGAACTCAACGAACGGCTGTTCGGCGGCGCCGACAGCACGGGGCGCGAGCTGCGCATCGACCAGACCGCGTTCCGCATCATCGGCGTGATGGACGCATGGCGTCCGACGCCGCGCTTCTACGACCTGACCAACGACCGCTTCGGCGGTGTCGAGCAGGTGTTCCTGCCGTTCTCCACGTCGCGCGAGCTGGAGCTGGGCACCAGCGGCAACATGAACTGCTGGGACGACGTCGACGACCCGGAAGGCGAGCGCGGCGTCAATGCACCCTGCACCTGGCTGCAGTACTGGGTCGAGCTGGACACGCCCGAGAAGGTGGCCGACTACCGCGCTTACCTGTCCAACTACTCCGACCAGCAGCGCGCCGCCGGCCGCTTCGAGCGGCCGACCAACGTGCGCCTGCATGACGTCATGGGCTGGCTGGACGACCAGCGCGTGGTGCCCGGCGACGTGCGCCTGCAGGTGTGGCTGGCGTTCGGCTTCCTGCTGGTGTGCCTGATCAACACGGTGGGCCTGCTGCTGGCGAAGTTCCTGCGCCGCTCCAGCGAGATCGGCGTGCGCCGGGCCCTGGGCGCGTCGCGCGGGTCGATCTTCGCGCAATGCCTGGTGGAGGCCGGCACGGTCGGGTTTGCCGGTGGCGTGCTCGGTCTGGGGCTGGCCCTGCTCGGCCTGTGGGCGGTGCGCCAGCAGCCCACCAGCTATGCCGAGCTGGCGCGGCTGGACCCGGCGATGCTGCTGGTCACGTTCGGCCTGGCGATCGCCGCCAGCCTGCTGGCCGGCCTGCTGCCCGCCTGGCGCGCGTGCCAGGTGACCCCGGCCATCCAGCTCAAGTCGCAGTGACGGCCACTCTCCCGCGCGCCGGAGAGGACACGAGACCACCTTCCGCCTCGGCGGACCGGAGAACCCCATGGACATCCGCCCCATCCTTTCCACCCTGCTGCGGCACAAGACCGCCGCCGCCCTGATCGTGCTGGAGATCGCCGTGAGCTGCGCGATCATCTGCAACGCGCTGTTCCTGATCGGCACCCGCCTGGAGCGCATGGAGCGCGTCAGCGGCCTGGCCGAGGAGGAGATCGTGCGCGTGCACATCACCGGCATCGGCAGCGACGACAACGCCGGCGCGCTGACCCGCGAAGACCTGGCCTCGCTGCGCGCGATCCCCGGCGTGCAGGCGGCCAGCGCGACCAACCAGATCCCCTACGGCAACTCGTCGTGGAACAGCTCGGTCAACCTGGAGCCCGACCAGCAGAACCAGACGCTCAACGCCAGCGTGTACCTGGGCGAGGAGGACCTGGTGGAAACCTTCGGGCTGCGCATCGTCGAGGGCCGCGATTTCAATCCGGACGAGTACATCGACTGGGAGGCGGTGGACACGCCGGGCAGCGATACGCCGATCCCGGCGATGCTGGTGACGCGCGCCACCGCGCAGCGCCTGTTCCCCGACGGCAGCGCGGTCGGCCAGCAGGTCTACACCTGGGGCGACAACCCCATCCGCATCGTCGGTGTGGTGGACCACCTGATCCGCCCGAACGAAGGCGGCGGCGCCGCCGACCATGCGCTGTCGATCATCCTGCCGATCCGCACCCCTTACGGCATGGGCCCGTACGTGCTGCGCACCGAGCCCGGCCGACGCGTGGACGTCATCAAGGCGGCGCTCGCCGCGCTGGATGCCAACAACCCCAGCCGCATCGTCCTCAACGATGACACCTTCAGCGACATGCGCAGCGCCTATTACGCCCAGGACCGCTCGATGGCGTGGCTGCTGGTGGCCGTGTCCATCGCCCTGCTGGTGGTGACCGCCCTGGGCATCGTCGGCCTGGCCAGCTTCTGGGTGGCGCAGCGCACCAAGCAGATCGGCGTGCGCCGCGCCCTGGGCGCCACGCGGGGCCAGGTGCTGCGCTACTTCCAGACCGAGAACTTCCTGCTGGCCACGGTCGGCATCGCGCTGGGCATGCTGATGGCCTATGGCATCAACCTGATGCTGATGGACCGCTACGAACTGCCACGCCTGCCCGCGATGTACCTGCCGGTCGGCGCGGTCGCGCTGTGGCTGCTGGGCCAGGTGGCCGTGTTCGGCCCGGCGCGCAAGGCGGCCTCAGTACCGCCGGCGGTCGCGACGCGGAGCGTTTGATACGACGTTGGTCCGCTTGAGCCCCTCTCCCTGCGGGAGAGGGGTTGAGGAGAGGGTGCGGGGAAGTTGCGTACCATCCACGGCCGGGGACATCCATCGACCGGCCGCTGCCGTCCCGATCTCAACGTAGACCGCTCCGCCGTAACCTCATCCGCCCCTCGGGGCACCTTTTCCCGGAGGGAGAAGGACACAGAAGCCGGCCCGCATCGACCTATGCCCACCGTCCTGATCATCGACGACAACCCCGCGGTCGCCACCGCGCTGGACGTGCTGCTGGGCATGCACGAGATCGCCGTGCAGACGGCCGAGTCGCCCGAGGCCGGGCTGGCCGCGCTGGAAGACGGCGATGTCGACCTGGTGATCCAGGACATGAACTTCCGCGCCGACACCACGTCGGGCGAGGACGGCATCGCCCTGTTCCGCGCCATCCGCGCGCGGCATCCGGACCTGCCGATCATCCTGCTGACCGCGTGGACCCACCTGGACACCGCGGTGGAACTGGCCAAGGCCGGCGCGGCCGACTACCTGGCCAAGCCGTGGGACGACCGCAAGCTGCTCGCCCAGGTGGAGAACCTGCTGGAGTTGTCGGCGGCCTCGCGCGAGGTGGCGCGCCTGCAGGGGCAGCGCCGGCGTGCGCACCGCCAGCTGGAGGCGCGCTTCGACCTGTGTGGTCTGGTGTTCGCGTCCGACGCGATGGCGCGCGTGGTCGAACTGGCCGGGCAGGTGGCGCGCGCGGACGTGCCGGTGCTGGTGTGCGGCCCGAACGGCAGCGGCAAGGAGAAGGTCGCGCAGATCATCCAGGCCAACTCGCCGGTGCGAGAGGGCCCGTTCGTGACGCTCAATTGCGGCGCGCTGCCGTCGGAGCTGATCGAGGCCGAGCTGTTCGGCAGCGAACCCGGCGCCTACACCGGCGCCAACAAGGCGCGCGAGGGCAAGTTCGAGGCGGCCGACGGCGGCACGCTGTTCCTGGACGAGATCGGCAACCTGCCCCCGGCCGGGCAGATGAAGCTGCTGCGCGTGCTGGAGACCGGCCGCTTCGAACGGCTGGGTTCCAACCGCGAGCGCCAAGTGGCCGTGCGCGTGGTGAGCGCGACCAACGCCGACCTCGCGGCAATGATCGCGGACGGCCGGTTCCGCGAGGACCTCTACTACCGGCTCAACACCATCCAGATCGAGATCCCGCCGCTGGCCGCGCGGGTCGACGACATCCTGCCGCTGGCCCGCCACTTCCTGCAGGCCCTGGGCGAGGGCAAACGTCTGGGCGAGGACGCCGAGCGCGCGCTCAAAGCCCATGCCTGGCCCGGCAACGTGCGCGAACTGCGCAACACCCTGCAGCGTGCGGCGCTGCTGGCGCGCGGCGAGGTCATCGGTGCCGCCGACCTGAGCCTGCCACCGGCCGCACGGCCGCCGGCCGCCAGTGACGAGCCGGACCGCGCGGAGATCGAAGCGGTGCTCGCGCGCCATGGCGGCGTCATGGCGCAGGCCGCCGCGGAACTGGGGTTGTCCCGGCAGGCGCTGTACCGCCGCCTCGACCGCCTCGGCATCAAACGGGACTGAGGCCGGCATGCGGCTGATCCGCCACCTGCCGCTGAGCCTGGTCTTCACCGGGTTGGCGATCGCCTACCTCGTGGCCGCCGCCGCCCTGGCCACGCTGCTGCGGCCACTGGTGCCGCAGCCGTGGATGGCGGCCGCGGCGGCCGTGGCGGTATTGGCGCCGCTGCTGGCCTACCACGTGCGGCGCGCCTTCGCGCCCATGAACGCGCTGTTCCGCGCGCTGGCGGGCAGCGTGGCCAGTTACCGCGACGGCGACTTCGGTTTCGGACTGGCCTGGCGCGGGCGGGGCGCACTGGCCGACCTGGTCGAGGCCCACAACCGGCTGGGTGATGCGCTTCGCGAGCAGCGCCTGGCGCTGGTCCAGCGCGAGCTGCTGCTCGACACGATGGTGCAGAACACGCCGGTCGCCATGGTGCTGGTCGATCCGGCGCGGCGCATCGTGTTGGGCAACATCGCCGCGCGCAAGCTGCTGGGCGAAGGCCACAAGCTGGAGGGCCACGACTTCGACGCGCTGATCGCCACCGCGGCCGACGCCGTGCGCGAGGCCTTCGAGCGCGGCGGCGACGGCATGTTCACCGTCGGCGACGCCGACCACGAGGACATCTACCACCTCGCCCGCCGCCAGTTCCGACTCAACGGCCGCCGCCACGAGCTGATCCTGCTGCGCGTGCTGACCGCCGAGCTGCGGCGGCAGGAAGTGCAGACCTGGAAGAAGGTCATCCGCGTCATCAGCCACGAGCTCAACAACTCGCTGGCACCGATCGCATCGCTGGCGCACTCGGGGTCTGAGCTGCTGCGTCGCGGCCAGCTCGAGAAGCTGCCGACCGCGCTGGCGACCATCGAGGACCGCGCGCGCCACCTGGAAGGCTTCATCCGCGACTACGCGCGCTTCGCCAAGCTGCCCGCCCCGCGTCGCGAGCCGGTGCAGTGGTCGCGCTTTGTCGCCCAGTTGCGCGAACAGGTGGAGTTCCGCTGCGAGGGCACGCCCGAGGGAATCGCACGCGTCGACCTGGTACAGCTGGAACAGAGCGTCATCAACCTGCTCAAGAACGCGCACGAATCGGGCTCGGCCGCCGGCGACGTCGCCCTGGCGATCCGCCGGCTGCCCGACGCGTGGCGCCTGGACATCCTCGACCGCGGCACCGGCATGAGCGAGGCGGTGCTGGCCAATGCGCTGCTGCCGTTCTATTCCACCAAGCGCAACGGCACGGGCCTCGGGCTGGCGCTGGCCCGCGAGATCGCCGAAGCGCACGGCGGGCGCATCGCCCTGCTCAACCGTGACGGCGGCGGGCTGTGCGTGTCGATGGTGCTGCCGGACTAGCGCCGCGGCACCGTGCATCGATGTCACGGTAGGAGCGGCTTCAGCCGCGATCGAATCCCCGAACCTTTGCAGGAGCGACGTGAGTCGCGATGCGCGCTTGACCGGAGTCGCGCGGTCGCGACTCGCGTCGCTCCTACACGAAGTCGACGCTCCCCCTGTAGGAGCGGCTTCAGCCGCGATCAACAACCGGTCACTGGTTGCGGGGCCACGATCGCGGCTGAAGCCGCTCCTACAGTTGGGGATACGCGGCGGCTGGCTATTTCTTCTTCGGCCGCTGCCAGCCGTCGATCACCGACTGCCGCGCGCGCGCCACGCTCAGCTTGCCGTCGGGGGCGTTGCGGGTGATCACCGAGCCGGCAGCCACCGTCGCCTGCTTTCCAATCGTCACCGGGGCCACCAGCGCGCTGTTGGAGCCGATGAAGGCCCCGTCCTCGATGGTCGTGGTCGACTTGTTCGCGCCGTCGTAGTTGCACGTGATGGTGCCGGCGCCGATGTTGACGCCGCTGCCGACCACCGCGTCCCCCAGGTACGTCAGGTGGTTGGCCTTGCTGGCCACGCCCAGGCGCGTGTTCTTGGTTTCGACGAAGTTGCCGATGTGCACGCCGTCGGCCAACACGGTGCCGGGGCGCAGGCGCGCGTACGGGCCGATGGTGGCGGCGCCCTCGACGACCACGCCGTCGAGGTCACAGTGCGCGCGCACCTCGGTGCCGGGGCCCAGCTTCACGTTGCGCAGGCGGCAGAACGGACCGATGACGACGCCTTCGGCCAGTTCGATGTCGCCTTCAAGCACCACGTCGACGTCGATGGCGACATCGCGGTCGACCTTGACGGTGCCGCGCACGTCGATGCGCGCCGGGTCGGCCAGGCGCGCGCCGTCCACGCACAGCGCCCGCGCGGCGCGCAGCTGGAACGCACGCTCCAGTTGCGCCAGCTGCCAGCGGTCGTTGGCGCCCTCGACCTCGACGGGCTCGCGCACGTGCACCATCTCGGCGGCGTTGTACTCGCTGCTCGCGGCGGCGAACACGTCGGTCAGGTAGTACTCGCCCTGCGCATTCTCGTTGTCCAGGCCGTCGAGCCAGCGCCGCAGGGGCTCGCCGTCGGCGACCAGGATGCCGGTGTTGACGGTGCGGATCTCGCGCTGCTCATCGTCGGCATCCTTGTGTTCGACGATTCGCGACACCTTCCCCTCGGCGTCGCGCACGATGCGCCCATAGCCGGTCGGATCGTCCAGGTCGGCCACCAGCACCGCGATACGGCCCGGCGCCTCGAGCAGGCGGCGCAGCGTGTCGGCGGTAATGAGCGGCACGTCGCCGTAGAGGACCAGCACGCGCGCATCGGACGGCACGTCGGGCATCGCCTGCTGCAATGCGTGGCCGGTGCCCAGGCGCCGGGCCTGCTCGGACCAGTGCAGGTTCGCATCGGCGGCGAACGCCTCGCGCACGGCATCGCCGCCGTGGCCGTAGACCACGTGGATGCCGGCCGGGTCGAGCGCGCGTGCGGTGTCGATCACATGACCCAGCATCGGGCGGCCCGCGATCGGCTGCAGCACCTTGGGCACGGAAGAGCGCATGCGCTTGCCTTCGCCCGCGGCGAGGATGACGACGTGCAGCGGTGCGGGCATGGCAACTCCTGGGGACGTGGAACCGGAGGGCGGATTCTAGCCGGCGGCGCTGTTAGGATGCCGCGGTGCCGCGACCTCCCATGTCCCCTTCGCGCCGCGGAAACGCCGTGCCGTCCCCGTCTCCGACCGTGCCCGCGCCTGCAGGCGTGGGCATGCCGCGCACGCGCAGGCGGTGCGCCGCATGAGCCTGGGGCGGCAGGGGCGGCACTACCTGGTGATCGGCGTGGTCCAATGGCTGGTGGACTGGGGCGTGATGGTGGGTCTGAGCCACCTGGGCCTTCCCGTGGAACCGGCCAACATCGCCGGGCGCATCAGCGGCGCGTTGCTCGGGTTCTGGCTCAACGGCCGGATCACCTTTGCCGGCGACGACACCCGGATCGGACGGCGGCAGTTCGCGCGCTTCGTGCTCATGTGGCTGCTGACCACCCTGATCAGCACCTGGGCGATCGGCGCGATCGACGATGCGGTGGGCCTCAAATGGACGTGGCTGGCCAAGCCCGGCGTGGAGCTGGTGCTGGGCGGCGTCGGCTTCCTGCTCTCGCGGCACTGGGTCTACCGGCGTTGATGCCGTTGCCGCCGGCACCGACGCGCGCGGCTTCGAATGTCCCGCCCCGAACCGACAGCCCCCGCCCATGAAAAAGGCCGGCAATGCCGGCCTTTTCTCTGCACGCGATGAAGCGCGACGTCAGTGCTTCATGTTCTTTCGCAAACGTTCCAGCGCCTGCAGCTGCGCCATGGTCTCGGCCAGCTTGGCCTGCGCCTCGGCGACGTCCATCTGCTCGCTGCGGCCGGCCAGTACGCGCTCGGCTTCGTCCTTGGCGGCACGCACGGCGGCCTCGTCGATGTCCTGCGCGCGCACCGCTGTATCGGCCAGCACGGTGACGACGGTGGGCTGCACCTCGAGGATGCCGCCGGAGACGGCGAAGTCCAGCTGCTCGCCACCCGGCAGCGTCACCACCACCTTGCCCGGCTTCAGCCGGGTGATCAGCGGGGCATGCTTGGGCGCGATGCCCAGCTCACCGATCTCGCCGGTCGCGACCAGCAGTTCGGCCTCGCCGTGGAAGATCTCTTCCTCGGCACTGACGATGTCGCAACGGAATGTGCTCATGGGGGTCTCGCTTTGCGGGATGGGCAGGGTCTGGCGGTGTCCGTCCGGATGGGGCCGACGTGCGGCCCCGCGTCCGGCCTGTTACGCCGCCACGCCCATCTTCTTGCCCTTCTCGACCGCTTCCTCGATCGAGCCGACCATGTAGAACGCCTGCTCCGGCAGGTGGTCGTACTCGCCTTCGACGATGCCCTTGAAGCCGCGGATCGTGTCCTTCAGCGACACGTACTTGCCCGGCGAGCCGGTGAACACCTCGGCCACGTGGAACGGCTGGCTGAAGAAGCGCTCGATCTTGCGCGCGCGCGACACGGCCTGCTTGTCCTCTTCGGACAGCTCGTCCATGCCCAGGATCGCGATGATGTCCTTGAGCTCCTTGTACTTCTGCAGCGTCGCCTGCACGCGGCGCGCGGTGTCGTAGTGCTCGTGGCCGATGACGTTCGGGTCCATCATGCGCGAGGTGGAGTCGAGCGGATCGACCGCCGGGTAGATGCCCAGCGAGGCGATGCTGCGCGACAGCGCAACGGTGGAGTCGAGATGCGCGAAGGTCGTGGCCGGCGACGGGTCGGTGTAATCGTCGGCAGGCACGTACACGGCCTGGATCGACGTGATCGAACCGGTCTTGGTGGAGGTGATGCGCTCCTGCAGCACGCCCATTTCCTCGGCCAGCGTCGGCTGGTAGCCCACCGCCGACGGCATGCGACCCAGCAACGCCGACACTTCGGTACCGGCCAGCGTGTAGCGGTAGATGTTGTCGACGAACAGCAGCACGTCCTTGCCCTTGCCCGAGGCGTCCTTCTCGTCGCGGAAGTACTCCGCCATGGTCAGGCCGGTCAGCGCCACGCGCAGGCGGTTGCCCGGCGGCTCGTTCATCTGGCCGTAGACCATCGCCACCT
>CAMPJI010000068.1 GCA_946886865.1 uncultured Lysobacterales bacterium | reverse complement strand
ACCATTCAAGGCCGGGTTCCGCTAGGCTAAGCGCTCGATTTTACGCGCAATGGCCCGTCCCCGGGGCGGGCCGTTGCCGATGCATTCACCCCACTCCGGATTGCCCCTTGAACGCAGACACCATCAAGCATCTCATCGAGCAGGGCCTGCCCGGCGCGCGCGCCGACGTGCAGGGCGACGATGGCGTGCACTTTGAAGCTACCGTCGTCGCCGAGGCCTTTACCGGCAAGCTGCCGCTGGCCCGCCACCGCCTCGTCTACGCAACCCTGGGCGAGCGCATGGGGGGCGAGATCCACGCGCTGGCACTGAAGACGTTGACGCCCCAGGAAGCCGGCACGCCCGCTGCCTGATCCGGTGCCGGTCGTGCACGCGTCCATCGCACGGGCGCCCTGTTGCATCGACGGCCCATACCTCCACGTTCCGCCTTCCATCCGCCAGGCCCCGAGCACTCCATGCAGAAAATCGTTGTAGAAGGCGGCGTGCCGCTGAAGGGTGAGGTGCAGATTTCCGGCGCCAAGAACGCCGTACTGCCCATCCTGTGCGCCACGTTGCTGGCGGACGGTCCCGTCGAGCTGTCGAACGTCCCGCACCTGCACGACGTGGTGACGACCGTGAAGCTGCTGGGCGAACTGGGCGCCGGGCTGACCATCGACGAGCGCTACGGCATCACCGTCGACGCCACCACCGTGCACAGCCAGGTGGCGTCGTACGAGCTGGTCAAGACCATGCGCGCCTCGGTGCTGGTGCTCGGTCCACTGCTGGCCCGCTACGGCCATGCCGAGGTTTCGCTGCCCGGTGGCTGCGCGATCGGTTCGCGTCCGGTGGACCTGCACATCAAGGGTCTGCAGTCGCTGGGTGCCCACATCACCGTCGAGAACGGCTTCATCAAGGCGCGCGCCGATCGCCTGAGGGGCGCGCGGCATGTGTTCGACATCGTCAGTGTCGGCGCGACCGAAAACGTGCTGATGGCCGCGACCCTGGCCGAAGGCACGACGGTGATCGAAAACGCGGCGATGGAACCGGAGATCGTCGACCTCGCCGAGTGCCTGAAGGCGCTCGGCGCGCGGATCGAGGGGGCGGGCAGCAACCGCATCGTGGTCGAAGGCGTGGATCGTCTCCACGGGGGCGCCCACCGTGTCGTGCCCGACCGCATCGAGACCGGCACCTTTCTCGTCGCCGCAGCCATGACGGGCGGCCGCATCACGGCGAGGGGCGCGCGTCCGGACACGATGGACGCCGTGCTCGACAAGCTGAAGGAGGCGGGCGCGGAACTCGAGTGCGAGGGCGACCGCATCACCCTCGACATGGGCGGGCGCAGGCCGCGCGCGGTCAACTTCACCACCGCGCCGCACCCGGCGTTCCCCACCGATATGCAGGCGCAGTTCATGGCGCTCAACTGCATTGCCGATGGCGTGGGCGTGGTGAACGAGACCATCTTCGAAAACCGGTTCATGCACGTCAACGAGCTGCTGCGCCTGGGCGCGGATATCCGCGTCGACGGGCACACGGCGGTGGTGCGCGGCGTGGAGCGGTTGAGCGGTGCGCCGGTGATGGCCACCGATCTGCGTGCATCGGCATCGCTGATCCTGGCCGGCCTGGTGGCGCAGGGCGAGACGACCATCGATCGCATCTACCACCTGGACCGCGGCTACGAGAACATCGAGGAAAAGCTGTCCGGCCTGGGCGCGCGCATCCGCCGGGTGGGCTAGCGGTGCCTGCTGTCGCCGGTTGAAGAGACGCGTCCGCCTTCGCGGGCCGTAAAAAAAAGGGGCCCGCATGCGCGGGCCCTTGTCTTCGGGGCGTGTTCCGGTCTGGCGAGCAGCCGGCGGGCGCGGGTGTCAGCGCACCGCCTGCACCCGCAAGTCCAGCGCGTCCTTGCCTTCCTCGCGCTGCAGGATGCGCGCCGGCACCGGCATGCCATCCACGACCCATGCAATGGTCTGCTTGTCGCCGTCGGTATTGACGACCTTGGTGGCCTGGTGCGATTTGCCCCCCACGGTGATCGACTCCTGGCCGGCCACCGAATAGTTGAGCTGCTTGACGCGGCCGTCGTCGACCATGCGGTAGCGCAGCGGCTTGCCGGCCTCGACGTCGCGCACGATCGCCAGGTTGATCAGCAACGCGTCCATATCGCCGGCCTTGAGCTTGATCGGGCCGGCGCGGTCGGCCTTGACGTCGCCGGTCCAGCTGGCCACGCCACTGGACCAGTCGTAGGTCGCGTTCTTGTCCTGCTTCTTGACCAGCACCTGGCTGGAGTCGGTGCTCGACAGCGGGCGCCACTGGCCTTCGCTCACCTCGAACACGGTGCTCTGCGACAGGTCGGCCAGCGAGTTCTTGATGTTGAGGCTGTAGCGCCAGCGGTTCTGTCCGGCCGACTCCAGCGTCATCTTGCCGTTGGCCTGCATGCCCATGTAGCTGGCCTGGTAGTCGGCGGTGAACGGTTCGACCGCCAACGCCGGCGTGGCAAAGCACAGGGCGACGGCGGCGGCCAGGGCGGCCAGCGGACGTCGGGCGACGGGGCTCGTGGTGGTTCGGGTCATCTACTGGACTCCTTGGTATTCGGTCAGGCGCAGGTCGTAGGTGTCTTCGCCGTCCTCGCGTTGGAGCATGCGGATCGGCGTGGGCACGCCACTGGCGACCCAGATCACGGTTTCGTCGCCTTGCGCGTTCGCGTCCTCGATACGCGAAACACGCATGGCGTTGTAACGCAGCTCGCCCACCGAGATGGGCTCGAGCTCCTCGGCAACGGCGTACCGGTGCTCGCGCACGCGTCCGTTGTCGACATAGCGGTAGCGCAGCGTACGGCCCGGCGCGGCGTCGCGGATGACCGCCAGGTTGATCAGCAACCCGCTCATGTCGCCGTCCTGCAGGGCGACCGGCGCGCGGCGCTCATCCTTCACATCACCGGTCCAGCGGGCACTGCGAGACCGCCAATCGTAGGTGCCCACGGTTTTCTTCCGCGTGAACAGCGTTTTCCGGACGGTCGCCTGGCTCAGCGGGCGGTAAGTTTCGCCGAGGTCCTCGAACAGCGTGCTCTGCTCGGCGTTGATGCCGGCCAGCCTGAACAGGCCGGTGCCGCTCATGGTGAGATCGACCCGCCAGCGTGGCGCCTGCCGCACCAGCTGCAGCGTGGCCTCGCCCAGCGCGCGTCCGCCGTTGGTGACCGTGTAACGGGCGACGAACGCCTCCAGCGGCATCGGGGCGTCGGCGAGCGCTTCGTTCGGCGCTTCTGCGCCCGCCACGGACTCGGCGTTTCCGTTCGTCTGGGCCAGCAGCGACCCAGGCAGGGCCATCGCCCCCACCAGTGCCAGCGCCAGACCCCAGCGACGGGGACGCGGTTGCGCGGGAAAATCAGCGAAGGATCGGGACAGCCGTCGGAATCTGCGGGTCATCAAGCCACGGGGTGGGGTGCGGGTGTCAGCGCATTGTCCAGACCCAGTTGCAACGGCGCGTGTATCGCCATGCCGTCGACGCTGACACGGCCGCCTTCCAGCGCGAAGCGGCCGGCGGCAAATCCACGCAATACCTCCACGAGCAGCGGGTGCTCGCGCTCGAGCACGCGCGCCGCCAGGCGGTCCGCGTCGTCGCCCGCCAGCACCGGGACGCGCGCCTGCGCGATGATCGGGCCGCCATCCAGTTCGGGGGTGACGAAGTGCACGCTGGCGCCGTGTTCGGTCACGCCCGCGTCCAGTGCCTGCTGGTGCGTGTGCAGCCCCTTGAAGGCGGGCAGCAGCGAGGGGTGGATGTTGACCATTCGACCGGCCATGCGCGTGACCTGCGGTTCACTGATCAACCGCATGAAGCCGGCGCAGACCACCAGGTCAGGCGCGGCGTGTTCGACGGCGTCGAACATCGCGGCGTCGAATGCCAGCCGGTTGGGGAACTCACGCGGCAGCAGTGCGTTCGCCTCGATTCCGGCCGCGCGCGCGCGATCCAGCACCGGTGCGCGCGCCTTGTCGGAGAACACGCCGGCCACCGTCGCATCAAGGACGCCGGCGGCAATCGCGTCGAGGATCGCCTGGAGGTTGCTGCCGCGACCCGACGCAAGCACCGCGATCCTCAGCGGCGCCCGCGGCTGCCGGTCGGACGGCGCCATCGATCAGCCGATGCGGACGCGTTCGGCGCCGCCGGCCGTGACCACCGAGCCGATCGGCCGGTGCGCGAGGCCAAGGCGGTCGAGTTCCGCGCCGACCTCGCCGGTCCGCGCCGGGTCCACCACCAGCACGAAGCCGATGCCGCAGTTGAACGTGCGCCACATTTCCTCGCGCGGCACGGCGCCTTCGCGCTGCAGCCAGTCGAACACCGGCGGCAACGCCAGCGTGGAGGCGTCGATGTCCAGGCCGAGGCCATCGGGAATCACGCGGATGATGTTCTCGGTCAGCCCGCCACCGGTGATGTGCGCCATCGCGTGGATGTCGCCCCCGCGCGCGCCCAGCAGCGACAGGATCGGCTTCACGTACAACGCTGTCGGCGCCATCAGCGCGTCGACCAGCGAGGTGCCGCCCAGGTCGAGGTCGCCGGGCCGGCCGGCGCGATCGAAGATGCGGCGGATGAGCGAGTACCCGTTGGAGTGCGGGCCGCTGGAGGCGATGCCGATCAGCACGTCGCCAGCGCGTACCGCGCGGCCGTCGAGGATCTTCGACTTCTCGACCGCGGCCACGGTGAAGCCGGCCAGGTCGTACTCGCCCGGTGCGTACATGTCGGGCATCTCGGCCGTCTCGCCGCCGATCAGCGCGCAGCCGGCTTCCTCGCAGCCGCGGGCGATGCCGCCGACCACGGAGACCGTCGTCTCGATGTCGAGCTTGCCGGTGGCGAAGTAGTCCAGGAAGAACAGCGGCTCGGCCCCCTGCACCAGCACGTCGTTGACGCACATCGCCACCAGGTCGATGCCGATGGTGTCGTGCCGGTTCAGCTGCTGCGCCAGCTTGAGCTTGGTGCCCACGCCGTCGGTGCCCGACACCAGGACCGGCTCGGCGTACTTGCCCGAGAGGTCGAACATCGCGCCGAAGCCGCCCAGCCCGCCCATCACCTCGGGGCGGAAGCTGCGCTTGACCAGCGGCTTGATGCGCTCGACCAGCTCATTGCCCGCGTCGATGTCGACGCCGGCATCGCGGTAGGTGAGCGGGGTGGGACCGGGCTGGGAGGGAGCGGACGGGGTGCTGGACACGGCGGCCTCGGAGGTCGCGGGAAAGTCGGCGATTTTAGCAGCCGCCCTGCCCGCGGCGGTGGGCGAGATGGCGGCATCCGGGACGGCGCAGGGGTATCGCAATGGACGTGCCGCGGCGCCTGCGGCACCATCGCGGGACTTTCCCGGACCCCCAGGACCCGCAATGGCTGGCGCAAACCGCCCGGTATCCCGCTTCGTTTCCCGCCTGGTGCTGCTCGCCGCGCTCGCCCTGTGCAGTGGCGTCGTGCTCGCACAGCGCGTGGAAGGCGACCGCGTCGCGGCACGGGGCGTGTACTCGGCCGAGGTGTCCGTCAACGGGCAGGGCGAGGGCGAACGCAACGCCGCCTTCGCCCGGGGCCTGGCGCAGGTGCTGGGCAAGCTCTCGGGCGACAGTGGGGCCGCGTCACAGCCCGGCGTGCGCCAGGAGCTGCGCCGCGCAGGCGAATACGTGACCGGGTACGACTACCGCCAGGACGAGGGGGTCTCCGCCAGCGGCGCGCCGAGCTTCCGCACCGCGCTGGTCATCCGCTACGACGAAGAGGCCGTCGACGGCCTGGCCGCCACCCTGGGCATTCCCGTGTGGCCGCAGCCGCGCCCCAAGCCGGTGCTATGGCTGGCGATCGATGACGGCAGCGGACCCCGGCTGGTTGGGCTGTCCCGCGCCGACGCAGCGCGGTCCGTGCTGGACCAGGCCATCGAGCGCGGTTACCGGCTCGGGCTTCCCAGCGGTTCGGCGGCCGAGCAGGCCGTCGTGGGCGCCATCTGGCGCGGCGACACGGCGGCGGTCGCGCGTGCCTCGCGCAATTACAGCCCGCCGATGCAGCTGATCGGCAAGCTCTACCGGGCCGAGGGTGGGTGGAAGGCCGACTGGATCTTCGTCGACGGCGGCCGCGTGCTGTCGCGCTGGTCCGAGACGGGCGCCGACGCGCGCCGGGTGATGGCCACGGGTGCCAATGGCGCGGCCGATGCCCTGACCAAGCGCTATGCCAAGCGTGCGCCGGCGGGCCCGCCGGGTGCCTACCGGCTGGCCTTCACCGGCCTGGACAGCAGCGACGACTACATGCGCCTGTCGGGCTACCTGCAGGGGCTGTCCGTGGTGCGCGGCATCACGCCGGTGCGCGCCAGCGAGGACGCGGTCGAGTTCGAGCTCGACCTGATCAGTGGCCTGCCCGGCTTCGAGCGCTCCATCAAGGGTGACGACCTGCTCACGCCCGATCGCGCCGACCTCGCCATCGACGACACCCAACCGCCGCGGTACCGCCTGCGCTGATGGAAACCGCCGACCCCCTGCACGACATCGCCGTATTCCTCAAGCGCCTGCAGTGGACGGCACTGGCGCTGGGCGCGCTGTGGCTGTTGTGGGTGCTGGCGCCGATCCTGACCCCGTTCGCGCTCGCCGCCCTGCTGGGCTGGCTGGGCGATCCGCTGGTGGACCGGCTGCAGCGGGCCGGCCGCTCGCGCAACGTCGCGGTGACGCTGGTGTTCTCGGCGATGACGCTGGTGCTGATCCTGGTCCTGGTGCTGCTGGTGCCGGCGATCGAGCGCCAGATCGCGATCCTCGTCGAATCGTTCCCGAGCTACCGCGAATGGTTCATGCAGACCGCGTTGCCGTGGGTCGAGGCGCGCACCGGGCTTGAGATCACGTCGTGGCTGGATTTCCAGCGCCTGAGCGAACTGATCCGCAGCAACTGGGAGCGGGCCGGCGGCTTTGCCACGACGCTGCTGGGCTACCTGTCGCGCTCGGGTTTCGCGCTGATCGCGCTGGTGGCCAACATCGCCCTGCTGCCGGTGCTGGCGTTCTTCTTCCTGCGCGACTGGGACGTGTTCGTCGAGCGGGTCGCCGCCCTGGTCCCGCGCAAGTACCTGCCGACGGTGAGCCGGCTGGCGCGCGAGTCCGACGCCATGCTCGGCGGCTTCCTGCGCGGCCAGTTCCTGGTGATGCTGATCCTCGGTGTGATGTACGGGGTGGGGCTGTGGCTGGTCGGGCTCGACCTGGGCATCCTGATCGGCATCATCGCCGGCCTGTTCACCTTCATCCCGTATCTCGGCCCGGCCAGCGGCATCATCCTGGGCGTGATCGCGGCGCTGGTGCAGTACGGGGACTGGAAGCACGTCGCCGGCGTGCTGGCGGTGTTCGGCATCGGCCAGGTCATCGAGAGCTACTGGCTCACGCCCAAGCTGGTCGGCGATCGCATCGGCCTGCATCCGGTGGCGGTGATCTTCGCGGTGCTGGCCGGCGGGCAGCTGTTCGGCTTCCTCGGCATGCTGCTGGCGCTGCCGGTGGCCGCCGTGGCCAACGTGCTGCTGCGTTTCGCGCAGGAGCGCTACACGCACAGCAAGCTCTATGCGGGCGACCGGCCGGACATCGTCGTGGCCCACGCACATCCGCAACCGCAACCGCCGTCCGCCTACCCGCGGGAGCCGGAGGCCGAGTGAACCCGCACCCCCCCGCGTCCGGCGGGGCGCCGTCCGCAGCCGGGTCGGCGCCATCGCCCGTCACCGCGCAGTTGCCGCTGTCGTTGCGGCCGCCGCCGGACCAGCGGCTCGAGACGTTCGTCGCGCCGCCCGACGGCGCCCTGGACCAACTGCGCGCGCTGGCGCACGGCACGCATGCCGACTGGCTGTACATGGCCGGCCCCGCGGCGAGCGGCAAGACCCACCTGCTGCTCGGCACATGCGCGGCCACGCGTGAGGCAGGCCGGCGTGCCGCGTACCTGCCGCTGGCCGCCGCCGCCGGACGGCTGCGCGAGGCGCTCGATGCGATGGAAGGCCATGACCTGCTCGCCCTGGATGGCGTGGAGGCGGTTGTCGGCCGGCGCGAAGACGAGGTCGCGCTGTTCGATGCGCACAATCGCGCGCGCGCCAGCGGCACGACAGTGGTCTACGCCGCGCGTCAGGCGCCCGACGCCCTGTCGCCGGGCCTGCCGGACCTGCATTCGCGGCTCTCGCAGTGCACGCGGCTGATGCTGTCGCCGCTGGATGACGCCGGTCGGCGCGAGGTGTTGCGCACGCGCGCGCAGCGCCGCGGCTGGGCACTGGAGGAGGCAGCACTGGACTGGCTCCTGCGCCGCGTCGGTCGCGACCTCGCCGGCCTCACGGCACTGCTCGATCGTCTCGACCAGGCGTCGCTCGCCGCGCAACGGCGGGTCACGGTCCCGTTCCTGCGCCAGGTGCTGGGGACGCCCACCCCGTAGATGCCCGACGGGCTGCGGCATCGCATCCCGGGGGCGTTCGCGTGTGTGGACGTAGCCGGAGACCGGTCAGGCGCCGGTGCGCAGCGTCCGGTCCAGCTGGTCCAGTCGCGCCGGCGTACCCACGTCGGTCCAGCGACCGCGGTGGTGTTCCCCGCGCACACGGCCCCCGGCCATCGCCGCGCGCAGCAGCGGTGCCAGCTTGAAGCGGGGCGGGGTGGCATCCGCGCCGGGCGCCTGGCCGATGACGTCGCGCCAACCCGCCAGCAGCGCCGGCCGATAGACGCCGATGCCTGCGAACGTCAGGGCCTGCGTCGAGTCAACGCGGCCGTCCGCGTCCAGCGAGAAATCACCGGCGCTGTTGTGCGTCGGGTTGTCGACCAGTACGAGGTGGGCGTCGCCGTCGGGTTCGTGCGGCAGTCGCGCGAAGTCGAAGTCGGTCCAGATGTCGCCGTTGACCGCGATGAAGGGGGCATCCCCGAGCAGCGGCAGCGCATTGAGCAACGCACCGCCGGTTTCCAGCGGCGTCGCGCCCTCGTAGGCGTAGTGCAACCGCAGGCCCCAGCGCGCGCCATTGCCGAGCGCGGGCTCGAACCGGTCGGCCAGCCAGCTGGTGTTGACGACCGCGTCGGTGACGCCGCATGCCGCGAGCTTCTCCAGGTGCCACTCGACCAGCGGCTTGCCGGCCACGGGCAACAGCGGCTTGGGCGTGATGTTGGTGAGCGGGCGCATGCGTTCGCCCAGGCCCGCCGCCAGGATCAAGGCCTTCATAGGCGCGCCTTCAAGAAGCCGCCAGCGCCGGCCGCACGTACCGGTCGATCAGGCCGGCCAGTGGCGCCAGTGCGGGGTGCCGCGGCAGGACGGCATCGAGGTAGCCCAGGAAGCGCGGTGCGTCGGCGAGGTACTTCGGTTTGCCGTCGCGGTGGTGGAGGCGCGCGAAGATGCCCATCACCTTGAGGTGGCGCTGCACGCCGATCAGGTCGGCATCGCGCATGAAGCGTTCCAGGCCGGGGACCGGCAGGCCGGCATCGGATGCACGCGCGTGGTAACGCGCCAGCCACGCCTGCACGCGCGCGTCGGGCCAGCTGAGGAATGCATCCTTGAACAGGCTCAGCGGGTCGTAGGCGATCGGTCCGCGCACCGCGTCCTGGAAGTCGAGGACCGCGGGGCCGTCGGCGGCAGGCATGAGGTTGCGCGGCATGAAGTCGCGGTGCACCAGCACCTGCGGCTGCGCCAGCGCGGCATCGATCAGGTGGCGATAGGCGGCGTCCAGCGTCTCCAGGTCGCCGCAATCCAGCGTGATGCCCAGGTGCCGGCCGAGGAACCACTCATCGAACAGGCGCAGCTCGCGCGCGAGCAGTGCCTCGTCGTACGCCGGCAGGTCGGCGGGGCAGCCGGTCACCTGGAGGCGCAGCAGCTGGTCGAGGGCGGCATCGAAATGCGCGTCGGCGTTATCGGCGTCCAGCACGTGCAGCAGCGTATCGGCCCCGAGGTCCTCCAGCAGCAGGAAACCCGCATCGACATCACGCGCCAGCACCCGCGGCACGCGCACACCGCCGGATTCCAGCAGGTCGCGGATGCGCAACCATGGGCGCACGTCCTCCAGGTCTGGCGGGGAGTCCATGACGATCACGGTCGGCGCGTCGCCCGCCTGGCCGCGCCAGTAGCTGCGGAACCCGGCATCGGCCGAGGCGCGCTGCAGGTCGAGCCCGGGCGAGCCGCTGGCGGCGCGCGCCCATTCAAGTCGCGCATCGGCGCGGTCGGAACCTGGTGCGGTGGCAGGAGCGGGCATGCTGGTGCTGCGCGGGGGCGGGCGCACAGGGTAAACGCCGTGCCGGCTCGCGGGAACGGGCGGGCAGCCGTCAGGAAGAAAAAGCCGGCACACGGATCGAGGGCGGGAACGGACATCGGCCGGCTGGTTGCATCAACCCCGTGATGTGTCGTGCCCTTAAACAACGACACCCGGCCGGGGCCGGGTGTCGAAGGGTGTCACGCGTGGGGCGCAACGCGTGTCGCGTCAGGCCGCCGGTCGCGAGGACCGCTTGCGGATCATCTCGTAGATGAAGAGCAGCACGATGGCGCAGACGATGGAGATGGCGAAGCCGATGACGCCCCCGCCGGCGTAGAGCAGGCTACCCAGCCACGCGCCGGCGATGCCGAGCAGGATGGTCAGGATCCAGCCCATCGGGTCCGCGCCGGGCTTGAGGAAACGCGCCAGCACGCCGATGACGGCGCCGATGATGATCGTGTAGATGATGCCGCCCATAGAGCTCCCCTCCGGATGGTGGTTGGTGGTGCCCGCCGGAGCCTAGCAGCTCGCGGCGGGCAGGAGCGGTGACCGCCCGTGCGGGCGGCCGGGCAGGGAAGCGTCAGCAGCAGCCGTGCTCGCCACGTTCCTGGGTGCTGGCCGCCACCGCGGCACCGCGCGTCTCGCCGCGCTCGCCGGCCCGGTGATGCTCGGCGATCACCCGCGCCACGCACGCGGTGACCTTCTTGCCCATCGGGATGTGCAGGAACTCGTTCGGCCCGTGCGCGTTGGAGTGCGGGCCGAGCACGCCGGTGATCATGAACTGCGCGCCCGGGAACTTCTCGCCCAGCATGCCCATGAAGGGGATGGAGCCGCCTTCGCCCATGTACATCGCCGGCTTGCCGTAGAACTCGCGGCTGGCCGCGTCGATGGCGTTCGACAGCCAGGGCGACATGGCCGGCGCGTTCCAGCCGGTCGAGGACTTCTCCAGCTCCAGCGCCACGTGCGCGCCGTTGGGCGGGTTGTCGACCAGCGTGCGGGTCAGCAGTTCGCCGGCCTTCTTTCCGTCCAGCGTCGGCGGCAGGCGCAGCGACAACTTCACCGCGGTATGCGGGCGCAGCACGTTGCCGGCGGAGGCGAGCGGCGGCATGCCGTCGATGCCGGTGACCGACAGCGCCGGTCGCCAGGTGCGGTTGAGCACCAGCTCGGCGAGGTCGTCGTGCATCGGCGTCATGCCGTCCAGCAACGGGAACTTGGCGTAGACCTCGTTGCCCAGCACCTTGGCCGCCTCGCGTGCCTGCGCGAGGCGCTCTTCCGGGATGTCGGCGTGCAGGCCGTCGACGCGGATGCGACCGGTGGCCTCGTCTTCCAGGCGCGACAGCAACTGCCGCAGCAGGCGGAAGCTGGACGGCACGATGCCGGAGGCGTCGCCGGAGTGGACGCCTTCCTCCAGCACCTTGACGGTGAAATTGCCCCCGGCCATGCCGCGCAGCGAGGTCGTGCACCACAGCTGGTCGTAGTTGCCGCAGCCCGAGTCCAGGCAGACCACGAGCGAGGGCTTGCCGATGCGGTCGGCCAGGTGGTCGACGTAGGCGGGCAGGTCATAGCTGCCGGACTCCTCGCAGGCCTCGATCAGTACCACGCAACGCGCGTGCGGCAGGCCCTGCTCACGCAGCGCCATGATCGCCGCCAGCGAACCGTACATCGCATAGCCATCGTCCGCGCCACCGCGCCCGTAGAGCTTGTCGCCCTTGATCACCGGCTTCCACGGGCCCAGGTCGTCGTCCCAGCCCGACATTTCCGGCTGCTTGTCCAGGTGGCCGTAGAGCAGCACGCAGTCCTCGTCGCTGCCGCCGTTGGCCGCCGGGATCTCGATCAGGACCAGCGGCGTGCGCCCCTCCAGTCGCACCACCTCCAGCTGCATGCCGGCGATGTCCTGCTTGCGGGCCCAGTCGGTCATCAGCGTGACCGCGTCCTCCATGTAGCCGTGCTTGACCCAGTCGGCGTCGAACATCGGCGACTTGTTGGGGATGCGGATGTACTCGACAAGCTGGGGGACGATCTCGTCGTCCCACTTGCCGGCGACGAAGCGGTCGACCTGGCTGGCGTCCATGGGGGCACCTCGATGGGGTTGGCCGACCAGTCTAGCGCCCGCGCCGTGTAGGGCCTTTCCTACGCCGGCATGCGGCCTGCACCGGCGGCCGCGCAGGCGGACACGCGATACCTCCGGACCGGAGGCATCCGGACACTGTGGCGGTCGTCGGGTGTCAGGTCCCAGCGGCTCGCTCCAGCTCCATTGCATTGCGTCACGTGTCGTTCCGATCCATTACAGGGAGGTTCCCATGCCATCAATCCACACCCGGTTCCGTGCCGGCCTGCTCGCGCTCCTGCTGGTTGCCGGACTCGCCGGGCCGGCGTTCGCGGCCGAAACGGTCAACATCAACACCGCAGACGCCGCGACCATCGATCGCGTGCTGCTCAACATCGGCCCGGCCAAGGCCGAGGCCATCGTGGCCCACCGCAAGGCCAATGGCGCCTTCAAGAGCGTCGAGCAGCTGGCGCTGGTCAAGGGCGTCGGGCTGAAAACGGTCGAAAAGAACCGGGACCGCATCGTCCTGGGGGCCGCCAAGGCCACGGCCAAGCCGGCCGCCGCCCGCCCCGCCAC
>CAMPJI010000067.1 GCA_946886865.1 uncultured Lysobacterales bacterium | reverse complement strand
TCGGTCTTGTCCACCGGCTCACCGATCTTGGACAGCTGCCACTTGTAGTTGAACTCCTGGGCGGCCAGGACGTTCTCGATGTAGCTGTCGCGGCCGGTCGTCAGGCCGGTCCACTCGCGCCACTTGTCCGGGTAGCCGATCTTGGGGGTGAACGTCTCCCACTTGGCCATGGCCTTGGCCTTGGTCTCGTCGCTCATCCACTCCAGGTTCTCGATGCGCGGCTTCAGCGCGGCGCTGAGGTTCTTCACCAGCTCCTGCATCTTGGCCTTGGAGTCCGCCGGGAAGGCCACGTCCACGTACATCTGGCCGAGCGCTTCGCCGGCCTGGCTCTCGATGGTGTCCAGGACGCGCTTGCCGCGCTCCTTGAGCTCCTTCTGGCCGCGCATGGTCTTGCCGTAGAACTCGTAGTTGGCCTGCACGAACTCGTCCGACAGGTACGGCGAGGCGCCGTCCACGGTGTGGAAGCGCAGGTAGCTCTGCCACTGCTCGACCGGCACGTCCTCCAGCATCTCGCTCACTTCGGCGTGGAAGTCCGGCATCGCCAGCGAGAACATCGCCGGCGTCTCGACGCCCTGCGAGTCGAAGAAGCGGGTCCAGCTAAAGTTCGGCGTCAGCTTGTCGGCCTCGGCCGGCGTGACCGGGTTGTAGTACAGCGAGACATCGCGCGACATCTCCTCCTGCGACTTGGACACGCCCGCCAGGCGCTTCTCGAAGGCGATGACGTTGGACGCCTGCGTCGCGGCATCGGCCGCGGGCACGCCCGACATCTCCAGCACCTTGGCGACGTGCTTCTCGTAGGCGGCCAGCTTGTCGGCCTTGTCGGCGTCGGTGTAGTAGGTCTTGTCCGGCAGGCCCAGGCCGCCCTGCATCGCGTAGGCGATGTTGTTGGCCGAGTCCTTGAAGTCCGCTTCCGGGCCGAAGCCGAACAGGAAATTCTGCCCCTTGGCCGCGCTGTTGCGCAGGTAGTCGGCCACGGCCTCGCTGCTGTCGAGCGCGGCGATGGCATCCAGGTGGCCCTTGATCGGGGTGATGCCGGCGGCGTTGATGGCCTCGGCGTTCATGCCGGTGGCCCACAGGTCGCCGACGATCTTCTCGACGCCGCTGGCGTCTTCAAGCGCGGCGGCCTGCTCGGCGAGCTGGCGCTGTGCTGCCTTGGAACGCTCGTCCAGCATCTCGAACGCGCCCCATGAGGTGCGGTCGCCCGGGATGTCGTTGGCAGCCAGCCACTTGCCGTTGACGTGCCCACCGAAGTCGGTGCACGCGTCGACGGACGGGTCCAGGTCGGCCTTCGAGAAGCGGTTGACCGGCGGCAGGCTGGTTTCGTCGAGGGTGAAGCGCGCGGTGTCCGCGGCGGCGGTGTCGGTGGTGCCGGCGGCCGTCGTGTCGGCGTCCTGGCGGTTGCAACCGGCGATGACGCCGGCAATCGCCAGCGACAGCAGCAGGGCCTTGGGTGAGCTCAGGTTCACGTGGTTCTCCAACGTCATGGGCGTAGGTGCGCCCCGGCGGGGCGGACGGCGCATCTTGGACCCGATCGGCCGGCGCCGGGGGTGTCGAACGTCATGGCGCTGTCATAACGAGTCTTTACAGCGGCCGTGGACCGCACAGGCAAAGGCCCGGGACCTGCCCGGGCCTTTGCCTGTGGCCGACGAGGATGGCCAGTCCGGTGCGGGCGGCGAGGGCGCCCGGTCATCCGCGGTACCGGCGCAGTGGCCGGCGTTTCGGTAGACGGTACCCCGGGGTCGCCCGGGGGGCGGGTGCCGGAGGTCACGGACGCCGCCACGGCCCGCCGTCGAGGCATGCTGTCGCAGGGCCCGCAGCCGTCGGGTGCCAAACCGCCGGAGGCGTGCCTTGGGTATCGAACGCGCACTGCTGTTTCTCGCCCTGGCCCTGCTGGCGGAGGTCGCCGGCACCGTCGGCGGCTTCGGTTCGTCGGTGTTCTTCGTGCCGATCGCCAATTTCTTCTTCGATTTCGAGTCGGTGCTGGGCATCACCGCGCTGTTCCACCTGGCCAGCAACCTCAGCAAGCTGGGCCTGTTCCGCGCCGGCATCGACCGCCCCCTGCTGGTCCGGCTGGGCATGCCATCGGTGCTGTTCGCCATCCTCGGTGGGCTGGCGGGCACGCTGGTCGAGACGGCCTGGCTGGAGCGGTTGCTCGCGGCATTCCTGATCGGCCTGAGCGGCTGGCTGCTGTGGCGGCCGACGGCGACGTTCGCGCCGACGACCTCCAACGCCGTCGTCGCCGGCGCGCTGTCGGGCGGCATGGCGGGGCTGGTGGGGACGGGCGGCGCGGTGCGCGGCCTGGCGCTGGCGGCGTTCGACCTGCCCAAGGAGGTGTTCGTGGCGACGTCGGCGGCCATCGACATGGGCATCGACCTCAGCCGCGCGGTGGTCTACTGGCGCAACGGGTACATCCATGCCGACGACCTGGCGTGGATCCCGCTGCTCGCGGTGGTGGCGCTGGCGGGGACGTGGCTGGGGCGGCGGGTGCTGCGCCGGGTGCCGCAGGAGGCGTTCCGGCGGATCGCGCTGCTGCTGGTGTTCACCATCGGGTGGGTGACCTTGCTGGGCGTGGCGCTGGGCTGAGCCGGGCGGACCTGAATGGGGCACGTGCGCGCCGATGGCGCCGGCGGGGTGGATCGCCTACACTTCGCGCCGTCCAGCGCACGGCTGCCTCCCCGCAAGGGGTACGTTTCCCAGGTATGCCTGCCGCCTCGCACTGAGTTCCAGGCCTTGCCCTGACTCGCCGATCGCGGCCTTTATCCCGCACGTCTTTCGTAGCGCCGACACGGTCCGGAGCATCCGGTGCCGTCAAATTCGAATACTCGTGGCGCGGTTCAAGGGAACGCTTCGGGTACGCCGCGACATCGTTCGCGGATCGCACACCTGGAGTTCCAACACATGTCCTTCGAATCCCTCGGGCTTTCGCCCGCGTTGCTGCGCGCGTTGTCCGAACAGGGCTACGACACGCCCACCCCGATCCAGACCCAGGCCATCCCGCTGGTGCTGTCCGGCCATGACCTGCTGGGCGGCGCCCAGACCGGCACCGGCAAGACCGCCGCATTCGGCCTGCCGCTGCTCAACCTGCTGTCCAAGCAGACCGGCGTCAGCGGCCCGCGCAAGCCGCGCGCGCTGATCCTGGTCCCCACCCGCGAACTGGCCGTGCAGGTCAGCGACAGCCTGCGTGGCTACGGCAAGCACCTGCGCATGGGCATCACCACCATCTTCGGTGGCGCCGGCATGGGCCCGCAGGTCGACGCCCTGCGTCGCGGCGTCGACATCCTGGTGGCCACCCCGGGCCGGCTGATCGACCACCTGGAGCGCGGCACCGCGCGCCTGGACGGCATCGAGATCCTGGTGATGGACGAGGCCGACCGCATGCTCGACATGGGCTTCCTGCCCGCGATCAAGCGCATCCTCGCCAAGCTGCCGCGCGACCGTCAGACCCTGTTGTTCTCGGCCACGTTCGAGGCGCAGCTCAAGGCGCTGGCGCTGGAGTTCATGCGCAATCCGCAGCAGGTGCAGGTGGCGGCCAACAACGCCATCGTCGACACCATCACCCACCGCGCGCACCCCGTGGACAGCGGCCGCAAGCGCGACCTGCTGGTCGACATCCTGGCGGCGCGCCCGAACGACCAGGTCATCGTGTTCGGCCGCACCAAGCACGGCTGCAACCGCCTGTCCGAGCAGTTGGAGAAATCCGGCCTGAAGGCCGTGGCGATCCACGGCAACAAGAGCCAGGCGGCCCGGCAGAAGGCGCTCAACGCGTTCAAGGCCAACCGCGTCCGCGTGCTGGTGGCGACCGATGTCGCCGCGCGCGGCCTGGACATCCCCAACCTGCCGCTGGTCATCAACTTCGACCTGCCGATGGTGGCCGAGGACTACGTGCACCGCATCGGCCGCACCGGTCGCAACGGCGCCACGGGCGAGGCCATCTCGCTGGTGTCGCACGACGAGGGCGGCCTGCTGCGCCAGATCCAGCGCATTCTCAAGGACGACATCGCGATGGAAGCGGTGGAAGGCTACGCGCCCAGCCGTCCGATCCGCCTGGACGCCGCCATCCCCAACCCGCGCAGCAACAACGGCGGTCGCAATAATGGCCCGCGCAAGCCGGCGCATCGCCCGCACGGCAAGCCGGCCGCGCGCCACGCGCACGCCGGTCCGAAGCAGCACCGTGGCGGCGCCGGCCGCGGCGGCGCGCGTCGGGATGCGGGTGCCTGAGTCAGGCATCGGGCAATGAGTTGAAGAGGGCCGGCCGTGATGCCGGCCCTTTTCTTTGTACGCGTCCTGCCCGCCGTGTCGCTGGGCCGGTGGATTGGCAGCTATTCCGGCGCTTCGGGTGTCCAGCCGTGCCGCACGCGCAGGAACCGCGCGAACCGCGGCACCCCCTTCGACGTCAAGCCGTCGTACCGGTACGTGACCCACGCACCGATCGGCGGTGGGTCGGCGCGCTGTACATCGCTCAGGCCACTGCCCAGCCGGAACCGCACACCATCGGGACGCTCGACCAGCAGCGAGCCGGTCATCCCTTCGTACTTGCCCTTGCCGGGCAGGTGCGCGACCACGCGCGCTTCCGCATCGTCATGCCGCTTGTACTTCAGCAGCCACTCGCTGCGTCCGTTGCGATAGATCGAGCCACGGTGGTGCAGCATCAGCCCCTCGCCGCCACGGGCCTCCACTTCGTCGAGACGCCGTTCAAGCGCGCGGGCATCGTCCACCCGCACCTGCGGCACGGCCTGCAGCCATCGCACGCCTGCGGCGCCGGTGTTCCGGCGCAACGCGACCAGCCGTGCCTCGAGCGGGCCGGGATGGGCGGGCAGGTCGAACACCATGAAGCGCATGTCGCGCCACGCGGCGTCATCCGGCTGGCCGGTGCGCACGATGGCGCTGGTGCGCTCGAACTGCCCGCGTCCGATCCACAGCTCGCCGTCCATCGGCGTTGCCGGCCACCCGCGGGTAAACCACGCCGGCGCATGGATGCGGTGACCGCCGCGCGTCCACAGATGCGCGCCGTCCCAGTGCCCGCGGACGCCGTCGAGCTTTTCGCTCACCCAGTACTCCCGCACGGCGATGCCATCGCGGTGCGACGAGGCGAGCATGGTGGCGCGCGGGGGCGCATCGGCGGCCTGCAGCGCGGGACGGGGGGAAAGGGCCGCCATTGCCAGTACGGCAGGCAGCAGCAAACGAAGTGCGCGCATCGGGCTCGTCCTTGAGCAAGAGGGGGCTGGAGTGTGCGTGGGTGGGCCGGCCTGCACAACCCGCATGACGGTACGGACGCCGGAATGAAAAACGGGCCGGCGTGGGCCGGCCCGTCGATCCGCGCGTCTTTCGGCCTTACGCCTTCTTCGCCGCGATCCAGCGGTCGATCTTGCCTTCCAGTACGTCCAGCGGCACCGATCCGTCCTTCAGCACCTCGGCGTGGAACTCGCGGATGTCGAAGTCCGCACCGAGCTCGGCCTCGGCCTTGGCGCGCAGCTCCTTGATCTTGAGCTCGCCGATCTTGTACGCCAGCGCTTGGCCCGGGATGGCCATGTAGCGCTCGGTCTCGGAGATGGCCGGGGTTTCGGCGGTGGCCGAATTCTCCAGCATGTAGGCGATCACCTGCTCGCGGGTCCAGCCCTTGCTGTGCAGGCCGGTGTCCACGACCAGGCGGATCGCGCGCCACAGCTCGTTCTGCAGATAGCCGAAGTAGTTGTACGGATCGGAGTACAGGCCCAGGTCCTTGCCCAGCGACTCGGCATACAGGCCCCAGCCCTCGGTGAAGGCCGTCTCGCCGCCGAAGCGGCGGAACGTGGGCAGGCCGGTCAGCTCCTGCTGCAACGCCAGCTGGAAGTGGTGGCCCGGGATGGCCTCGTGCAGGAACAGGTCCTCCGCGTCCCAGGTCTGGCGTGTCGGCAGGTCGTAGGTATTGACGTAGAAGATGCCGGGGCGGCTGCCGTCTTCGCTCGGCCGCATGTACGATCCGCCCGCCGCGGACTGGGCACGGAACGGTTCCACCGGGCGGATCTCGAAGGCGGCCTTGGGCGTCAGCGAGAAGAGCTTCGGGATGTGGACGTTGACCTTGTCCTCCAGCGCCCGGTAGTGGGTCAGCAGGGCTTCTTCGCTCTCGAACTGGAAGCGCTCGTCATCGCGCATGAAGGCGAAGAAGTCCTGCAGGTCACCCTTGAAGCCGACCTCCGCCATCACCTTGCGCATTTCGCCGTGGATACGGGCGACTTCGTCCAGGCCGATCTGGTGGATCTGCGCGGGCGTGAGGTCGGTGGTGGTGGAGTTGCGGGCATTGAAGGCGTACCAGGCGTCGCCGCCGGGCAGCGCGCCCATGCCCGACGTCTCGCGCGCATGTGGCATGTACTCGTCGGCGACGAATGCCCGCATTTCGCGGTAGGCCGGCATCAGCTCGTCCTCGATCATCGTCCGGTACTCGGCCGTCAGCCGCTCGCGGTCGGCGGCGGGGAACGACTCGGGCATGGTCTCGATCGGGCGCCAGAACAGCGTCTGCTCGGCGTCGTCCTTGATCAGCGCGTCCAGCTGCGGGATCACCTTCTCCATCAGGGCACGCGGCTGCACCACGCCGTTCTCAACGCCGATGCGGCTGTTGGCGATGGCGGTGTCGAACAGCAGCGGGACCTGCGAGGCGCGCTTGCGCCAGTTGTCGTAGTCCTCGACCGTCTTGAACGGCTGCGCGCCGGTGCCCGAGCCCAGTTGCACGGCAGTGGAGGCGAAGTTGTAGAACTGGTTGATCGGCTGCTGCCAGCCGGGGAAACGCTCGCCGGCCAGTTCGTTCTTCGCGTCGCGCACGAAGATCTGGTAGCTCAGCAGGTCCTGGCCTTCCAGCCCATCCGATCCCACCGCCTCGACCGTCTCCAGCCAGCGCTGGGTAAACGCACGCGACTTCTCGCGGTAGTCCTCCGAGAGGAAGTTCGGCATCCGGTCGTTGTAGCGGTTGTCGCCCTGGAAGGTGGCCGCCAGCGGGTTGAGCTCGAGCAGCTCCTCCCAGTACTGCGCGTACAGCGCATCGAGCCGCTCGGCCTTGGTCTCGGCCTGCGCCGACGTGCCGGCGCGTGCGCTGGCCTCGGGTGCAGGTGCGGACGCCGTGGTGGCACAGCCGACCAGGGCGGTCGACAGCGCAAGGGCGAGCAGGGTGCGGTGCAGTGCAACGGGCTTCATCGCGTTCTCCGGTTCGGCGGGACGGTCGGCCACAGGGGGCCGACCGGCAGGATAGCCTGCGAGCCTCGCCGGCCTAGGTGGCGCTGGCATGGGCCGAAGGTCATTGCGCGAACGGTGACGCGCGGCGTGGCGCGCGACGCGCTGCCCGCCGAGCTCAGCGGGCGCCGTCGACGCCCGGCGGCGAGAACGGGATGGATTCGGGCGAGACCGCACCGCCGGAGATGATGAAGCTCATGGCCTGGTCGACGGTCCAGTCGGTCGGCGTGATCTTCTCGACCGGCACGATCTCCAGGTAGCCGGAGGTCGGGTTGGGCGTGGTGGGCACGTACACGGCCGCCAGCTCGCGGCCGGTGCCCTGTTCCCGCAGCACGCGGGTGACGAACCCGATCGACTTCATCTCGGTATGCGGGAAGTCGATCAGCACCACGCGCTGGGTGCCGTCGGGCTTGGTCTGCAGGATGTCGAGCAATTGCCGCGCGCTGCCGTAGATCGTGCTCGCAAACGGGATGCGCAGGATCAGCGACTCCATCCACCGCAGCATCCGCTGGCCGAACACGCGGCGCGCCATCACGCCCGACAGCAGGATGACGAAGACGGTCGCGACCAGCGCGATGCCGTTGTCCACCCACGGCTGCGTCAGCCAGCCCCACGCGGCCGGGTTGGAATCGGCCAGCCGCTGCAGCACCGGGCCGGTGAAGGGGCGGCTGATGTCGGACAGCACCACGAACACGAACTTCACGACCACCCACGTCAGCCAGATCGGCAGCAGGGTGAGCAGGCCGGTGATCAGGGTGGCCTTCAGGCTGGCGCGGGGCAGGGCGTTCTCGGACATGGCGCGCATTGTAGGCGGCCGGCCATCGTCGGCGGAGGCGGCGGCTAGAGCGTACGCAGCAACCGGAAGCCGACATCGTCATAGCCACGCGACGCGGCGAGCGCGCGCTGGCCCTTGCCGTCGCGCCATGAGCCTCCCAGCACCTGCCGCTGCTGGCAGTCGCTGCCACAGTCGCGGACCCACAGCGACAGCGCACGGTTGCCCGGCAGGCTCGCCAGCATGCGCGCTTCGGCAGCGCTGGGCAGGCGGTAGTCGTGTCCGGTCTGCCGGCTGTACCAGCCGGCAAAGGCTTCGGCGTCAGCGACCGACACGCACACCACCGGATCGTCGTTGCCCTGCGGGAAACCGGGCTCGCGCCAGCTGCGCGGGTCGATCACGCGAAGCAGCGACGCACGCTCCCGGCACAGCGACGCCTCGCGGCCGGTGGCCTGGCTGAAACGTGCATACAGCGCGCGTGAGACCGGCCGCCGGGCCAGTGCGAGCCCCTCGTTGATGATGACCGCGCCCAGTGGATCGCCCGCGACCGCCTGGCCGCGGCGGGGAATGGCATCGGCGTGCGCCAGCAGCGCACCGGTCTGCGCCTTGGACAGGCCGAATCCCGCGCCCAGCGCCGCGAGCTGCTCCACGGCCTCGGCATCGTGGTCGCGGACCGCCGCCTCGGCCCGCGCCGACAGTGCGTCCTCGATGCCCTCTCGCATGCGCACCAGGGCCGCGGAGTCTTCGCTGGCGGTCGTCTTCGACAGGCGAAGCGCGTGGTCGTAGTACTCGCGGGCGCGGCCGTTGCGGCCGGCGCGCAGGTGGCCGGTGAGTTCGGCGGCGAAGGCGTCCGTCAGGGCCTCGATGGCGGAGCGCACGTTGGGGTTGGCGGGCTCGACGCGCCATGCGCTGAGCACGCTGGCGTAGGCGTTGTCGCCTTCGGGTTCGGTCAGGTTGCGCGCCTCCATCTGACGGCGCGCGTTCTCCAGTGACGTCTGCAGCGGCGCTTCCGGCAGCGGCCGCAGCATGGCGTCGGCGACATCCGCGCCCCCGCCGGCGACGGCCGCCGCGGCAGTGGACGGCTCACCTGCACGGAAGAAGCCATCGCCCGGTGCGCCATTGCGCGACATCAGCCATCCCGCCGCGCCGAGTGCGACGACCAGCGCGCCTGCGAGCACGGCGGACCGGGGATTGCCGCGCACACCGGCCAGGCCACGGTGCAGCAGGAGCGAGCCGGGCAGTGGCCGGCGGCCATCGACCTTGTCGACCGCCTCGCGCATCTCGGCCACGCTCTGGAACCGCACAGCTGCCTGCTTGGCCAGCGCGCGGTTCATGAAGCGCTGCCAATGGCGGAGCCGCGGTGGCAGTTTCGGAATGGGGTCCTGCGCGTGCATGACCGCCATGGTCAGCGCGTCGCCGGCGCGGAAGGGCAGCTCGCCGGTCAGCATCTCCCACAGCAGCACCGCCAGGCTGTAGAGGTCCGCGCGGCCATCGACGGTTTCGCCCCGCGCCTGCTCGGGCGCCATGTACGCGGTGCTGCCCACGGCCATGCCGGCCGACGTCACGCGCGGGCCGAATCCGCGTCGCAGGGCGATGCCGAAGTCGGCCAGCAGCGGACGTTCGCCTTCGTCGAACAGCACGTTCTCGGCCTTGACGTCGCGGTGTACGACGCCGCGGCCGTGCGCGTACTCCAGCGCCGACAGCAGGGCGCGCGTGATTTCGAGCACCCGGTGCTCGTCGCCGCGCGCCACGTCTTCGTTGAAGTTGCGCTGGCCCAGGTGGCCGCGCGGCATGTTCGGCATCGAGTAGTAGGGCAGCCCGTCGCGGGTGCGCCCGACCTCGTGGATGCCGACGATGTGCGGGTGCTCCAGCCGCGCAACAGTGCGCACTTCGTTTTCGAAGCGGCGGCGGCTGACCTCGTCGGTCAACGCCTGCGGCATCATCACCTTGACCGCCACCTCGCGCGACAGCGCGGTCTGCTCGGCCAGGTACACGGTGGACATGCCGCCGTGGTTGATGACGCGCAGCAAGCGGTACCCGGCGATGACCGGCAATGGCGGTGCGTCGTGTTCGTGGTCGGACACGAGGTTCGACATGGGCCGCCCCCTGTTGCGGACATCCGAGCATACCCCGCGCCGGTGACACCGCAAACGTGTTTGTGCACGACGGCGGTGTTGCGACACGATGCGTGGCTGAACGGAATCGACAGGGGCGTGATGCACCAGGGCGTGAAATGGATGCTGGTGGCGGCCGGCGGCGTGGTCCTGCTGGCGGGCGCGGTGTACGGCGCATCGGCATGGCGAGGTGCAACGCCGCCGCAGCGGGAGGCGCTGGCGGAGATGGAGCGGCCGGTTGAACTGCCCGGGCGCAATGCGTTCGCGGCCATGATGCTGCTGCGCTATCCGCTTGGCGAAGCCGAACTGACGGCGCTGGAACGGCCGGGGCCGTGGTCCGGCATCGCCGTGGATTCAACGAACGGCATGCTCACGTTGCCGAAGGATTTCGAGCGGCACCTGGTGGGTGATCTGGCGCCGTTCGAGCCCGACCTGGACAGCGCGCCGTGCAGCGGCGACCGGCCGTGCCTGTCCGCCGTGGAGGCGGCAGGGGACGACGCCAGCGCGTGGGTCGAGGGGCACCGGGCATGGCTCGACCGCATCGACCGCTTGTCCACCTACGGGCATTACCGCGCGTTGCTGCCTCATACGCTTGTCCTGCATGGAGAACTGGGCGACGTCCGCACCGCCCTGCGCTCCGACCGGGCCACACAATTCGTCACAGGCGTGCCCTCCCTTGCGCTGTCGCGGGTGTGCGGCGACATCGCTGCGTGGCGACAACTGACGGCGCACTCGGAGTCTTTGCTGGTGTGGTCGGTGGCGCAGCGCGTCGCCCAGGGCCAGATGGAGCTGTTTGCCGAGATGCTGGGCCGATGGCCTGCAGGGGATGCACTGCCGCAGGCCTGTGAAGCAGCGCTCGCAACGCCTTCGCCCCATGAGGTGTCGACGTGTACCGCCATGCGCGGCGAGTACGAGCTCGGGAAAGCGCTGCGTGTCCAACTGGAGGACGCCGTGGACGGTCAGGTCGAGGGCCTGTTCTATCGCGCGGACATGGCCGACGCGGCCGCTGCCTATGCGTTGCAACGGGCGTGCGGCGGGGATCGGGCCGAGGCCGGGCGGCGGCACACGCCGCGACCGCCGATCTGGGCGCGTCTGGAATGCGTCCGCAATGCGACCGGCTGCATCCTCATGGACATCGCCGAGCCCGCGTACGCGACCTACGTTGAACGGGCCAAGGCGTTTGGCGACCACGTCCGCCTGACGGCCACGCTGGCGTGGCTGCACCGCACGGACGCCTCCGATTCGCGCCCGCTGGCGGAGCGGCTGGCCGATCGCCCCGCGGCCCTGGAAGGCGTGTGGCCGGTCAGGGTCGTGGACGGCGGTGCGGCGCTGGAGGTGGTGGAGAACGCGGACACGCGCCGCACGTTCCGGTTGCCGATACCCGGGCGCCTGCGCGACTGAGCCGGGAAAGCCCGGCTTAGCGGCCGCGCTTGCGGCGGACGTACAGCTGCTTGCGGATGCGGGCGACGATGGCGCCATCGGCGTCGCGCACGTCGGTGTCGAACCAGCGCAGCGCCTTGTCGCCGTCGGCGGTGGCCTGCCGCAGCTCCTCCAGCACGGCGTCCTCCAGGACGAACTCCGCATGCACGGTGCCGCGGCCCGGTTTGACGAATTCGATGGTGCCGGCCTTGTCCCAGACGATGTAGTCGCGGCCGATCGACTTCATCGCCAGCAGCATCCAGAACGGGTCCGTCATCGCGAACAGGCTGCCGCCGAAGTGGCTGCCGACGTAGTTCCGGTTCCACGGGCGCATGCGCAGCTCGACCCGGGCGCGCCGGTAGTCGTCCGACATCGTGGTGACGTGGATGCCGGTGAACAGGAACGGCGGCCAGAAGTTGAGCAGGTGGCGGAACGTGCTGGCTTTCATGCGCGGGCTGGCAGGGCAGGGCGGGCCAGCCTGCCATACGCGTGCGTACAGTCAACTGCCCGCCGTGGCCGGCGGGCGTGCCGGGCTCAGAACAGCAGCGAGGACATGCGGCGGCGGTAGCGGCCGACCAGTTCGGCGTCGTCGATGATGCGGAACGCATCGATCAGCGCCTTGCGCGGAAGCCCGCCGTCGAACTCACGATCGCGGCGGAGCATCTCGATGAACTGCTCGAGCCCGGCCTCGGGTCGATCCCCCACCACGTGGCGCACCCCCAGCAGGTGGCGGGCCCGCAGGTCGTCCGCGTCGGCGGCGATGGCCGCCTGCAGGTCGGCGGCCGGCGGCGCATCGGCCAGTACCGAGGCGAACGCGAGCCGCGCCTGCGCGCGCTGGGCGCGGTCATCGGTGGACAGGTTGGCGGGCAGGCCGTCCAGCAGCGTGCGCGCCTCGTCGGTGGCGCCGGTCTGCAACAGGGCCAGCGCCAGGTCGAGCTTGAGCTCGTCGTTGTCCGGCGCGGCGGCGATGGCGGCGCGCAGGCGCTCGGCCTCGGCGTGGGGATCGAGCGGCGCGGCCGCCGTTTCGGGGGTGTCGTCCTCCGCGGCCGCCGCGGCAGGCTCGATGCCGTGCTGCTTGAGAAACTCGCGCAGCTGGCCTTCGGGGAGCGCGCCCGGGAAGCCGTCCACCAGTTGCCCGTCCTTGACCAGCATCACGGTGGGGATCGAACGGATCTGGAACGCGGCCGCCAGTTGCTGTTCCTTGTCGACGTCGACCTTGGCCAGCTCGAACGCACCGTTGTATTCGGCCGCGAGCTTTTCCAGCACCGGGCCGAGTTGCTTGCACGGCCCGCACCACTCGGCCCAGAAATCGACCAGCACCGGCACCTGCA
>CAMPJI010000066.1 GCA_946886865.1 uncultured Lysobacterales bacterium | reverse complement strand
CTGTTCGAGAGCGTCATGAGCCTCACCGGCATGGTCAACGTCGGCAAGGGCGCGCTGGTGGTGGGCTTCGCCGCGGAAACCGTGCCGTTCGAGTAACGCATCTCCTGTAGAAGCGGGCAAACACCCGAACCGCCACATGCGGCACGGCCCGGCAGGACTTCCGGCCTACATGGCGCGGGCGGATCGCCGCTAGGCTGCGGGATTCGTTCGCCATCGGCCCTGCAATGATCCCGACCCGTCGCCTGCTCGTCCTCGCGCTCGCCAGCGCGCTCGCCACCCCCGCCTTCGCCCAGCAGCCGCAACCCACGCCGCCGCCCGCTCCACGGGAACAGGCCGAAGAAGACGCACCGCCCGTGCAACTGGAGCAGGACGCGCTCGACCCGGTCGGCAACGACCCGGCGCAGGCCCCGCTGCAGACCGCGCGCGGCGCGCGCAAGGACGGCGAAGCCGAGGAGGCGAAGTGGGACGTGTCGACCGCGCACGGCCCGACCACGACCATCGCCTTCGACACCGACGAAGGCACGTGGATGGATGTGGACGTGTCGCCCGACGGTCGCCAGCTGGCGTTCTCGCTGCTGGGCGACCTGTACCTGCTGCCGATCGGCGGCGGCACCGCGCAGCGCGTCACGTCCGGCCCGGCGTGGGACGTGCAGCCGCGCTTCTCGCCCGACGGGCGCGAGTTGGCCTTCACTTCCGACCGCGGTGGCGGCAACAACCTGTGGCGCATCGATACCGATGGCCGCAACCCGGTGCAGGTGACGAAGGAGGACTTCCGCCTGCTCAATAACCCGGCCTGGACGCCGGATGGCCAGTTCATCATCGGCCGCAAGCACTTCACCGGCGAGCGCTCGCTCGGCGCCGGCGAGTTGTGGATGTACCACCACAGCGGCACGCAGGGCGCCGGCGGCGGCGTGCAGCTGACCAAGCAGAAGAACGACCAGCAGGACCTGGGCGAACCGGCGGTGTCGCCCGACGGCCGCTACGTGTACTTCTCCGAGGACGTCAGCCAAGGCCCGACCTTCCAGTACAACAAGGACCCGCACGGGGTGATCTACGCGATCAAGCGCCTGGACCGCGAGACCGGCGAGATCGACACGCTCATCGGCACCGCCGGCGGTGCGGTGCGGCCGCAGCCCTCGCCCGACGGCACGTCGCTGGCGTTCGTGAAGCGCATCCGCGACAAGTCCGTGCTGCACGTGATGGACTTGGCCAGCGGCCGGGTGCGCCCGGTGTGGGACGGACTGAGCCACGACCAGCAGGAGGCGTGGGCCATCTTCGGGCCATACACGGGCTTCGACTGGACGCCCGACAACCGCGCCGTGGTGCTGTGGGCGCAGGGCAAGCTGTGGCGCGTCGACATCGCCAGCGGCGAGGCGCGCAACATCCCGTTCACCGCCCGCGTCGAGCAGACGGCTACCAACGCGTTGCGCTTCGAGCAGAGCATCGATGAAGGCAGCTTCGCGCCGAAGATGATCCGCGACGTTGCCACCAGCGCCGATGGCCGCACCGTGGTATTCCATGCGGTCGGCCACCTGTGGCGCAAGCAGCTGCCGGACGGCACGCCGCAGCGGCTGACTGGCAACGACGGCCTCTACGAATACCAGCCCAGCTTCAGCGCCGACGGCCGCAAGCTGCTGTACACGACGTGGTCGGACGAGGCGCTCGGCGCGATCTACGTGCGCGACGCGGGCGGCGGCGGCACCGGCAAGCGCCTGACCGACGAGAAGGGCTTCTACTACGGGCCGAGGTTCTCGCCCGACGGCCGCCGCATCGTCTACAGCAAGACCGGCGGCGGCGGGCTGACCGGCAGCCTGTGGTCGCAGGAGCGCGGCATCTACGTGATGCCGGCCGGCGGCGGCGAGGCGGTGCGCGTAGCCGACAGCGGCGAATCCCCGCAGTTCAACGCCGACGGCACGCGCGTCTACTACCTGACCGGCGGCGGGCTGGAGAAGAAGCTGATGTCGGTCGGCCTCAACGGCGAGGACCCGCGCGAGGTGTTCGACCTCAAGTACGTCGACGCCGTGCACCTGAGCCCGGACGGCAAGTGGGTCGCCTTCACCGAGCTGTTCAACGCCTACGTCGCGCCGCTGGTCACCACCGGCAAGGCCGTGGAGCTGAGCAAGGAGAGCAAGGCGGTGCCGGTGACGCAGGTCAGCGCCGACGTGGGCAGCTACCTGCACTGGGGCGCGGACTCGAAGTCGCTGCACTGGATGGTGGGCGACCGCTACCACTCGCGCGAGCTCGACCAGGCCGTCGCCTTCCTGCCCGACGCCCCCGCCGAGCCAGCCAAGCCCAGCTTCGAGGAGCCGGGCATCCCGATGGGCCTGACCGTCCCGGTGGACGCGCCCGACGAAGTGGTCGCCTTCACCAACGCGCGCATCGTCACCATGCGCGATGCCGAGAACGCCGAGGAGGTCATCGAGCGCGGCACCATCGTCTTGCGCGGCGACGTGATCGAGGCGGTCGGGGCATCGGTGGATATCCCCACCGGCGCCAACGTCATCGACGCCAGCGGCAAGACCATCGTCCCGGGCTACGTGGACGCGCACGCGCACGCGGCGCACTTCGGCCAGGGCGTGGTTCCGCAGCAGAACTGGGCGTACTACAGCAACCTGGCATTCGGCATCACCACCATGCACGACCCGTCGGCGACGACCGAGTTCGTGTTCTCAGAAGCCGAGCTGCAGAAGGCCGGACGCATGGTCGGCCCGCGCGTGTTCTCCACCGGCACGATCCTCTACGGCGCCGACGGCGACTTCAAGGCGGTGGTCAATTCCCTCGACGACGCGCGCAGCCACCTGCGCCGCATGAAGGCCAATGGTGCGTTCTCGGTGAAGAGCTACAACCAGCCGCGCCGCGACCAGCGCCAGCAGATCAACACCGCCGCGCGCGAGCTGGGCATGCTGGTGGTGGAGGAAGGCGGCTCCACCTTCCACCACAACATGACGATGATCCTGGACGGCGCCACCGGCATCGAGCACAACATCCCGGTGGCGCCGCTCTACAAGGACGTGGTGCAGATGTGGTCGCAGACCGACGTGCGCAACACGCCGACGCTGGTGGTCAGCTACGGCGGGCTGTCGGGCGAGTACTGGTGGTACGCGCGAGACAACGTCTGGGAAGACGAGAAGCTCAACCGCTTCTTCCCGCGCGAGACGCTGGACGCGCGCAGCATCCGCCGCGAGACCGCGCCGGACTGGGACTACTGGCACATCGAGGTCGCCAAGGCCAAGAAGACGCTGCGCGACGCCGGGGTCAAGATCCAGGTCGGCGGCCACGGCCAGCTGCAGGGCCTGAGCCCGAACTGGGAGGCATGGATGCTGACCCAGGGCGGGTTCTCCAACTTCGAGGCGCTGCGCGCGTTCACCATCGACGGCGCCGATTACCTGGGCCTGTCGCGCCAGATCGGCTCGCTGGAGGTCGGTAAGCAGGCCGACCTGGTGGTGCTCGACAGCAACCCGCTGGAGAACATCCGCGCCACCGTCGACACGCGCTACGTGATGGTCGACGGCCGCCTGTTCGACGTGGACGCCGACATGGCCGAGATCGGCAATGACGCCGCCCCCGCGCCGGTCTTCTACTGGCAGCGCCACCGCGACGGCCAGACCTTCGGCACCCAGTTCGGGCCGACCGCGGTCTGCCATTGTCCGAAGGGCGGCGCGGGCCACGTTCACTGAAGAGGCAGGGGGCCGGATCGCGCGACGGGCGCGGGGCCGGCAACGGGGCGTCCGGCGGGCCGGGCGCCCCGTTCTTCCCGGGAGGGGAAGGGGCACCCCGATGGTGGAGCGTTCACGGCCGGTGGAGCCGGGCGCGCCTACGCTGACCCCATTCCCGAACGAGGCGCCGACCATGGCCACCCGCTACTACATCCGACTCCCCGACGGCAGCCGCGCCCGCGGCGCTACGCCGTCGCTGTCGTTCACCGCGCAGGGCGCGGAAAGCTTCGCCGAGCAGCTGCAGGACGCGTTGCGCGAACCCGCATTGTTCGAGCGCTGGCGCCTGCTCCAGGACGAGCCGGACGAGGTCGACCCGGCACTGGGCGCCACCGATCCCGGTGCCGTGGTGCACGGTGAACAGCACGACCTGCACATCGACCTGAAGGTCACCAGCTCCATCCCCGGTCACGTCCTCAAGCAGCGCCTGCGCCTGCTGGCCGGCAGCGCGTGGGAGCTGCGGGACGTCACCGCCGCCTGAGGCGGTGCGCTCCGGCGCCCCGCATCGCCCCGTGTAGGAGCGGCCTCAGCCGCGAGGGCCGTACCTGCACAACACCGCTCTCTTGTAGGAGCGACGTGAGTCGCGACCGTGATCCCTCCGGATGGCGCGGATCGCGACTCACGTCGCTCCTACAGGTGAGGGCCTTTCGGGCACGCGCTCGCGGCTGAAGCCGCTCCTGCAAAATCGGGTGCGTATGTGGCGCAGCGCCGTCCGACGCCTGACGCGATGCCCGCACCGGCGATAATCCCCCGCATGACCGACATCCTGCTTTCCTGGAGCGGTGGCAAGGACGCCGCGTGGACCCTGCACACCCTGCGCCAGCGCGACGACGTGCGCGTGGTCGGCCTGCTGACCACGCTGACCGAAGGCTTCGACCGCATCTCGATGCAGGGCATCCGCCGCGACGTGCTGCACGCGCAGGCCGCTGCCGCCGGCCTGCCGGTGATCGAGGCCTGGATCCCGCAGCGCGCCGATAACGCCGTCTATGAAGCCTCGTTCGCCGACGCCTTGAGTCGTGCGCGGGCGCGTTGGCCGGGGCTGTCGACGCTGGCCTTCGGCGACCTGTTCCTGGCCGACATCCGGGCGTGGCGCGAGGCGCTGTGCGCCCGACTCGGGTGGTCGCCGCTGTTCCCGCTGTTCGGCACCGACACCCGGGCACTGGCGAACGACATGATCGCCGGTGGCCTGCACGCCACGCTGTGCTGCGTGGATACGCAGCAGCTGGACGCCGCGTTCGGTGGCCGTGATTTCGATGCCGGCCTGCTCGCCGCGCTGCCCGCCGCGTGCGACCCGTGCGGCGAGAATGGCGAGTTCCACACACTGGTGCATGCCGGCCCGATGTTCGCCTCGCCGTTGCCGGTCGCGTGCGGCGAGACGGTGCTGCGCGACGGGCGCTTCGCCTATACCGACTTCGTGCTCGAGCCGGCTACGCCGTGGTTGAACGAGACGTTGTAGGAGCGACGTAAGTCGCGACCGCGGGCGTTCAATGGCTTGCGCGGGTCGCGACTCACGTCGCTCCTACAGGTGTAGGCCGTTCGGGAAGGCGCTCGCGGCTCAAGCCGCTCCTGCATAGCGCGCTCAGCCCTTCAACGCGCGGGCGTGGTGTGCCAGGTGGTCGCCGATCAAGCTGGCGATGAAGTAGTAGCTGTGGTCGTAGCCCGGCTGCATGCGCAGGGTCAGCGGATGCCCGGCCACGTCGCACGCCTCGCGCAGCAGCTCGGGACGCAGCTGTTCCTCAAGGAATTCGTCGGCATCGCCCTGGTCGACCAGCAACTCGACGCGCGCGCTCGCGTCGCGCACCAGCTCGCACGCATCCCATGCCTTCCACGCATCGCGCTCATCGCCCAGGTAGGCGGCGAAGGCCTTCTGGCCCCACGGCACGCGCGAGGGGGCGACGATCGGCGAGAACGCCGACACGCTGCGGTAGCGGCCGGGGTTGCGCAGCGCCAGCACCAGCGCGCCGTGGCCGCCCATGGAGTGCCCGCTGATGCCGCGCGCGGTGGTGGTCGGAAAATGCGCGTCCACCAGCGCCGGCAATTCGTCGACCACGTAGTCGTGCATGCGGTAATGCGTGTCCCAGGGCGCATGCGTGGCGTTGAGGTAGAAGCCGGCGCCCAGCCCCAGGTCGTAGCCGGCACCGTCGGGCACGCCTTCGCCGCGCGGACTGGTGTCGGGTGCCACCAGGATCAGGCCATGCTCGGCGGCATACCGTTGCGCGCCGGCCTTGGTGACGAAGTTCTGCTCCGTGCACGTCAACCCACTGAGCCAGTACAACACCGGGCACGGGCCGCTGGCTGCCTGCGGCGGCAGGTAGACGGCGAACTTCATGTCGCAGCCCAGCGTGCTGGAGGTGTGTTGCCAGACGTCCTGGGTGCCGCCAAAGCTGGCGTGCGATTCGATCTTCTGCATGAAGGTTCCACCTGTGTTCTGTAGGAGCGGCTTCAGCCGCAAGCGTGCCTTCTGTAGGAGCGACGTGAGTCGCGATTCGCCTCATCCGAATGGGTTGGATCGCGACTCACGTCGCTCCTACCAAGGCCGGCACGTGGCGCATTCTCGATCGCGGCTGAAGCCGCTCCTACAGGGAGCTTGGGTCAGTAGTGGATCACGGCACGGATCGACTTGCCCTCGTGCATCAGGTCGAAGGCCTCGTTGATGCGGTCCAGCGGCAATGTATGCGTCACGAACGGCGCCAGCTGGATGTCGCCGCGCATCGCATCCTCCACCATGCCCGGCAGCTGGCTGCGGCCCTTGACCCCGCCGAACGCGGTGCCCATCCACTTGCGGCCCGTCACCAGCTGGAACGGCCGCGTGCTGATTTCCTGGCCGGCGCCAGCGACGCCGATGATCACGCTCTGGCCCCAACCGCGGTGTGCGCACTCCAGCGCGGCACGCATCACGTTGACATTGCCGATGCACTCGAAGCTGTGATCCACGCCCCACCCGGTCATCTCGACGACAACCTGCTGGATCGGTTTCTCGAAGTCCTTAGGGTTTACGCAGTCGGTCGCACCCATCTCGCGCGCCAGCGCGAACTTGTCCGGGTTGGTGTCGATGGCGATGATCCGGCCCGCCTTGGCCTGCACGGCGCCCTGGATGACGGCAAGACCAATGGCACCCAGGCCGAACACCGCGACCGAATCGCCCGGCTGCACCTTGGCGGTGTTGTGCACCGCGCCGATGCCCGTGGTGACGCCGCAGCCGAGCAGGCAGACGTGTTCGGGATTCGCCTCGGGATTGACCTTGGCCAGCGACACCTCGGCGACCACCGTGTACTCGCTGAAGGTCGAGCAGCCCATGTAGTGGTAGACCGGCTCGCCGTTGTAGGAGAACCGGGTGGTGCCATCGGGCATCACGCCCTTGCCCTGGGTGGCGCGTACGGCGACGCACAGGTTGGTCTTACCGCTCTTGCAGAACAGGCACTCGCCGCACTCGGCGGTGTACAGCGGGATCACGTGGTCGCCCGGCTGCACGCTGGTCACCCCCTCGCCCACCTCGACCACGATGCCCGCGCCTTCATGGCCCAGCACGGCCGGGAACACGCCCTCGGGGTCTTCGCCCGACAGGGTGAACGCGTCGGTGTGGCACAGCGCGGTGTGGGTGATCCTGACCAGGACTTCGCCCGCGCGCGGCGGCGCGACGTCGAGTTCGACGACCTGCAGCGGCTGGCCGGGGGCGAAGGCGACGGCGGCACGTGATTTCATGGCGATCTCCGGAGCGGGGGGATGGGATAGGACACGACGAATGCGCGCCGCGTCATTTCAGGTAGGAGCGCACGAGTCCGACGACCTCGTCGACGCGCGCCTTGCGCGTGCGGTCCGACAGCGCGGGCTGGCCGAGCTCCTCGCGCAGGTGCGACTCCAGCACCTGCGACATCAGGCCGTTGACCGCGCCGCGGATGGCGGCGATCTGCTGCAGCACGGCCGCGCATTCGGCACCGTCCTCCAGCGCGCGCTCCAGTGCCTGCGCCTGCCCGCGGACGCGGCGGACGCGGGCGAGGACGCGCTGCTTTTCTTCGGGGGTGTGGGGCATAGCGGCGGGTCGGCGGGATACTGGGGGTGAGTATACCGGCGCAGTAGGAGCGGCTTCAGCCGCGATCCTAAATCCGCAGTCTGTGTGTGTGCATTCGCAGACCTTGTGTAGGAGCGACGTAAGTCGCGACCGCGCGGGGCGCCGAACTCCGGTCGCGACTCACGTCGCTCCTACAAGGGGAAGGCCGCGGCGACCCGCAACGGCATCGCGGCTGAAGGCACTCCTACACAGGCACGGAAGGCGCGGGCGCGGATTCGCGACCGTCGCCGATGACGCGCCTCAACCGGTGTTCTGCACGCCGGCCGCGATGCCGTTGACCGTCGCCACGAGCGCATGGAACAGCTCGTCGTCCTCGCGCTCGGTGGCACGCCAGCGGGCCAGCAGATCGACCTGCAGCAGGCTGATGGGATCGACGTACGGGTTGCGCAGGCGGATCGACTGGCGCAGGCGCGCGTCGTTCTCCAGCAGGCCCGCCTGGCCCTTGATCGCGAGGATCGCGTCGCGTGTGCGGTCGAACTCGCCCGCGATGAGCGGATGCAGGCGGGCGTGCAGGTCACCCTGGGGCAGCGCGGAGGCGAGGCGCGAGTAGCACTCGAAGATGGCGGGGTCGGACTTGGCCAGCACCATCTCCACGTCGTCCACCAGCGTGGCGAAGAACGGCCAGTCGCGCGCCATCTCGGCGAGCACGGCGTCGCCGTGGCGGCCGCGTGCAGTTGCCAGCGCCGTGCCGACGCCGTACCACGCGGTGAGTCCGCAGCGGTTCTGCGACCACGAGAACACCCACGGAATCGCGCGCAGCGATTCCACGCCCGCCTGCGGTCCGGCGCGCTTGCTCGGACGCGAGCCGATGCGCAGGCGCTCGATCACGTCGATCGGGGTGGCGGCGCGGAAGTACGCCGGGAAGTCGGGGTGTTCGTGCACCAGTGCGCGGTAGTGTGCGCGCGCATCGCGGGCGAGTTCGCCGGCGATGTCGCGCCAGCGCGCCTCGCGATCGTCGGCGGGACGCGGCCGCAGGGTGGCGCGCAATACCGCGCCGGTGGCCTGCTCCAGGTTGCGCAGCGCGATCGCACGGATGCCGTACTTGCGGTGGATGACCTCGCCCTGTTCGGTCAGGCGCAGGGTCCCGTCGACCGAACCGCGCGGCGCGGCGACAACCGCCCGGCTGGTCTTGCCGCCGCCGCGGCTGATGGACCCGCCGCGGCCGTGGAAAAAGGCGATGCGCACGCCACTCTCCTCCGCCAGCCGGGTCAGCTGCAGCTGCGTCTGCTGCAGGGCCCAGCGCGAGGCGATGATGCCGCCGTCCTTGGCGCTGTCGGAGTAGCCGAGCATGACGACCTGGCGGTTGCCCCGCGCGGCCAGGTGGTCGCGGTACACGGGGTCGGCGAACAGCTGGCGCAGCGTGTCGGGTGCGGCCTCCAGGTCGGCGACGGTTTCGAACAGCGGCGCGACGTCGAGCGGCACCTGGCCGTCGCCGTCCACGCAGCGCGCGATCCGCGCCAGCGCCAGCACCGCCAGCGCGTCGGCGGCGGTGCGGCTCATGCTGATGATGTACGGGCCGAACGCACGCGCGCCCAACCGCGGCCCCAACTCGGCCACGGTACGGAAGACCGCGAGTGTCGAGGCCGCCGCCTCCGGCTCGACCGCGGGCGTGGGCCGGTCGCCGGCAATCACCTCGTGCAATGCGGCGACACGGTCGGCCACGGGGCGGCGCGCCCAGTCGGGGTTTTCCAGCAATGCCGCCAGCGCCGCGTCGTGCATCGCCGAGTCCTGGCGCAGGTCGAGGCTGGCCAGGTGGAAGCCGAAGCACTCCGCGCGCCGCCGCAGGCGCCGCACCGCGAAGGCGCCCGCATGCGCGCCACCGTGCGCCAGCAGGCTGGCCTCGATCATCCGCACGTCTTCCAGGAACGCGGCGGCGTCCGGGTAGCCGGCCGGCTCCTCGCGCGCGGTGGCGGCCAGCCGCGCTTCCATCAGCGTCAGGAGGTTGCGGTAGGGCATGTCGGCGTGGCGCGGCTTGAGCGCGGCGGCGTCCGACGGCAACCGGTCGCGGTAGGCGTCCAGCGTCGCCAGCACCGCGTCGTCGACCTGCACGCGCACGGTCGACTGGCTGAGCAACTCGGCCAGCGCGCGCAGGTCGCGCCGGTATGCCGACAACACCAGTCCGCGTTGTCCGGCCAAGGACGCGGCGATGGTGTCGGCCCCGACGTTCGGGTTGCCGTCCATGTCGCCGCCCACCCACGTGCCGAAACCGAGGACGGGCGGCAGCTCGAACGCGCGACCGTAGGCGGACTCGAGTGCATCGGCCATCGCCTCGTGGAAGACCGGCAACACCCGGTACAGCACCTCGGCCAGGTAGAAGCCGACGTGCTCGAACTCGTCATTGACGCTCTGCCGCGCGGCCGGGGTTTCGGCGGTCTGCCAGCTGGCGGTGAGCGCCAGGCGCATGCGCTCGCGGTCGGCGCGGCGTTCGGCCGGCGTGCGGGCGCGGTCGATGTCGTCCACCAGGCACGACACGATCTGGCGCTCCTTCTCCAGCAGCAGGCGCCGCACGGCCTCGGTCGGGTGGGCGGTGAACACCGGCTCGATGAGCAGGCGCTCGAGCAGCGCGGCCATGGTGTCGGCCTCCACCCCTTCGCCGGCCAGGCGGGTGATGGTGTCGAGCAGGCCTTCGGGCTGGGCACCGTGTTCGGCGCGCTCATGGTCGCGGCGGCGGCGGATGCGGTGCACGCGCTCGGCCAGGTTGACGGCCTGGAAATAGGTGGCGAACGCGCGCACCAGGTCGGCGGCGTGCGCGAGGTCGACGCCGTGCAGCGCCGTGGCGAGTTCGTCCACGGGGGCATTGGATTCGCGCCGGTCGATGGCGGCGCGGCGCAGGCGCTCCACAGCCTCCAGAAATCCGGGGCCGCGCTGCTCGGCCAGGATCTCCCCGACCAGCGCGCCCAACTGCTTGACGTCCTCGCGCAGCAGGTTGTCGGTGGGGGCGAAGTCGAAGGTGCGCAGGAGGTCGTCGGCGGGTTCGGGGGCGGTCGTCGGTGTCATCCGCGCAGGCTAGCGCAGGTGGATGGGTGGAGGTGTCGTCGGACAATGACGGAGTCGCGCGGGTAACGCCCTCAGGCGGCGTCATGACAACTCTGTCTGCCGTCATTCCCGCGAAGGCGGGAATCCAGGGACGTTGAATTGCCACGCCTGCGGCGCAGGCCAGGTGCCCAGGCCGACCTGATGTCGGATGCACGACGCGAATTGATAGCGCGAGAGCCCAATCATGGAGGTTCGGCTCCGCCGAAGTAAAGCGCGAGCCCGCCGTCGCGGAAATGACGGCTTCCTTCTTGCGCGTGACCGCAGCAACCGATGCGGATGCAGGCGAAGACCGACCTGCTAGTACGCGAATTCCTTGAACACCGGGTCGACGTTACCGCCCCATGCGCCGTGGAAGAGCTCCAGCTTGCGCTCGGCCGCGGTCTGGCCGGCGTCGACGAACTCCATCAGTGGCTCCAGGTAGATCGTCTCGTCGGCGCCGTTGCGGTTGCGGTTGCCGCGGCGGGCCAGGCCATGGGCGGAGATCTCCAGCGCGCGGCGTGCCAGGTCCAGCACCGTGCCCTGCTGCGCGCCGATGCGCGCCGGCAACTTGAACGCGTGGCGCGGCACGCCGTCGCGCAGGGCGTGGCGCTCGGCCATGGTGTAGTCGCGCACCAGGTCCCAGGCCGCGTCCAGCGCGGTGTCGTCGTACAGCAGGCCGACCCAGAACGCCGACAGCGCGCAGATGCGGTTCCACGGGCCCGAGTCGGCGCCGCGCATCTCAAGGTATTTCTTCAGCCGCACCTCGGGGAACGCGGTGGTGCTGTGGTCGGCCCAGTCGGTCAGCGTCGGCCGGTGGCCCGGATAGGCGGGCAGGCGGCCGTCGAGGAAGTCACGGAAGGATTGCCCGGCGGCATCGATGTAGGTGCCGTCGCGGTAGACGAAGTACATGGGCACGTCGAGCAGGTAGTCGACATAGCGTTCGTAGCCGAAGCCGTCCTCGAACACGAAATCGAGCATGCCGGTGCGGTGCGGGTCGGTGTCGGTCCAGATGTGGCTGCGGTAGCTCAGGTAGCCGTTGGGCTTGCCTTCGGTGAACGGCGAGTCGGCGAACAGCGCGGTGGCCACCGGCTGCAGCGCCAGCGACACGCGGAACTTCTTGACCATGTCCGCCTCGCTGGCCACGTCCAGGTTGACCTGCACCGTGGAGGTGCGGGTCATCATGTCCAGGCCGAGGCTGCCGACGGTGGGCATGTAGCGCTGCATGATCCCGTAGCGGCCCTTGGGCATCCACGGCATGTCCTCGCGGCGCCATTTGGGCTGGAAGCCCATGCCCAGGAACCCCAGGCCCATCGGTTCTGCCACGGTGCGCACGTCGCGCAGGTGGGCGAAGGCCTCGCTGCAGGTCTCGTGCAGGTTGTCGAGCGGCGCGCCCGACAGCTCCAGCTGGCCGGCCGGCTCCAGCGACACCGAGGCACCGTCGCGGCTCAGGGCGATGACGCGGCCGTGCTCCTCCACCGGCGTCCAGCCGAACTGCACCAGCCCCTTGAGCAGCGCCTCGATGCCACGCTCGCCGTCGAAGGTGGGCGGGCGCAGGTCGTCGGTGCGGAAGCCGAACTTCTCGTGCTCGGTGCCGATCTTCCAGTCCCCGCGCGGGCGAACGCCCGAGGCGAGGTACTCCACCAGCTGGCGGCGGCCGGCGGCGCCGGACTCGATCGGGACATCCTTGACCTGGCTGGGACCGGACACGCGCACCTCGCTGTCGACTGGAGCGGGCGATATGCGGGTGGACCCTGCATTCGCAAGAGTCGCGCAGTGTAGCGACGGGGAATGTGGCGACAACGTCGCCGTTGCAACGGTGCAATGCGCCGGTGCGCGTCGTGTTCCTGCAGGAGCGGCTTCAGCCGCGATCGGCCCCAGGGTGGGCGCGGTGCATGAGCGACGTGGGTCGCCACCGAACGAGCCGGTGGCGATTCGGCGACTTACGTCGCTCCTACCGAAGCCGTGCGGCGCCCCATCGCGGCTGAAGCCGCGCCTACAACGGCGGGGTCAGAGCTCCAGCCAGCGCCCGATGACCGCGCGCGCCTCGTCGACGCCGATCTTCGACTCGCCGGAGAACACCTGCACGCTGACCGCGTCGCCGAACTC
>CAMPJI010000065.1 GCA_946886865.1 uncultured Lysobacterales bacterium | reverse complement strand
GCGCTGATCAACTTCCAGACCATGTGCGCCGACCTGACGGGCATGGAGATCGCCAACGCGTCCCTGCTGGACGAAGGCACCGCCGCCGCCGAGGCGATGACGCTGGCGCGTCGCTCGTCGAAGTCGAAGTCGAACGTGTTCTTCGTCTCCAGCGGCGTACACCCGCAGACGCTGGACGTGGTGCGCACCCGCGCCGAGCCGCTGGGCATCGAGCTGGTGGTGGGCGATGACGCCAGGGCGCTGGAGATCGACAGCTTCGGCGTGCTGCTGCAGTACCCCGACACCTTCGGCCGCGTTGGCGACCACAAGGCGCTGGCCGATGCCGTGCACGCGCGCAACGGCCTGGTGTGCGTGGCGGTCGACCTGCTCGCGCTCACCCTGCTCACCCCGCCGGGCGAATGGGGCGCCGACATCGTCGTCGGCAACACCCAGCGCTTCGGCGTGCCGTACGGCTTCGGCGGCCCGCACGCCGCGTTCATGGCCTGCCGCGACGCATTCAAGCGCTCCATGCCGGGCCGCCTGATCGGCGTGTCGGTCGACAGCGAGGGCAAGCCCGCCTACCGCCTCACCCTGCAGACGCGCGAGCAGCACATCCGCCGCGAGAAGGCGACCTCCAACATCTGCACCGCGCAGGTGCTGCTGGCGGTGATGGCTTCGATGTACGCCGTCTACCACGGCCCCGAGGGGCTGGTCCGCATCGCCCGCCGCACCCACCGCCTGGCCGCGATCCTGGCCGACGCGCTGCGTGGCGCCGGCGTCACCGTGGGCGAGCGGTTCTTCGACACCCTGCACGTCACCGGCATCGACGCGGGCGAGCTGCACCAGCGCGCCCGCGCGGTGCGCATGAACCTGCGGGCCATCGATGCGTCGAGTGTCGCCATCGCGCTGGACGAGACCACCACCCGCGAGGACGTCATCGCCCTGGCCGGCCTGTTCGGCGTGGAGCTGGTGCACATCGACGATGTCGACGCCCGCACCGGCGACGCACTGCCGGCCGGCCTGGTGCGCGACTCGAAGTTCCTCACGCACCCGGTGTTCAACACCCACCACAGCGAGCACGAGATCCTGCGCTACATGCGCAGCCTGGCCGACAAGGACCTGGCGATGGATCGCACCATGATTCCGCTGGGCAGCTGCACGATGAAGCTCAACGCCACCGCCGAGATGATCCCGGTGACGTGGCCGGAGTTCGCCAACATCCACCCGCTGGCCCCGGCCGAGCAGGCGCAGGGCTACAAGCAGCTCATCGACGAGCTGGAAGCGATGCTGGTGGAGTGCACCGGTTACGACGCCGTCAGCCTGCAGCCCAACTCCGGCGCCCAGGGCGAGTACGCCGGCCTGCTGGCGATCCGCGCCTACCACCGCGCCAACGGCCAGGCCCAGCGCGACATCTGCCTGATCCCCGAATCCGCCCACGGCACCAACCCGGCGTCCGCGCAGCTGTGCGGCATGCAGGTCGTGGTGACCAAGTGCGACAAGGACGGCAACGTCGACCTCGACGACATCCGCGCCAAGGCCGAGAAGTACGCCGACCGCCTGGCCGCGCTGATGATCACCTACCCGTCCACGCACGGTGTGTTCGAGGAGGACATCGTCGCCATCTGCGATGCCGTCCACCAGCACGGCGGCCAGGTCTACACCGACGGCGCCAACATGAACGCGCTGGTCGGCGTGGCCAAGCCCGGCAAGTGGGGCTCGGACGTCAGCCATCTCAACCTGCACAAGACCTTCTGCATCCCGCACGGCGGCGGCGGTCCCGGCGTCGGCCCCTGCGCGGTCAAGGCGCACCTCGCGCCCTACCTGCCCAAGGCGCACGGCGACGATGCGCTGCACACCGACGGTGTCGGCCACGGCGCGATGGTGTCGGCCGCCAGCTTCGGCAGCGCCTCGATCCTGCCGATCAGCTGGATGTACATCACGCTGATGGGCAGCCACGGCCTGCGCCGCGCCACCCAGGTCGCGCTGCTCAACGCCAACTACGTCGCCACCCGCCTGGCGCCGCACTACGAGACGCTCTACACCGGCCGGAATGGTCTTGTCGCGCACGAGTGCATCCTCGACCTGCGCCCGATCAAGGACGCCACCGGCATCAGCGCCGAGGACGTCGCCAAGCGCCTGATCGACTTCGGCTTCCACGCCCCCACGCTCAGCTTCCCGGTCGCCGGCACGCTGATGGTGGAGCCGACCGAGTCCGAGAGCCTGCACGAGCTGGACCGCTTCATCGACGCGATGATCGAGATCCGCGACGAGATCCGTGCCATCGAGGACGGCCGCCTGGACCGCGAGGACAACCCGCTCAAGCACGCCCCGCATACCGCCACCCAGGTGGCCGCGGAAGCGTGGACCCACGCCTACCCGCGCGAACTGGCCGCCTTCCCGCTGCCCGTCCTGCGCCAGCAGAAGTACTGGCCGCCGGTCGCACGCGTGGACAACGTCTACGGCGACAAGAACGTGTTCTGCAGCTGCGTGCCGATCAACGAGTTCGCCGGCGAGATCGAAGCCTTCAGCGAACCGATGGTGTCGTAAGCCGAACGGGCACGTCCGCCCGCTCACCGCGCCACAAGCCCCAACCGAGAAGCCCCGCACCCGCGGGGCTTTCTTGTTTCATCACGACGCGATCGGCGCCGCTCCTGCAGGTGATGGGCGGCCCTCGCAGCTCTACAGCACCGGACACTGTCTTTCGCGCGCAGCTGCATCGTCGCCTCGCCGCGACTCGATATCGACCCGCTCCGACTCCTGTGCATACGACGCGCGCACGCCGCCTTCGTGCAGGGTCTCCTGTGCCGGGAGGGGAGTCACTGCCTGCGCCCGGTCCACGTAAACGCGACGATGCGCAGGGTCATCGAGCGCACCCTGTACGGCGATCAACCCCGCACCTCCGGCAGCCAGGACCACGTGGTCGATCCGGGCAAGCGATCGCGCGCGTGACTTCGACGCCAGGACGGCGGCCGCGGTGGCGCGTTCGGCCTCTCCGGCGAACGCTGACTCGGGCAGGCGGTCGATGCCGCCGCGCGCCTGTTCGAACAGGCGATCCTGGCCGCAGCGTCGATTTGATGCCCGTACTGCGCTATGTGCATCCGAGATCGCCTCCAACGTCTTCGGACCGACCAGCCCGTCCACCTGCAACCCCCGCGACCGTTGAAAGGCTTCAACCGCCTCGCGCGTGCGTGCCCCGAAATCACCGTCGGCAACCAGGGCACGTCCGGTGGCATCGCGGACGTCCAGGCCGACGAGCACGCGTTGGAGCTCAAGGACCCGCCCGCCGTGACTCCCCTTCTTCAGGAGCGCGGCGCTGCCATCGACGCGATCCGTAGACTCGGGGTTGTCCGGACGCACTCCACATTCCTGACTGTCGCCGCGCCAAACATCAATGCCGGGCATGCGCTCGGCCATCTCCACCAGATCGCTCCGTTCACGCTTTGCACGGTCAATCAACCCCGGCCACAACGTTGGCGATCGCCGGAACAACGTCTCGTTATGACGGATCTTGTAGTCCTGCATCGCTTCCACGATGTCCCGGTCGCTCAACACCGCCACCTCGTAGCCCGTGCCGAAGCGCTCTTCCAACCCTTCAGTCACGATGCGACGCGTCAGGTTCCGAAACTGCACGGAGGTGCTCCAGAGGGCGTCCTGCACAGCGGGGCCGCGACCTGACAGATCCACGCCGACGGCCTGCAGGCGCTCGACCTGAACGTCGTAGTGGGTCCGCTTGATGAAGTCGTGCTGGTCGCGGGCAAAGCCGGGGTCCGTCGTCGCGAGTTCACGCCAACGGGCATCGAAGGCGGCGCTCGCCGGCGTCAGTCCGGCAAACGCCTCGCCGTAGCGCGACTGCGCCAGGTACACGCCCAGCGTGCCCATGCGCGACGACAGTTGATAGGCGCCATAGGACACCCCGCCCAGGTCGCCTCGGCCCGTGGAGATCGTGCTCGTCCCGCGGCCGCCGGTCTCGTACCGCTCGGAGGTCTGTCCCAAGCGCCATTCGGCGTCTTTGTCAGTCATTCCATGACTCCGTCTGCAGACGTCCTGTCTAATTCCCGGTCAAGCGCCCTTCCAACTCCTTCGCGCGTTCCGCTGTCATGGTCAGCCGGCACTCGTTGGCTTCGAGCCGCTGCCCCTGCCCTTCCTCTTCCGCATCCCACGCGCAGGCTTTATCACGCGTCATCAGCCAGGTGGCCTGCTCGGCATCAAGCGAAGCCTCCTGAGCGACCAGTGCAATGTAGGCCGACTCGAGGCGTGCCTCCTGGTGGTCGCTTTCCTCCGCGATGCAGTCCTGCACGGCCGGTGTGACGCCACCGGACTGCTCGATACACAGGGCATACGAGTCACGCAGCACGCCTTCGTGCTCCGCTGAGGTCACGGGGGAAGGGCCCGTCGCCGAGGCATCGGAACCGGGGCCCGCGGGCGCGTCCATGGATACCGTACATGCGACCATGGCAAGCAGTGAGGGCACGAGCAGCAACCATCGTTTCATCCGTCAAATCCTTTTGGTCGGTGTCGGGCAAAGGCTAGCGCAAGAAGGCGGGGGTCGTGCAACCACGAGCGTCTCCCAACTGGTGCCGGCCCCGCCTGACGGCGGGCGCCCCGACGTGCGCCCGCCACCCCGCTTCAGAACGTGTAGCGGACCACCAGCTGGTACACCGGGCCGGATTCCTCGGTTTCGATCTCGTACTCGTCGTAGTCGCGATCGATCTGGTCGGCCAGCGTGTCGAACTTGTGGAACACCTCGTCCTTGCTGGCATTTAGCAGGTTCGTGCCGGTCAAGCGCATGGCCCATTGCTCGCCGAAGCGCTTCTCGACGAACGCCTCCAGGTCCGCGCCGTAGGTGGTTTCGACTTCCTCGGCCAGCAGGCGCGCGAACGCGCCGCCCTGGCGCCGGTAGCTGGCGCCGAACGTCAGGTCCACCGCGCGGATGTCGTGGATGAAGCCGACGTTGAAGACCGAGCGCGCCTGGTCGTTGAACCGGCGCTCGCCCAGCGCGTCGTCCACGGCACTGTCCAGCCAGCTGTAGTTGAGGAAGACCCCGGTATCGGGGAGGCCCAGCGCCGACAGCGGCGTGGACAGGTCGAACTCGACGCCGTAGACGTGGCCGTCGCCGACATTGCCGGCGGTGTAGACGAAGCTGTCCGGATCGAACACGGGGTAGCCCGGCGTGGTGTCGTCGGCACCGGGGTTGTCTTCGAGGAACGCCTCGACCTCGTCCTCGAAGTCGTCCACCGCCGTTTCGCTCGGCTCGCCGGTGCTGACGATTTCGATCAGGTCCTGCACGTCGCGGTAGAACACGTTGACGCCCACCACGCCGCGCCGGCCCAGCCGGTGTTCGAAACCCACGTCCACGCCCCACGCCTTCTCGAGTTCGAGCGCGGGGTTGCCGATGAAGTCGTTGTCGCCGAACTCGCCTTCAAGCAGCACCGGCAGCAGCTGGTCGAAGTTCGGACGCCGCACGGTACGGGCCAGTGACAGGTTGAGGCGGTCGTCGCGGCCGACGTTCCAGCGCAGGTGGGCGGACGGCAGCAGCACGGCATAGTCGTTGTCGAACGCCGCGTCGTCGGCGGTGATGTCGGTCGTCGTGGACTCGTAGCGCAGGCCGGTTTCCCAGTCGATGCGGCCGGCGGTGCCGTTGAGCATCACATAGGGGTCCACGCGCGCCTCCTCCACCGTGCTCGCCGTCGTTTCGAAATCGCCGTACGGCGGCAGCGGCGCGCCCTCCTCGTCCGTCTCGACCTCGCTCACCGAGCGGTCCAGGTCGCGCTCCTTGCCGACGACATCCACGCCCACGTCGAGTTCGGCGGCGCCCACGTCGCGCACATGCGCCAGCGTGAAGCCGACCTCGCCGTCACGCAGGCGGGTGAGGACGCGCTCGCCCTCGAAGCCGTCGAACGCCGGCGGCGTTTCATCGTCGTCGTAGCCCACCTCCTCTTCCGTGGACACCGTGTCCTCGTCGAAGCTCGCATAGCTGGCGTCCAGTTCCGTCCGGCCACCCGCCATGTCGAAGGCGAAGTCCCCCTTGAGTGCGACGTTGTCCTGGCGGATGCGCTCGACCTGGTCGTTCTCGGACAGCAGGTTGTCGCGCGAGGTGCTGGTGCGGTCGTTGTACTCGAGCGAGTGCTCCGTCTCGGTGCGGTCGGTGCGCACGTAGAGCCCCGACAGGCCCAGGCGCGCGGTACCCACGTCGCGTGCGTACGACAGGTTCAGCGAGGTGTCGTCTCCGTCGCGCGTATCGTCCTGGTCTTCCCGGTTGTCCAGCTCGCCACCCGGCTCCCCGTAGCGCAGGCTCAGCTTGCGCTTCGGGTTGTAACGGCCCTGGTGGCTGATGCCCCCCAGCACGCGCCCGCCCGCGAGGTCGCCACTGGCGACCACCGCCGCCGTGGGCGTGACCTCGCCGTCGTCGAAGCGCGATGCACCCAGGCGTACGTAGCCGCCGTCGAACTCATAGGCATCGCGCAGCACGATGTTGATCGCACCGGCCACCGCATCGCCGGACCGGTTGGCACTGGCGCTGCGCACGATCTCCACACGCTCTACCACCTCGGCGGGAATGCGGTCGACGAAGAACGACCGGTCGGCGCCGCCACCGGGCACCTTCTTGCCGTTGATGAGGATCTGGGTGTAGCCCGGGTCAAGCCCGCGCAGGCGCGCGCCGTCGTACTCCAGCACGTCGGAGACGAACCCGACGCTCGGCACGCGCTTGAGCATGTCGCCGACGGTGCGCGGCTCGAAGCGCTGGAAGTACTCCAGGTCGTAGGAGAGGGTCGGCGCGATGGCCTCGCTACGGTCGCGGTAGATGATGTCGCCGGTCACCACCACGCGGTCCAGGTCGACCGCGGCGGTGGTGGTGACCGGTCCCTGCGCCTGTGCGGCGGCGGTGGCCAGCAGCAGGGACGCGGAAACCGCCCGCGCAAGTGCATGTCGCTTCATTGGGTGGATCCAGGCTGTGCGAAGCGGGCATGAATAGACCCTCAATGTGGCGGGACGATGACCTGCCACCGGGGTGTCACGTTCCGGGGCGATTTCCATCGGCTGTCACAAAGCGGTGATAGAAACGCCGCTTCCCTGTCACCTGGACTGCCGATGCGCCTGCCTTCCCGTGCCTCGAACCCGTTGCTCGCCACGGCCCTGCTGGCCTGTTGCGTGCTGGCGGGCTGCCGCACCATGCCCGCCGACCGCGAGCCCGACGAGACCGACGCCGAGCCGATGCTCTCGGCGGCCTCCATCCCGCATGCCACGGTGCAGGAAGCCTTCCTCACCGCCGCCACGCCGGAGGACAACATCGATTCCCCGGCCCTGTGGCAGGGCGATGACGGCCGCGCGCTGCTGCTGGCCACCGCGAAGAAAACCGGGCGCCTCATGGCCTACGACGGCGACACCGGCGCCAGCCTCGGTCCGAAGGGCCGCAAGGGCACCGCCCAGGGCGAGTTCGACCGGCCCAACGGCATCTTCGTGACCGACGACCTCGTGTTCGTGGTCGAGCGCGACAACCATCGCGTGCAGGTGCTGCGCCTGCCCGGCTTCGAACCGGTGGGCACCTTCGGTCAGGATGCGCTGGTCCAGCCCTACGGCCTGTGGCTGCACGCCACCGCACCCGGCGAGTACGACGTCCTCGTCAGCGACGCCTACATGGCGGGCACCGACGCGCAGGGCGACGACATCGTGCCGCCGGTGGCGGCACTTGGCGCGCGCCTTAAACGCTACCGGGTCCGCGTCGATGGCGCTTCGCTCGAGGCCACCGCCACCGGCACCGTCGGCGACACCACCGCCGCGGGCGCCATCCGCATCCCCGAGTCGGTCTGGGGCGACCCCGCGCATGCCCGCCTGCTGGTTGCAGAGGAGGATGTCGCCACGGGCACGGCCCTGCGCGAGTACCGCATGGACGGCACGTTCGCCGGTCGCACGCTGGGCCTGGGCCTGTTCCAGGCGCAGGCCGAGGGCATCGCGCTGTGGCAGTGCGCCGATGGCAGCGGCTACTGGCTGGCCACGGACCAGTTCAAGGACCGCAGCCTGTTCCATGTGCTGGACCGGCAGACGCTCGAGCACCTCGGCGCGTTCGCGGGCACCGCCACCGGCAACACCGACGGCGTGTGGTTGCACCAGGCCGGCACCGCCCGCTTCCCCGATGGCGTGTTCTACGCCGTGCACGACGACATGGCCGTGGCCGCATTCGACTGGCACGACATCGCCGACGCGCTGGACCTGCGCGCTCGCTGCGACGGCTGAGCCGTACCTGCCGGCTGCGGGCCCAGCGCCCACAGCCGGCGGCAGCTGCGCTGTCAGCGGGCGCCGAACAGCCCCATGTGCAGCGCGCGGTAGATGTCGGTGGAGTCCACCGTGCCCCGCACCCGCTCGGCGCCCGGGCCCGATGCCCGTGCCACCACGCCGCCACTGACATCGCCCTCGGCGCTCCACGTCACCACGAACGGCAATCGCCGTCCCTGCGCATCGGCGGCCGCGAGGAACGGCACGCCGTCCTGGCCGTCGACGGGCGAGCCGTTGGGCATCGACGCGGGCACCGCCCCGCCGACCTCGATGCCGTCGCCGTGCACGGTCATGCCCCCGCAGTCCGAGTCCGACGCCACCACCACCGTCAGCCCGGGGTCGCGCGCGGCATAGCGCTGCACCACCGCGATCGCGCGATCCGCACCGGCGCCCGCCTCCATCACCGCCCCCGCATGGTTCTCGCCGCCGAAGTTGTCGGTCGCTTCCTCGTTGCCCACCAGCAGGTAGCCGTCCGGCGCGCGCGACAGGATCCGCATCGCCGCCTCGACCATCTCGTCGAAACGCGGCGCCTGCGGCTGGAAGACGGGATGGCCCGACGCCGCCAGCGCGGCTTCCGTGCCCTCGTTGAAGGTCTCGTCCGAGGCGAACAGCCCCAGCACCCGGTCGACGTCCGTTGCCAGCGCCTGCAGTTCGGCGCGCGTGTGCACGACCGCGTAGCCGGCAGCGCGCGCCTCCTCCACCAGGTTGCGGCCATCGGTGCGCACGCCCTCCCCATGCGCGCCGCGTACGCCCTCGGGCAGGAAGAACCGCTCACCACCGCCGAGGATGACGTGCGCCCCGGACGCCATGATCTGCGCGGCGATGGCGGTTTCGTCGTCGCGGTCCGCCACCGAGGCGAGGAACGCACCCGTGCCCGGCTCGGTCACCCCGGAGGAATTGACGATGCCCACGCGCTTGCTGGCGCGCAGCGCCTCCACCATCAGCGGCACGTCCGCGCCCGACGCTGCGCGTGGCAACCGCGCCCCGTCCATCCAGCCGTAACTGTCCTTGTCCACGCGCACGCCCCACGCATGGCTGGTCGCGCCCGCGTTGGAACTGGCGGTGATGCGATCGCGCACCGGTCCGACGTACACCGCCGCCGCAGGCAACCGGTCCCACGCCAGACGGCCGTCCGGCCCGACCTGGTGCATGCGCACGGCCATCCAGGTGTTGGCACCCATGCCGTCAGGGTGGAGGAAGACCGCACTCGACGCGGCCATGGCGGACAGGGGCAGGCACGACAGCGTGGCGACGGCGAGCAGGTGGCGGGTCAGGGGCATGGGGTGGCCTCGATACATGGGAAGTCGCCCAGTGCAGCCCACCGGTATGACAGCGCGATGTCACGCGTGCCGACGTGGATGCACCGTCCGCCGCGTCGCCGCACTCACGTCCGCGCCACAAACAAAGACAGCCCGTTAACGGCGGCAGGCCGAGCATGCCGGTTCCCCCACGAACCCGGAGCACGCCCATGGCCCGCGCCAAGACGCCCACCGCCACCCCTCCCGGCAAGCAGCCGCCCCGCGGCGCCAAGCCGGCCAAGGACAAGCCGGCGGGTTCGGTCGGTCGCCGCGCCAGCGGGAATGATCCGGACGCCGACGCCCCGCGCGGGACCGGTGGCGAGTTGCAGCAGCAGGCCGGCGGCAAGCATCCGCCGCTGACCACGAACCAGGGCGTGGTGATCGCCGACAACCAGAATTCGCTGACGTCCACGCCACGCGGGCCGACGCTGCTGGAGGACTTCATCCTCCGCGAGAAGATCACCCACTTCGACCACGAGCGCATCCCCGAGCGCATCGTCCACGCGCGTGGCTCCGCCGCGCACGGCTACTTCGAACTGACCAAGTCGTTGTCGAAGTACACCCGCGCCAAGCTCTTCTCCAAGGTCGGCACGCGCACGCCGGTGTTCACCCGCTTCTCCACCGTGGCCGGCGGCGCCGGCTCGGTCGACACCCCGCGCGACGTGCGCGGCTTCGCGGTGAAGTTCTACACCGAGGAAGGCAACTTCGACCTGGTCGGCAACAACATCCCGGTGTTCTTCATCCAGGACGCGATGAAGTTCCCGGACGTGGTGCACTCGGTGAAGATGGAGCCCGACCGTGCGTTCCCGCAGGCGGCCAGTGCCCACGACACCTTCTGGGACTTCATCTCTCTGACCCCCGAATCGATGCACATGATCATGTGGGCGATGAGCGACCGCACGATCCCGCGCTCGCTGCGCACCATCGAGGGCTTCGGCATCCACAGCTTCCGGTTCCTCAACGAGGACGGGAAGAGCACCTTCGTGAAGTTCCACTGGCGCCCCAAACTGGGCATCCAGTCCACCGTGTGGGACGAGGCGCTCAAGCTGCAGGCCGCCGACAACGACTTCCACCGCCGCGACCTGTTCGAGGCGATCCAGACCGGCAACTTCCCCGAGTGGGAGCTGGGCGTGCAGCTGTTCACGCAGGACCAGGCCGACGGCTTCCCGTTCGACCACCTGGACCCGACCAAGATCATCCCCGAGTCGCTGGTGCCGGTGCAGATCGTCGGGCGCATGGTGCTGGACCGCTGGCCGGACAACTTCTTCGCCGAGACCGAGCAGGTCGCCTACTGCCCGGCCAACATCGTGCCCGGCATCGACTTCTCCAACGACCCGCTGCTGCAGGGCCGGCTGTTCTCGTACTTGGACACGCAACTCAGCCGGCTGGGCGGGCCCAATTTCCACCAGATCCCGATCAACCAGCCCAAGTGCCCGTTCGCCAACCACCAGCGCGACGGCCACATGCAGATGCAGGTGCACAAGGGCCGGGTGAACTACGAGCCCAGCTCGCTGGAAGGCGACAGCCCGCGCGCGGACCTGAAGGCCGGCTTCCGCAGCTTTGCCGAGCAGCTCGACGATGGCGTCAAGGGCCGCGTGCGTCCGGAGAGCTTCGCCGACCACTACAGCCAGGCGCGCATGTTCTTCCGCAGCCTGGAGAAGCCCGAGCAGGCGCACCTGGCGTCGGCGCTGGTGTTCGAGCTGTCCAAGGTCGAGACGGCCAAGGTGCGCGAGCGCATGGTCGGCCACCTGCGCCACATCGACGAGTCGCTCGCCGAGCGCGTGGCCGACGGCCTGGGCCTGGATACGTTGCCGCCGCCGGCTGACGCCGCGATGGAGCCCATCGACATGCCGGCCGCGCCGGAGGTCCGCATCATCGGCCGCATGCGCGACACGCTGAAAGGCCGCGCGGTCGGCATCCTGATCGACGAAGGCACCGACGCTGCGGCGCTCAAGGCGCTGCGCAAGGCGGCCGAGTCGGCCGGCGCCATGGTCAAGATCGTCGCGCCCAAGCTGGGCGGTGCGGTGCTGTCGGACGGCAAGAAGCAGGCCGCCGACGGCCAGCTGCAGGGCACGCCGTCGGTGGTGTTCGACGCCGTCGCCGTGCTGCTGAGCGAGGACGCCGGCAAGAAGCTGGCGAAGGACTCGGCGGCGGTCGACTTCGTCGCCTTCGCCTGGGCACACCTCAAGGCGATCGCGCACGATGCCGGCGCCACGCCGCTGCTGAAGGCGGGCAACGTCGGCAAGGACGCAGGCATCGTCGCCGCATCCGATGCCAAGGCGTTCGTGAAGGCCGCCAGCACGCGGCAGTTCGCACGCGAGCCCAAGCTGCGCGACCTGGCCTGACGTGGCGGCGGCTGGGCCCCGGACGCCGTCGCGTCCGGCACGCCCCGCCGCTTCCCCCGCGACGGCCTGGCCACCGCCGCGGGTTTCGGCAGCGCCTCGGCGCTGCACCGCTACCGCAGGAGCGGCGTTGCACGATGCCCCTCCCCCGTCGCCGTGGCGCGTGTCCTCGGCGCGCCTCGCGACGTGCACCGCGCCCGCCGCTCCTGCACCCGCCCCCGTGCTGAACCGTTCACGAAAGCCGCACCGCGCATCGGTTTTTTTTCACGCCTGCATGGCGCCGCGCTGCCTAGTTTGGCGGCTCCCCCACCGTAGGACGCACGCATATGGCACGCATCCCCGAGCAGCAGTACCGCACCCATTTCCAGAACAACTACCAGCAGTCCAAGTACTACAACACCAGCCGCACCTGGGACGACTACGAGCCCGCCTACAAGTACAGCTACGACCAGTACCAGCAGAACGAAGGCCGCAAGTTCGAGGAGGTCGAGAACGACCTGGAGCGCGGCTGGGACAAGACCAAAGCCAACTCCCGCCTGGCGTGGAACGAGGCCAAGGAAGCCGTCCGCGACGGCTGGCACCACATCGAGCGTGCCCTGCCGGGCGATGCGGACAACGACGGGCGCTGAGACCCCGTACCGCCCCGCAGCACCGGAAAGGCCCCGCACCCGCGGGGCCTTTCCACATCCGCGCGCTCGTAAACACCACGTTCCCCTTGTATGCCGCGCTCCCTCTGCAGGAGCGACCTTTGTAGGATCGACATAAGTCGCGACCGAACCCCCAGGTCCCGCAGACACGTCTTCCACCGCGATGCCGCCCACGCGCCCGTGTAGGAGCAGCTTCAGCCGCGAACGGCCCCAGCCGCCCGCGCAAGGCGCGACTCTACCGATCAGCCGCCACACCCCGACGTCATCCCCGCGAACGCGGGAACCCGGCGACTTCGCACGCACCCGCCCACGAACCCCACACGCCAACGTCCATGGATCCCCGCCTCCGCGGGGATGGCGACTGAACGCCCGGCGCCCTGCCGGATGCCGCCGCAGCGATCGCCGCCCTGGCTTTCACCCACGTCCGCCGCCCCAACCCGACCTTCACGCCAGCCTTCCCCGCC
>CAMPJI010000064.1 GCA_946886865.1 uncultured Lysobacterales bacterium | reverse complement strand
ACGTCACGCCCCTCGTGGACGTGATGCTGGTGCTGCTGATCATCTTCATGATCACGGCACCGCTGATGACCCACAAAATCAAGGTGGATCTGCCGGAGGCCGACCTGGACAATCGGGAAAGCAAGACCGAGGTCACCCCGATCACGCTGGCCGTGTTGCAGGACGGCTCGTTGTTCTGGAACGACGAGCCGATCTCCAAGGCCCTGCTGGAAAGCCGCCTGTCGGTGGAAGCCCAGAAGACGCCGCAGCCACAGATCAACGTGCGAGGCGACCAGACGACCAAGTACCGCGTCGTCCAGGAAGTGGTGCAGACCGCCCAGTCCCAGGGCATGCGCAAGGTCGGCTTCGTCGCGACCCCGCAGCGACCGTAACCGCCCGGAGATTCAGAGATGGCTTTCACTACCGACTCCAGCGGCGGCGCCATGGCCGACATCAACGTCACGCCCCTCGTGGACGTGATGCTGGTGCTGCTGATCATCTTCATGGTGACCGCGCCGATCCAGACCTATCCGATCGACGTCACGCTGCCGCAGCCTACCGTCAATCCGCCGCCCGTCCGGGCTGACCCGCCGCCGCCGATCCGGTTGCGGATCGACGCCGGTGGCCAGGTGTTCTGGAACGACAGCCCGCAGCCACTGTCCGTGCTGCCCACGCTGATGCGCGAGGCGGTCCAGGCCGATCCGACCAACCAGCCCACGCTGGAGATCGACACCAACGCCGACGCGGACTACGGCACGCTGGCCCGGGTGCTGGCGCACGCCAAGAATGCACAGATGGACAAGATCGGTTTCGTACAGAACTGATCGAAACGACGCTTACCGTTCCAATTTTCAACGCCGCCTTCGGGCGGCGTTTTTTTTGCGCGTTGCCGTCGAGCAGCGATAAACGCGCCGGCGCGAAAGCCGGGTCAGGGCGTGTCGATCGACCCGCCCGAAGCGCGGCCAATCGCGGCGAGGTAGGTGCGGACGGTGGCATCCAGGCCCGCATACAGGGCTTCGCTGATCAACGCGTGGCCGATGGACACCTCCAGTACGTCGGGCACCGCGCCCAGGAAGGCAGGGAGGCTGTGCTGGCTTAGGTCGTGGCCGGCATTGACGCCCAGCCCCACCGCGCCGGCCTCCCGCGCCATGCGTGCAAAGCGTTCCAGCCCCAGGGCCAACGCCGCGCCGCCCCGCGCGGCGGCCTCCGCGTAGGGGCCGGTGTAGAGCTCAATGCGCTGCGCGCCCGAGGATGCGGCGGCCGCGGCCTGTGCGGCCGCGGTGCCCGCGTCCTCCGGTGCATCGGCGAACAGGCTGACACGGCATCCGAACTCACGCAGCGTCGCCACCAACGGCCGCAGGCGCGCGGCGTCGCGCGCGAAGTCGAAGCCATGGTCCGACGTCAGCTGGGTGTCGCCGTCCGGCACGAGGGTGGCCTGTGCGGGTCGGGTGGCCTCGCACAACGCGATGAACCCCGGGTAGCCGGGACGCGGTGGCGCAAACGGGTTGCCTTCGAGATTGAACTCCACGCCCCGATGCCGTGTGAGCTCGGCCAGGGCCATGACATCGGCGGTGCGGATGTGGCGGCCATCGGGCCGCGGATGCACGGTGATGCCATGCGCCCCGGCGTCCAGGCAGACGCGGGCCGCCTGCACCACGTCGGGATCACGGCCACCGCGCGAATTGCGCAGCACGGCGATCTTGTTGACGTTGACGCTCAGCCGGGTCACGCCCGCACCGACGCGGCTCACCGCTGTTCGTCGAGCGGCGCCGCCCGTTCGCGGCGGACCTGCGCCTGCTCGCGAAGGCGGTGCAGTTCGACCGGATCCACCAGCTGGGACTCGTCGCGGGTCCGGCTGCCCACGCGCTGCGCGAGCCAGCCGACGATCCAGGCCGACAGCAGCACCAGGGCGGCGATCAGGCACAGCACCAGCACGCCGACCGACGTGGTCTTGAAGGCGGCGACCAGCGCGGCCACGCCCAGCATCAGGAACAACCAGGGCCACATGGCCGGACTCCGCAGGGAAGGACCGCGCCAGTGTAGCCGGCCGCTACCGCGCCTCAAGCCCTCCGGCGACGGGCGTCACAGCAGGGGCGACACCAGGCGGGCGAGGGCTTCGGGCAGGCGTGCGCGCCACAACGGCCGGTCGCGGTCGTCCTTCACCGGAACGCAGTCGTCGCACTCGTGTTCGATCAGCGCCTCCAGGCGCGACGCGAGCGCAGCATCGGCGAACATCACCGAGACCTCGAAATTGAGCCGGAAGCTGCGATGGTCGAAGTTCGCGCTGCCGACGATCAGGAAATCCTCGTCGCACAGCAGGGCCTTGGTGTGCAGCAGGCGGGGGCCGTACTCGTAGATCCTGACCCCGGCCGCGAGCAGTTCGTCGAAATAGGACCGCGCCGCGAAGGTCACCAGGCGGCTGTCGCTCAGCTTGGGGACCAGCAGGCGGACATCGAGCCCGCCCAGCGCCGCCGAGGTCAGCGCCATCCGCGCCGCTTCGCCGGGAACGAAGTACGGCGTCACCAGCCACGCGCGGCGGCGGGCGGCATGGATCGCGCTGACGTGGGCGCGGTGGATCGCCTCCCAGGACGAGTCCGGCCCGGATACGACCACCTGCGTCGCGATTGAGCCGGGGGTGGACGGGCCTTCGGGCATCGCCAGTGGCGGTTGCCCCGTGGCGTAGGTCCAGTCCTCGATGAAGACCAGCTGCAGCGCCCGGACCACGTCGCCTTCCAGACGCAGGTGCAGATCGCGGTAGGCATCACCGCGCAGGCGTTCGTCCTGCTCGTCGGTCACGTTCATGCCACCGGTAAACCCGATCGTGTCGTCGATCACCACGATCTTGCGATGGCTGCGAAGGTTGAGCCACGGCCGCTTCCAGAACCAGCGCAGGCGCATCGGGTGGAACCACGCCACCTCGCCGCCGGCGTCCACCAGCGGTTGCAGGAAGTGCCGATTGACCCTGCCGGCGCCGATCGCATCCAGCAGCAGCCGCACTTCCACGCCCGCTTGCGCGCGCTCGACGAGCGCATCGCGCAGCGCGGTGCCGGTCGTGTCCGGCTCGTAGATGTAGTACTCCAGGTGCACGCGGTGGCGCGCGGTCGCGATCGCGTCCAACAACGCCGGGTACTTGCCGCTGCCGTCGACCAGCAGGTCGACCCGCGTGGCGGTCGTGGGCGGCAGCCGCGTGGTGGCCTGCACCACCCGCGCCAGCTCGACTGCTTCGGCGCTGGGATTGAGGCCCTCCGGCGGCGGCGGCAGCGCGGCGCGTGCGCGGCCGCGGCGAAGCTTCTGGCGCCGGATGCGTTGCGGCCCGAACACGTAATAGATCAGGAAGCCCAGGTACGGCAGCGCCGCCAGGCTGATCAGCCAGCTGATGGTGGCCACCGGTTCGCGCTTCTGCAGCACGATCCAGCCGCCCAGGCCGATGAAATACGCCACCCAGCCCAGCGTCAGGTACAGGCCCAGGTGCGGGATCGAGACGAACGCCTGCCAGAGGCCGTGCAACCAGTCGAACATGGGATCCCCGTGAACCGTTCAGTGCCCGTCGCAGGCGCTGCGACCGCGCGAGCGTAGCCTATGGAGGTGCAAGACCGTGCCCGGGGCCGCGTGCCCGATGCCTCCACCGAAGACGCCCGCACGCCGACGGCGCCGCTCAAGGGCCGCGGCGCCGCCTCACGCGTGGCCGGGCGTTTCGCCGTGACCGAAGCGGTCGGCAGCGACGATGGCTGGGGCTCGGTCTACGAGGACCTCGCCGACGCGCCGAACCCGGCCACGCGCGTGCGCGAGGAACAGGCGCGCACCGTCATCAGCCGCAACGACTCGCCCGACATCGGCTTCAGCCAATCGGTCAACCCGTACCGCGGGTGCGAGCACGGCTGCGTGTACTGCTTTGCGCGGCCGTCGCACAGCTACCTCGATCTTTCGCCCGGGCTGGACTTCGAGACCCGCCTCTTCGCCAAGACCAACGCCGCCGAGCGCCTGCGGCACGAGCTGGCCAAGCCGTCCTACAGACCTGCACCGATCGCACTGGGGATCAACACCGATGCCTACCAGCCGATCGAGCGCCGCTACCGGGTGACGCGCCAGGTGCTGGAGGTGCTGGCCGAGTGCCGCCATCCGGTGAGCTTCGTCACCAAGAGCGCGCTGATCGAGCGCGACCTCGATGTCCTGTCGGACCTGGCGCGTGACCGCCTGGTGACCGTGTACTTCTCCGTGACCACGCTCGACAACCGGTTGGCCTCGCGCATGGAACCGCGCGCCACCGCGCCGCATCGCAAGCTCAAGGCGATGCGCGCACTGCACGATGCCGGCGTGCCTGTCGGGGTCATGGTCGCGCCGGTGGTGCCGATGATTACCGACAGTGAACTCGAACACATCCTGGAGGCGGCGCACGATGCTGGAGCCCGCGCGGCGGGCTATGTGTTGCTGCGTTTGCCGCACGAGCTCAAGCAGGTGTGGCGCGAATGGCTCGAGCTGCACTACCCCGAGCGCGCCGCACACGTCATGAGCCTGATCCGGCAGATGCGCGGCGGCCAGGACTACGACGCGAACTTCGGCACGCGCATGCGCGGCCAGGGCCCGTTCGCGGACCTCATCGCCCAGCGCTTCGCCAGGGCGCATCGCCGGTTGGGATACGGCCGCCTGCCGCCGCTGGACTGCAGCCACTTCATCGCGCCGCGCAAGCCTTCGCCGCAGGGCGCGTTGTTCTGAAAGCGCGGAAGGGAATACGGGGATGGGTAATCGACAGTCTTTCCTGCTGCCTTGCCGACTTTCACCTGATACCCGTTCCCCGCCCGCCAATCCCTGCGTCTAGAACAACGGCCCACCCAGCCACAGCCAGCGCGCCATCCAGGCGCTGACGAACGCCATCAGCGCCGTCAGCGGCAGGCCGATGCGCAGGAAGTCGGCGAAGCGGTACTGCCCCGGGCCGAGAATGAGCAGGTTGCCGTGGTGGCCGATCGGGGTCAGGAACGACACCACCGCACCCAGCGCGGTGCACACCACAAACGGGGTGGGCGGGTGGCCCAGCGCCTGCGCGACCGCGACGGCGACCGGCCCGAGCAGCACCGTGGTCGCCGCGTCCGACAGGATCTGCGTCAGCAGGCCGGCGACGCCGAACATCACCAGCAGCACCGCCAGCGTCGGCCAGTCCGAGACCAGGTGCAGCAGGCCGCCCGCCAACAGCTGCGCGGTGCCGGTCTGCTCCATCGCGATGCCCAGCGGGATCACACCGGCGATCATCACGAAGATGCGCACGTCGATCTCGCGGTAGGCCTGGTCGATGTCCACGCACCGCAGCGCCACCATCGCCACCGCACCCAGCAGGAACGCCAGCGGCGCGGGCAGCCATTCGGTGGCGGCGGCAAGGATCGTCAGGCCGAGGATCGTCAGCGCCAGCGGCGCGCGGATCCTGCGCTTGGCCTCGCCGGCAAACGGCACCAGCATCAGGAAACCATGGTGCGCGGCCAGTTCGGCGAAGCGTGCCGGCTTCCCCCACAGCACCAGCAGGTCGCCCTCGCGCAGGCGTGCGTCGGCCAGCCGCGAGGCGATCGCCCCGTCGCGCCGCCAGAGCCCGGCGATGACCGCCGAGAAGCGTCGCGAGAAATCCAGCTCGCGCACGGAGTGACCGATGAACTCGGAGCCTGGGGCCACGACCGCCTGCACCAGCTGCGGCTCGCCATCGCCGGTCACGGTGTCGCCGAAGCGGGCGATGGCGTTGAGGTCCAGGCCCTCGTCGTCGTGCAGCGACGCCAGCGCATCGGCCGACGCCTCCACCAGCAGCACGTCGCCACTGAGCAGGGGGCTGCTGTCGCCGAGATCGCGCCGCCGCTTGCCGTCGCGCAGCCAGCCCAGCAGCCGGAACTTGTCGCCGAGTGCCTTCTGCAGTTCGGCCAAGGGGCGCGTGCTCCAGCGCGAGCCCTCGATGATCAGCAGTTCGGTGCGGTAACGGTCCAGCCGCATGTACTCGTCGTCGCCGGCATCGCCGCCGCGCTTGGGCAGCACCCACCGTGCGAGCAGCATGTAGACCATCCCGACCAGCACCAGCGCGATGCCGATCGGGGTGATCGAGAAAATGCCCAGGCCGTCGCTGCCGGTGCGTTCGATCAGGTTGTCGGCCAGCAGGAACGCCGGCGCGCTGACCAGCGTGAGCGTCGTGCCGAGCGACGCGGCGAACGACATCGGCATCAGCAGCCGCGATGCCGACAGGCCTCGCAACTTGGCGAAGCGCGTGAGGATCGGCAGCATCATCGCCGTCACCATCACGTGGTGGGTGAACGACGACAGCGCCGCCACCACCGGCATCACCACGGCGATCGCGCGGGTTTCGCTGCGACCGCCCACCTGACCGATCCACTGGCCGATCCGTTCGGTGATGCCCGTCGCGGCCAGGCCGCCGGAAATGACGAACACGGCCGCGATGATGATCGCCGGCTCGCTGGCGAACCCCGACAGCGCCTGCTTCGAGTCCAGCACGCCGGTCAGCACCAGTGCGAGCAGCGTCAGCATCGCGGTCACATCGACCCGCAACCGCTCGCTGACGAACAGGTAGAGTGCGCCCGCCAGGATCAGCAGGAATAGGATCTGGGGGAGTTCCATGGCGCGCATTGTGCGGGACGCCCCGGGCCCTGCGTGCACCGGCCCGTCACGATGGCGCCCGGTAGACTGGCGCCCAAAAAGAGAGCCCCGATGTCCCTGTTCGAAGCCAAGCCGCCGCAGACCGGTGACCGCCCCGTCCCGGATGCGATGTTCCGGCTGGCGCTGGCGGCCTCGCCGATGCCCGTGGCGATGTTGGACGCGCAGGGGCTCTGGTGCTACGCGAACCCCGCACTCGAACGGATGCTGGGTTGTGCCCTGGCACAGCTGTCGGGCACACCCGCCGCCGACCGCTTCCACCCCGATGAGCGCATCGCGTTCGGCGAGGCACTGCAGTCCATCGCCAACGGCCAGTCGCCGTCGATCGAGGCGGCCCGGCGTTGCCTGCCCGTCGACGGGGGGGAAGTCTGGGTGCAGGCTACCCTGTCGGCCGCCTCGGAACGCAGTCCGGACGCCCCGTCGCCGGCTGCGCATCCCGTGCTGATGACGTTGCGCGACCTCAGCGGTGAACGCCGGGTCCAGGCGTCGCTCCGCCAGCACGCCGACGACGATGCGCACATGGCCGAGGCCTCGCAGCAGCAGTTGCAGATGTTTGCCGACTCCGTCGCGCACGACCTGCGTGCGCCGTTGCGATCGATCGAGAGTTTTGCCGGCCTGCTCGACAAGCGCTGCGGTGGCCAGCTCGACGACAGCGGCCGCGACCACCTGCAGCGCATCCGCGCCGCCGCATCGCGCATGGGCAGCCTGCTCACGGGGCTCGGCGACCTGTCCACCGCCACCCGCAGCGAACTCCGGTCGGGCACCGTCGACCTGTCGATGCTGGCCGACTGGGTACTGGCCGAGCTCCAGGATGCCGAGCCCGAGCGCGCGGTGGTCATCGACATCGCGCCCGACCTCCGCACCCGGGGCGACGAGCGCCTGCTCAAACTCATGCTGACGCACGTGCTGGGCAACGCATGGAAGTTCTCGCGCGACCGTGACGAAGTGCGGATCCGGGTCAGCGGCGAGGTCCGCGGGGACCGCCTGCACGTGCAGGTGCGCGACGCCGGCAGCGGTTTCGACATGCGCTATGCTCACAAGCTGTTCGAACCCTTCCAGCGCCTGCACGGTCCGGACGCGGGCGGGGGCCATGGCCTGGGGCTGGCGGCGGCGCACCGCATCGTGGCCCGCCACGGCGGCGCCCTGACGGGCGAATCCACCCCGGGCGAAGGCGCCACCTTCCACATCGACCTGCCCGCCGCCCGTGCGGCCGAGGACTCCGCCGATGCACAAAGACATCCTGCTGGTTGAAGACAATCCGGACGATGTCGAGCTGACCCGGATCGCCTTCGACGAAGCCAAGATCGCCAACAACCTGGTGGTGGTGGGCGACGGCGCCGAAGCGCTGGACTACCTCTTCGCGCGTGGCGCGCATGCCGGGCGTGATCCGTCCGACCTGCCGTCCATCGTGTTGCTGGACCTCAACCTGCCCAAGGTTGACGGCCGTGAGGTGCTGCAGGCGATCCGTGCCAACGAGGCGACGCGCACGCTTCCGGTGGTCGTGCTGACCACCAGCACCGAGCCGTTCGACGTGGAGGCCAGCTACGCGCTCGGCGTGAACAGCTACATCCAGAAGCCGGTGGATTTCGAGCAGTTCGTATGGGCGGTCAAGCAGGTCGGCCTGTACTGGCTGGTCCTGAACCACCCGCGGACCTGACGCGCCGGGTCCCGCGCGCGCGGCAGGCACGCCTCATTCCCCGAACAACGTCTCCGCCCGCTGGAACAGCACCCAGCTGGTGGCGATGAACTTGTCGCCGCCCTGTGGCCGGTTTCCGCGGTGGGTGTGGGTGAACGCCGCAGGCGCGATCAGCAGCGAACCGGTGCGCGGCGCGATGAGGCGCTGCTGGTAGAGGAACTCGGTTTCGCCCGCCTCGAACCCGTCATTGAGATAGACCGTCCACAGCAGGTGGCGGTGCAGCGTGTCCGCGCGCGGGTCGCGCGGGTACAGCTCGCAGTGCCAGTACGGGTAGCCGCCGCGACCGCCGGTGTAGCGCTGCAGGTTGATCGCACCGGGGCGGAACACCGTCTGCATCACCTCGGCCAGCGCAGTGTCGTCCATGGCCCGCACGCGCTCGGCGGTGAGGCGCCGCCGCGTCCCATCGGCATCGGGCGTTTCCAGCATCAACGGTGCGATCAGCGCATACGGGTACCGCCTCAGGTAGCGCATCAGGCCGCGGAAGACCGCCTGGTTCAAGGCGCCCTCCGCGTCGCGCCAGTCGGGGCGGCCGCTGATGGTGATGTCCAGGCTGTCCTTGAGGTCGGGCATCACGCCACTGCCGACCCGGCCGGGGCGGCCGTCGGGGCTGCCCGAGAACCGCTCCGTCAGCGCGTGGCACCACGCCGCATCCAGCGCGTCGGGGTAGACCTCGATGAAGTCGTCCTGCTCGTGCGCGGGCGCAGTACTCATTGCTGCAACGGAATCCTTCCGGAAAGCGGCCATCCTCGCACGCGTTCCGCGGGTTGCAAAAGCGAAACGCCACGCGCGAGCGCTGTTTCGATGAGGTGAAACCGACGTGAAGGCATCGGTGCCGGCCTGTGGGGCGTCGAAGGGCGGTGGCCGCACGCGCGTCACCGCCAGGCGGCGTTTCAGCACTGAAACCTTTCACCCGCCCCTCACCGTCGATGGAGGGCGCGTCGCGCCCTGAACCCGTTCCAATTCAATGGGTTGGAGGCTTGGCACGGAACTGGCGCTGTTGTCCCTGCCGCTGGCATGCCCGTGCATGCCGGCCACGCCGACAGGGGAACCTTCGATGCCCTCCACCGCTGCAATCCGCCACTCCGTGCCGCGCGCCCTGCCGGCGCTGCTGGGATCGTTCCTCGCGCTGGGGCTGGCGGCGGCCGCCCCGGCACGTGCGCAGGATGCGGGCCCGTCGGAGGAAGGCGGTGCCGGTCCGGCGTCCGAGGCCGGGCCCGCCAAGGATCCGACGGTCGTCATCGCACGCACCGTGCAGCCCCGGATCGCCTACCGCGGCGTACCGCTGGAGGACAACCCGATCCACAGCGAGGCGACCACGTTCCCGGCCACCGTGTTCCACGGAACGATGGACGCGATGATGGGCGAGCTGGTCGACGACGAGCTCGGACAACGCGGCTCGGCCGGCGTCATGGCCGGTGCCGCGGTGCAGTCCGCGGTCGGCCGGGGCCTGTCGGGCCTGACGGGAGGCACCCTGCTCGGGGCCGGCTCCAGCGCGGGTCCGGCGGCATCGATCGGCCCCGGCGCCAGCGTCGGCGGCGCGGTCGGCGGGGTGGGCAGTGCGGTCGGCAACGCGACCTCCAATATCGGCAACCTGGTCACCACCAGCGTGATGCAGGCCGTGGGCAAGACCCAGGGCGGGGGGCCGTGATGCGCGCCCGAACCGCCCTTGCGCTGCTGCTCGTCGCGACCCTGGCATCGGCCACGGCACGCGCGTCGGACGACGTGCCGCTCGACCAGGCCACCGTCGATGGCGCCGCCGCGCGCGGCGCGCAGGGCCGCATCGCGGTCAACCAGGCCGCCGGCGCCGGCAATGCGCAGGTCAACCTCGGGGCCATCGCGTCCAGCGACGGCGGCCTGGGCGTCGTCGGCGTACACGCCCTGCAACGCCCCGGTGCGGGTGTGCGCGAACGCGACGCCGCCGCGCGCATCCACGACCGCGCCTTCGCCAGCAGCCAGGGCGTGCTCTCGGTCAACCAGGTCGCGGGGTCCGGCAACGCGCAGGCCAACCTTTTCATGGTCGGACAGGGCCCGCAGGGCGTTGTCGCGGCCGGCGCCCATGGCGCCACCGGCATCACCGGCATCGACGACGCGGCGCTGGCCGATGTCGCCGGCGATGCCACCACACCTGAGGGGGCCGTGGCCCCGTCCTGGCGGAGAGAGGCCGTGATCGCGGACGACGCGTTCCGCGGCAGCCAGGGCGTAGTCCAGGTCAATCAGACGGCGGGGGTGGGCAACAGCTCCACCAACGCCATCGTGCTCCAGCTGCCCGGGGGCACGCCGTAACGACAGGACCAGGCAGCACCGCTTGCACCACCGCAGCACCACAACGACGACACCACCAGGAGAGAGATCATGAAAGTCCGCACCACGCTTCTCGCCATTGCCCTCGGCAGCCTGTTCTCGACCGCCGCATTCGCCGAAGGCGACGACGCGACGATCTACAGCGACTGGGACATGCTCAACAGCATCTATGTCATCGGCGATATCTACGCCAGTGGCGAGATCCGCGTCGCCAGCGAGTCCGGCGCGCTGGTCGACCAGGACCAGACCACCTTCGCCAACGGCTCGGCCGGTGACGGCGACAACGACGCCTTCGCGTCCGACAACGCCCTGCGTGGTGCGTCGGGCAACATCGGCGCCAACATCGCCGCCGGCGTGGGCAACGCCCAGGCCAACGACGTCGCACTGTCGTCGGTCGACGGCAACCGCGTGTTCGCCTCGGCCATGGTGTTCAACAGCCAGACCACCGCGATCAACGGTGCCACCGACGCGCCGAGCGGCCCCGACAACCAGCTGTTCAACGACGCGTCGGTCTCCGACGACGTGCTGTCGGGCGCCTCGGGCAACATCGGCCTGAACGTCGCCGCCGGCGTCGGCAATGCGCAGTCCAACGCGCTGGCCGCTTCGGTCAACAGCTCCGGCACGATCGCCAAGGCCAGCGCCGACAGCGAGCAGTTCACGATCTTCAACGAACTGCTGGCCAACTGCGACCTGGACAACACCGCCTCGCTCAGCGGCGCGGCCCTGTCCTCGGCCGTCGGCAACATCGGCGTGAACATCGCCGCGGGCGTCGGCAACGCGCAGCACAACGGCCTGTCGATCGCGACTGCTTCGTGCGGCACCTGCGACTGATCACACCCCAGTGACTCCGGCGGGGACGGATCAGCGTCCCCGCCGATCCCCAACGAGGAGAGAATCCGATGAAAACGCATCTGAAGGTCCTGGCGGTCGCGCTGCTCGCCATCTCCGCCCCGGCCATGGCCGAGGGCGACGACGCCACCATCTACACCGGCTGGGACATGTACAACAGCATCTGGGTGTATGGCGACGTGTTCGCCTACGGCGACATCCGCGTGTCGAGCGAGTCCGGCGCGCTGGTCGACCAGGACCAGACCACCTTCGCCAACGGCTCGGCCGGTGACGGCGACAACGACGCCTTCGCGTCCGACAACGCCCTGCGTGGTGCGTCGGGCAACATCGGCGCCAACATCGCCGCCGGCGTGGGCAACGCCCAGGCCAACGACGTCGCACTGTCGTCGGTCGACGGCAACCGCGTGTTCGCCTCGGCCATGGTGTTCAACAGCCAGTGGACGTACGGCAACGGCGCGACCGACAACGGCAGCGCCGACAACCAGCTGTTCTACAACGCGTCCGTCAGCGACAACGTCCTGGCCAGCGCCTCGGGCAACATCGGCCTGAACGTGGCCGCCGGCGTGGGCAATGCGCAGTCCAACGCGCTGGCCGCCTCGGTCAACAGCTCCGGCACGATCGCCAAGGCCAGCGCCGACAGCGAGCAGTGGACCGAGTTCAACGAGCTGCTGGCGTGGTGCGACCTCGACAACAGCGCCTCGCTCAGTGGCAACGCGCTGTCCTCGGCCGTCGGCAACATCGGCGTGAACATCGCCGCGGGCGCCGGCAACGCGCAACACAACGGCCTGTCCATCGCGACCGCCTCGTGCGGCACGTGCGACTGATACCGCCAGTCGAGACGCGGGGCCATCCGGCCCCGCGCCTCCCTCACCGGGAGACCACGACATGAAACTGCATCACTCCATCCTCGCCGCGGCCCTGCTCGCGGTATCCGCACCGGTTCTGGCGTCGGGCGACGACGCGGACATCTACAGCGACTGGGACATGCTCAACAGCATCTACGTCATCGGTGACGTGTATGCGTGGGGCTACATCCGCGTGGACAGCGAGTCCGCCGCAGTGGTCGACCAGGACCAGGTGACCTATGCCAACGGCTCGTTCGGCGATGGCGACAACAGCGCCTCGGCCTCCGACGACGCGATGCGCCGCGCCTCGGGCAACATCGGTGTCAACATCGCCGCCGGCGTGGGCAATGCCCAGGCCAACGACGGTGCGCTGTCGGCGGTCGACGGCGACAACGTGTTCGCTTCGGCCATGGTGTTCAACAGCCAGCTGACCGATTCCAACTTCGGCACCGACCTGCCCAGCGGCCCCGACAACGGCCTGTTCTACGACGCGTCCGTCAGCGACAACGTGCTGGCCAGCGCCTCGGGCAACATCGGCCTGAACGTCGCCGCGGGCGTGGGCAATGCGCAGAGCAACGGACTGGCGGCATCGGTCAACAGCTCCGGCACGATCGCCGCCGCGAGCGCCGACAGCGAGCAGGAAACCTTCGCCAACATGCTGATGGCGTACTGGGACCTGGACAACAGTGCATCGCTGAGCGGCAGCGCGCTGTCCGGCGCGGTCGGCAACATCGGCGTGAACATCGCCGCGGGTGCCGGCAACGCGCAGCACAACGGCCTGTCGATCGCGGTCGCCTCGTGCGGCACCTGCGACTGATCCCACCCAGTGAAACC
>CAMPJI010000063.1 GCA_946886865.1 uncultured Lysobacterales bacterium | reverse complement strand
GCCAGGACCAGGGCTTCGGCACCAGCCAGTTCGTCGAGAACGCGCGCTACCAGCATGCGCTGGAGAACGAGCTGGCCCGCACCATTTCCAACCTGCGCCCGGTGCGCGAGGCGCGCGTGCACCTGGCGCTGCCCAAGCCCAGCGCGTTCACCCGCCAGAAGGAGCCGGCCAGCGCGTCGGTGGTGCTGCAGATGCAGTCGGGCAGCACGCTGGAGCAGGGCCAGGTCGCGGCGATCGTGCACCTGGTGGCGTCCAGCATCCCGTCGCTGCCGCCGGAGAACGTCACCGTGGTCGACCAGTTCGGCCGCATGCTCTCCAACCCCGACCCCAACAGCGACGAGGCGATCGGCGCCAAGCAGTTCGAGCAGCGCGGCCGCCAGGAAGCCGTCTACGTGCAGCGCATCCAGGAGCTGCTGGAGCCGATGACCGGCCGCGGCCGCGTCAGCGCGCAGGTCAGCGTCGACATGGACTTCGCCCAGACCGAGGAGGCGCGCGAGATCTACGGCCCCGACGCCGGCATGGTGCGCAGCGAGCAGATTTCCGAGTCCGGCGACATCGCCGGCAATGGCAACGGCGGCAGCGCGCAGGGCGTGCCCGGCGCGGCGTCCAACACGCCCACGCCGACCACCGCCGCCGCGGCACTGGCCGACACCGCGGCCGCCCCGGCCGCCAGCAACGGCAACGAAAGCCCCAGCGCGCGCACCGCCGTGCGCAATTACGAGCTGGACCGCACCCTGACCCACACCCGCGGCGCGCCGGTGCGCATCCGCCGCGTCACCGCCGCGGTGCTGATCGACAACGTGCCGCAGGTTGGCACCGAGGGCCAGGTCAGCTACCGCGCCCTCAACGCCGCCGAACTGCAGCGCATCGATGCGCTGGTCAAGCAGGCGATCGGCTTCGACGAGACCCGTGGCGACATGATCTCCGTGGTCAACGCCCCGTTCGCCCCGGGTGCGGCGATGGAGGACATGCCCGGCCCGCCGTTCTGGGAGAACCCGCGCGTGGTCGAGCTGGCCCGCACCATCCTGGGCGGCCTGGCGGTGCTGGTGTTCATCCTGGCGGTGCTGCGTCCGGCCTTCCGCGCCATGCTCGCGCCCAAGGCCACCACCACCGCGGTGGCGGAAGTCGTCAGCGAAGAGACCCACGTCTCCATCACACCGGCCGCCGCCGGGCAGCCGCAGGTGCAGGCCCCGCGCCAGCCGTCGCAGGCCTCGCAGGCGGCGCTCAACTTCGACGAGAAACTGCAGGTCGCGCGCACCGCCGTGAGCAGCGACCCCAAGCGCGTCGCCAACGTCGTCCGCAACTGGGTGGAAGCCGATGGCTGAGGCCGCGCAAATCCGCAAGCTGACCCCGCTCTCGGGCGTGCAGCGCGCCGCCGTGGTGCTGCTGTCGCTGGGCGAGGACCAGGCCGCCGAGGTGCTCAAGCACATGGGCGCCAAGGAAGTGCAGAAGCTCGGCCTGGCGATGACCTCCGTCAGCGCCGTGTCGCGTGACGACGTGGCCGCGGTGTTCGACGACTTCGTCGATGTGCTGGCCCAGCCCAATGCACTGGGCGCCGGCGCCGACGAGTACATCCGCGCGGTGCTGACCCAGGCGTTGGGCGAGGAGCGCGCGGCCAGCCTGATCGACCGCATCCTGGCCGGCCGCAACACGTCGGGCCTAGACACGCTCAAGTGGATGGAGCCGCGCGCGATCGCCGACCTGGTGCGCAACGAGCACCCGCAGATCATCGCCATCGTCATGGCCCACCTGGACCCCGACCAGGCCGCCGAGGTGCTGAAAGTGCTGCCCGACCGCACCCGCGCCGACGTGCTGCTGCGCATCGCCACGCTGGACGGCATCCCGCCCAACGCGCTCAACGAGCTCAACGACGTGATGGCGCGGCAGTTCGCCGGCAGCCAGAACATCAAGTCGTCGAACGTCGGCGGCATCAAGGTCGCCGCCAACATCCTCAACTTCATGGACTCCGGGCAGGACGAGGCGATCCTGGGCACCATCGGCGAGATCGACGACACGCTGGGCGGGCGCATCCGCGAGGAGATGTTCGTGTTCGACAACCTCGCCGACATCGACGACCGCGCCATGCAGACCGTGCTGCGCGACGTGCCCAACGAGAAGCTCGCCGTCGCCCTGCGCGGCGCCGATGCGCGCGTGCGCGAGAAGATCACCGCCAACATGTCGCAGCGCGCGGCCGAGATCCTCATCGAGGACATGGAAGCGCGCGGCCCGGTGCGCCTGGCCGAGGTGGAGGCCGCGCAGAAGGAGATCCTGTCGATCGTGCGCAAGATGGCCGATGACGGCACGATCCAGCTGTCGGTCAAGGCCGAGGCCTTCGTATGAGCGCGCAGGCCGCCGACTTCGACATCGCCGGCGCCGACGTCGTGCGCTGGACGGCGCCGGGCTTCGCCCGCACGCGTGCGCCCGAGCCCGAGATCCCCAAGCCCCCCAGCGTCGAGGACCTGCAGGCGCTGGAGAAGGCGGCCTACGAGGAGGGCTTCAGTCGTGGGCACGAGGAGGGCATGGCCGCCGGCCAGGCCGACGTGCGCCGGATGATCGCGCAGATCGAGGGCATCCTCGACGGCTTCACCCGCCCGCTGGCCCGGCTCGATGGCGAAGTCGCCGACGCGCTGGGCGACCTCGCCGTGCGCATCGCCGGCGTGCTGCTGGGCCGTGCGTATGCCGCCGACCCGACGCTGCTGGCCGACCTGGTGCGCGAAGCGCTGGACGCGGTCGGCACCACCAACCGTGAAGTCGAACTGCGCCTGCACCCCGACGACCTGGGCGTGCTGGCCCCGCACCTGGCCGGCCTGAGCGGCGTGCGCCTGACCAACGACGTCGCGCTGGCGCGCGGCGAACTGCGCCTGCACAGCGAAGGCATGCGCATCGACGGCACGCTGGCGGCGCGGCTGCAGGCGTGCCTCGACGCGCTGGTGGAATCCGAAGGGGGCGAGGCATGAGCGCTCTGACGCATGTCCACGTAGCCCGGATAAGGCCAACGGCCGCATCCGGGGCGTTTCGCCGGCCGTCACGTTTCAACCCCGGGTGCCCCCGGATCAAGTCCGGGGTTACCCGGGCTACGCGGATTGGAATAAACGCATGAGCAGCATTGCCGCCGCCAACTGGCAGGACGCGCGCAACCTGCGCCTGGCCGCCCGCCTGGGCGCGGCCAATCCGCAGCCGCCCTCACTGGCGCTGGCACGCGAGGGCGTGCTACGCCGCGCGGTCGGCCTGACGCTCGAAGCCTCCGGCTGCAGCGCACCCCTGGGTTCGCGCTGCAAGGTGGAAACCTCCGGCGGGCGCTGGGTCGACACCGAAGTCGTCGGCTTCGCCGGTGACCGCACCTACCTGATGCCGACCGCCGACCTGGAGGGCCTGCTGCCCAACGCGCGCGTGGTGCCGACCCGGCGCCGCGGCGAAGTGGCCGTGGGCGAAGGCCTGCTCGGCCGCGTGATCGACAGCGACGGCGTGCCGCTGGACGGCCGCGGCGCGATCCGGCCGGAAGGCTGGATGGGCCTGGCCGGCACCGCCATCAACCCGCTGATGCGCGAGCCGATCAGCCAGTCGCTGGACGTGGGCGTGCGCGCGATCAACGCGCTGCTGCCGATCGGCCGCGGCCAGCGCATCGGCCTGTTTGCCGGCTCCGGCGTCGGCAAGTCGACGCTGCTGGGCATGATGACCCGCTACACCGCCGCCGACGTGATCGTGGTGGGCCTGATCGGCGAACGTGGCCGCGAAGTGCGCGACTTCGTCGAGAGCACGCTGGGCGTGGAGGGCCTGCGCCGCTCGGTGGTCGTCGCCACCCCGGCCGACCGCCCGCCGCTGGCCCGCCTGCACGGCGCCCTGCGCGCCACCGCCATTGCCGAGTGGTTCCGGGACCAGGGCTTGCATGTCCTGCTGCTGATGGACTCGCTTACCCGCTTCGCCCACGCCCAGCGCGAGATCGGCCTGTCGGTCGGCGAGCCGCCGACCACGCGCGGCTACCCGCCGTCGGTGTTCGCCAAGCTGCCCGCGCTGGTGGAGCGCGCCGGCAACGGCGCGGACGGCCGCGGTTCGATCACCGCCTTCTATACGGTGCTGACCGAAGGCGACGACCAGCAGGAACCCATCGCCGATGCGGCTCGCGCCATCCTGGACGGCCACATCGTGCTGACGCGCCGCATCGCCGACGCCGGCCAGTACCCGGCTATCGACGTCGAGGTGTCGGTCAGCCGCGTCATGCAGGAGATCACCGACCCGGCGTGGCGCGCGCGCATCCGCAAGCTCAAGCAGCTGATGGCCGCCTACAACGCCCAGCGCGACCTGATCGCCATCGGCGCCTACCAGCGCGGCAGCGACCCGCTGGTCGACGAGGCGCTGGCGCGGTGGCCGGCGATCATGCAGTTCCTCGGCCAGGACGTGACCGAGGCATCGGATGTCGAGGCTAGCCGCGCGGCCCTGGCGCGCCTGCTCGACGATGCAGACCCGGAGATGCCGAAGTGACCCGATCCCAGCGCCTGGATCCGCTGTTGCGCATCAAGCAGCAACGCCAGGACGACGTCGCCCGCGAAGTCGCCCAGCGCGACCGCGTCGTCGCCGAACAGGAAGAACGGCTCGCCGCGCTGCGCAAGTACGCCGCCGAGTATTCCTCCCCCGAGGCGCTGGCCGGCGCCACGCTCAATCCCGCGCTGCTGGCCAACCGGCTGGCGTTCCGCGAGAAGCTCGAGCAGGCCGTGGACCAGCAGCGTCGCGTGGTCGACAGCACGCGCGAGCGTGCCGATGTCGAACGCGCCCGCCTGCTGCTGGCCAGCCGCGAGACCCACGTGCTGGAGAAGCTCAAGTCCAGCTACCGCGCCGAGGAAGCCCGCAGCGCCGACAAACAGGTGCAGCGCGAGATGGACGACATCGGCGGCCGCCGCGCACGCGCGGCGCAGGTGGCCCGCGACCCGGAGACCTCGACGTGATGCCGCCTCTGCCCGCCACGCCCGCGCCGCCTCCGACCGCCAGCGCCCGCGGCGCCGGCCAGGCACCGCCGCAGCCGGGCGTCGGAGCGGAGTCGGACGAGAGCCCCTTCTCGGCCCTGCTGGGGGGCGCGAACGCACCGGCCGAGGCCTCCGTGTCCACGCCGATGCGCCCGGGCACCGGAGCGGAGGCGGGCGCTGACGGCGCGGACTCCGAGCCCGGCACGGAACGCGACGAGGCCCTGCCCGACCACCTGCTGGGCCTGCTCGGCGGGTCCTGGCTGACCCCGGCCACACCGGCTCCGACGTCGGCAGCTGCCGCACCGGGCGTGTCGCGGCTGCCCGGCGCGCACGCGCCCGGCCTGGCGATGCCCACGCTGCACACCGGCGCCGACGCACCGCCGCTGCCCGCCTCGGCCTCGTTGGCGATGGCCATCCAGCATGCGGCCTCCGGCGCGGACGCCGCGCTGGTCACCGAGGGCGAGGCGCTCGCCACCGCGCTGGCGCAGGCACTGCCGCAGTCGGCCATGCCCCCGCAAGGCGCGGCACAGGCCGCAACGGCGAGTGCCACGTTCGAGACGCTCATCCGCGATGCGGCCGGCCCGGCGGCGACGGACGCCGGCGGCGTCGAACCCGCGCCGCTGACCGCCACCACCGGCGCGTCCACCACCAGCCTGTCGGCGGTGCGCGCCTCCCCGCTGGCGCAGCCCCTGCCGATGCCCGCCGACCCCTCGGCCGGGTTCGACGACGGCCTGTCGACGCGCGTCGCCTGGATGGCCGAACAGGGCATCGGCCGCGCCGAGCTGCGCGTGAACCCCGACCACGCCGGCCCCATCGAGGTCCGCCTGCAGATGGAGGGCACCCGCCTGGTGGCCGAATTCAGCGCCACCAACGCCGACACCCGGCAGGCGCTGGAAGCCGGCATGCACCGCCTGCGCGACATGCTGGGCCAGCAGGGCCTGCAACTGGCGCAGTCGCACGTGGGCAGCGGCGGCGGTGGCCAGGCGCGGCAGGACGGCTCCGGCGGCGGCACCGGCGGCGGCCCGGGCCATGCCGAAGGCAGCGATATCGCGGCCGGCGACGTGGCACCGGCCCGCTGGGTGAGCCGCGGTCTGCTGGACGAATACGCCTGAGTCCCGACCGCCGGGAACCTCCCCGGCTCCCTGCAGGAGCGACGCAAGTCGCGACCGCGCACCTCCGGGCAGCGACGATTCGCGACTCACGTCGCTCCTACAACGGAGCTGACCAGGCGGGCCCCGTTAGCCGGTGCGACTCCGATTTTCTGTAGGAGCGGCTTCAGCCGCGAACCGGAATCGTCGGCACTTGGGTTGTCCGGTCGCGACTCACGTCGCTCCTACAAAGGTGATGTGGCCGGCGCGGCGACCGGGCTTTCGCGGCTGAAGCCGCGCCTACAAGGCGCGCGGCACCGGACGGCACCGCGCCGGAATCCCGGCACGCAGGCGCCCGACCCGTTCAGGTCCGCTCCGTCAAAACCCCGTCACGTCACCGCCGCACCGTCCGGCACGCCGCTTGCACAGCGGGGGCAGTCCTCATGGAGAGCCCTGCGTGTCCGCCCAGCCGACCCCCGCCAAGTCCAAGCGCAAGCTGATCCTCGCCACCGTCGCCGTGCTGGTGCTGGCCGCCGCCGCAGGCGGTGGCTGGTTCTGGTGGTCCGGGCAGGCCCAGGCCGGCGAAGGCGAGGACGCCGCCGCGGCCGCCAAGGCGCCGGCGCTGTACTACGCGATGGAGCCCGCGTTCGTCGTCAACCTGGTCGACGCCGACGTCGTGCGCTACCTGCAGGCCGACGTCCAGTTGATGACCCGCGACACCGAGACCGCCGCCGCGCTGGAGGCCCATGCCCCGGCCGTGCGCAACAAGCTGCTGCTGCTGTTCGGCCAGCAGTCGGCCACCCAGTTGGCCCAGCGCGCCGCCAAGGAGCAGCTGCAGAAGCAGGCCCTCACCGAGGTCCAGAACGTGCTGAAGGCCGAGGGCGCACCCGCCCAGGTCGAGGCCGTCTATTTCACCAGCCTGGTCACGCAGTGACCGCGCCCCACGCCCGCCTGACGGAATCCGCATGAGCGCCGACCTGCTCTCGCAAGACGAAATCGACGCCCTGCTGCATGGCGTCGACAGTGGCGCGGTCGATACCGAGGACGCGCCCGCCGGCCCCGGCGAGGCCCGCACCTACGACTTCGCCAGCCAGGACCGCATCGTCCGCGGCCGCCTGCCGACGCTGGAGATGATCAACGAGCGCTTCGCGCGCACGTGGCGCATCGGCCTGTTCAACCTGCTGCGCCGTTCGGCCGACCTGTCGGTGCGCGGCGTCGACCTGATGCGCTTCGGCGAGTACATGCACTCGCTGCAGGTGCCGACCAACCTCAACCTGGTGAAGATGAAGCCGCTGCGCGGCACCGCGCTGGTGGTGTACGAACCGCGCCTGGTGTTCACCGTGGTGGACAACTTCTTCGGCGGCAACGGCAAGTACCACACCCGCATCGAGGGCCGCGAGTTCACGCCCACCGAGATGCGCGTCATCCAGCTGCTGCTCAAGCAGACCTTCGCCGACCTGGTGGAAGCCTGGGCGCCGGTGATGCCGGTGGAGTTCGAGTACATGAACTCCGAGGTCAACCCGCACTTCGCCAACATCATCAGCCCCCGCGAGTACATCGTCGTCAGCCGGTTCCATGTCGAGCTGGAGGGCGGTGGCGGCGAGTTCCACGTGTCGTTCCCGTACTCGATGCTCGAGCCGATCCGCGAGCAGCTCGATGCCGGCGTGCAGTCCGACCGCATCGAGAAGGACGAGGGCTGGACCAACGCCATGCGCCGCCAGCTGCAGGACGCGCCGGTGGAGCTGAGCAGCGCCATCGCCCAGCGCACCATCAGCCTGCGCGAGCTGAGCCGGCTCAAGGTCGGCGACGTGATTCCGATCGAACTGCCCGACACCGTCGTGCTCAACGTCGAACAGGTGCCGTTGTTCTCCGGCGAGTTCGGCACCCACAACGGCAAGAACGCCATCAAGGTCACGCAGGTGCATGCCGCGCGGCCGACCCCCTCTCTCGACAGCCTCGTGCCCACGCCATGAACAACGCCGCTTCCGCCGACGACCGCGCCGCCTTCGACGCGCTGACCCCCGACGCCGCCGCCGGCGCCGACATGAACCTGGACGTGATCCTGGACGTGTCGGTGTCGCTGTCGCTGGAGGTCGGGCGCACCCGCATCCCGATCCGCAACCTGCTGCAGCTCAACCAGGGCTCGGTGGTCGAACTCGAGCGCGCCGCGGGCGAACCGCTGGACGTGTTCGTCAACGGCACGCTGATCGCCCAAGGCGAGGTGGTGGTGGTGAACGACCGCTTCGGCGTGCGCCTGACCGACGTGGTCAGCCCGTCCGAGCGCATCAAGCGCCTGCGCTGATGCACCGCGCGCACGCCCGCGCCGTGGTGCGTTGCCTGCTGGTGGCCGCAATGGCCGTCGGCGGCAGCGCATGCGCGAGCGTGCCGGACATGGCGGCCACCTCGGCCGCGCCGACGCCCACCGCGCCGTCGGCGCCGGTCGGGACGGCAACGAGCGCATCCGCGGCCGTGGCCACGCCTTCGATCGCCACGGCTGATGTCGAGACGGTGGCACTGCCGGACGCGTCGGCCTCGACCGGGGCTTCGCAGCCGACGGTCGACCGCGCACCGGCAACCGGCACCAGCACCGACACGACCGTGCCCGCCGATGCGTCAGCACAGGCCGAAGCCGCGGCGGGCGATGTCGCCGCCGACGCCTCGACGGTCGTGGCCACGCCACCGGCCAGCACGCCTGTCACCGCACCGCGCACTGCCACCCCCGCGCCTGCAACGCCGCGCCCGGCCGCCACGCCGATGCCGGCCCCGCCCTCCACCGCCGGCAGCGTCGCCGGCAGCCTGTTCGCGCTGCTGCTGGTGCTCGGCCTGATCCTGGGCCTGGCGTGGCTGGCCAAGCGGCTGCCGGGCGCGGCGCGCGGCGGCGGCGCCAACGGTGCGCTGCGCGTGGTCGCCTCCGTGCCGCTGGGCCAGCGCGAGCGCGCGGTCGTGGTCGATGTCGGCGGCACCCAGCTGCTGCTGGGCGTCGGCCCGGGCGGCACGCGCACCCTGCACACCCTCTCCGAGCCGCTGCCGCAGGCGGATGCCCCGCCCGCGTTCGCGCAGCTGCTGTCCCAGCACTTCGGCAAGAAGCCATGAGCCGTCCATTCGCACACCTCCGCGGCCTGATGGCCGGCCTGCTGCTCGCTGTCACGCTCCTGGCCGCCGTGCCGGTGCTGGCGCAGACCGCGCCGGCGCCAGCCGACCCGGCCGCCGCGCAGCCCTCGCCTTCTCTGCCGGCGGTGAACGTCGGCGAGATCGGCGGCGAGCCCGTCAGCCTGCAGCTGCAGGTGCTGCTGCTGATGACCGGCATCACGCTGCTGCCGGCGGCGCTGCTGGGCCTGACCGCGTTCACCCGGATCATCATCGTGCTGGCGCTGCTGCGGCAGGCGCTGGGCACGGGCCAGACCCCGAGCAACCAGATCCTGCTGGCGCTGGCGCTGTTCCTCACGTCGATGGTGATGATGCCGGTGTTCGACCAGGCCTGGGCCGCGGGCATCTCGCCATACCTCAACGACCAGATGGACTTCAAAACCGCTTGGGAGGCAGCTTCGGCGCCGTTCCGCGGGTTCATGCTGGCGCAGGTGCGCGAGAACGACCTGATGACCTTTGCCGGCCTGTCCAACTCCGGGCCGTACGCCACCCCGCAGGACGTGCCGTTCGGCGTGCTGGCCGCCTCGTTCCTGACCAGCGAGCTGAAGACCGCGTTCGAGATCGCGTTCCTGATCTACATCCCGTTCGTGATCATCGACCTGGTGGTCGCCAGCGTGCTGATGTCGATGGGCATGATGATGCTCTCGCCGATGCTGGTCTCGGCGCCGTTCAAGATCCTGCTGTTCGTGCTGGTGGACGGCTGGGTGCTGGTCGTCGGCTCGCTCGCCGCCAGCTTCAACCCGGTCTGAGGGCCGCATCCATGTCCCCTGAAACCGCCCTCACCGAAATCGGCCGCGGCCTGCAGATGGCCCTGCTGCTGGGCGCCCCACCGCTGATGGCGGTGCTGGTCGTCGGCGTGGTCGTCGGCATCGTCCAGGCCGCCACGCAGATCAACGAGCAGACCATCGCCTTCGTGGTGAAAGGCATCGCGCTGGCCGCGACGCTCGCCATCACCGGCCACTTCCTGCTGGGCAAGCTGGTGAGCTTCACCATCGACCTGTTCCAGCGGATCCCGCACCTGATCGGGTAGCGACGTGGGACGGCCGCTCGCCACGAACCTTCCAGCTCGTCATTCCCGCGAAGGCGGGAACCCATGGACGTCGTTCTTGCTCCTGCTTCGTCCACGCTGCTCAAAGTGCCAATCAAATCCCAAGTCCATGGATGTTCGGCTCCGCCGAAGTAAAGCGCGAGCCCGTCTTCGCGGGAACGACGGAGTGAAGTGACGTGGACACCGTCACCCTCACCACCGCCAGCGGCGTCAACCTGTTCGCGTTGCTGGCCACCGTGCTGTGGACGGCGCTGCGGATCGGCGCGGCGATCATGGTGCTGCCGATGTTGAGCGGGCGCGGCATGCCGGTGCGGGCGCGGATGATGATCACCCTGGCGCTGGCCGGCGCGCTGTCCACGCTACTGCCCACGCCGCCGGCGGCGGCGGTGGATGCGGCGACCTTCATCACCGTGCTGCGCGAGATCACCGTCGGGGTGGCCATCGGCATGATGCTGCGGCTGGCGTTCGAGGCCGGCCGCTTTGCCGGCGAGCTGGTCAGCCAGGGCATGGGCCTGTCGTTCGCGACCATGGCCGACCCCCTCAGCGGCGCGTCCTCGCCGGTGCTGGCGCAGTGGTTCTACCTCGCCTTCGGGCTGCTGTTCTTCGCGCTGGACGCGCACCTGGCCCTGGTGGAGCTGCTGATGGGCAGCTACCAGGCGCTGCCGATCGGCGTGCCGCTTGCCGACCGTAACGATCTGCTGGCTGCGGTGCCCGGGTTCTTCGGCACGTGCCTGCAGGCCGGGCTGCTGCTGGCGCTGCCGGTGATGATGGCGCTGCTGGCGGTCAACCTCGCCTTCGGCGTGCTCTCGCGCGCGGCGTCGGCACTCAACCCCATCGCGATCGGCCTGCCGGTGGCGCTGGTGGTCGGCCTGCTGCTGATCGGCCTGCTGATGCGGCACCTGCAGGCCCCGGTGGAGCAGCTGTTCGGCGATGCGTTCATGGCGGCGCGCGGCCTGACGCCGTAGAGGTCTCCGTGGATCGCCGTAGCCCGGGTAAGCGCAGCGCACCCGGGTGCGTACGTCCATCGGCGTAGTGTCGCGTCCCGGGTGCGCTGCGCTTACCCGGGCTACCGCGGCTCCTACAAAGGAAACCGGCCGGCGATTCCCGGCTGAAGCCGCTCCTACAGGGGGCGATTCGCGCTGGAACAGGCCTTGCAACGCTGACGGCATCGCCCGCCCCGGGCTCCGCAGACCGCGCGCGACATGTCCGAGCAGGACCAGGAAGACCGCACCGAAGAACCCACCGAAAAACGCCTTCGCGAAGCGCGTGAAAAGGGCGACGTCCCGCGATCGCGCGAGCTGGGCAACGTCGCCGTGCTCGGCGTCACCGCGCTGGCGTTGATGGCGCTGGCCTCCGGCCTGGGCGATGCCTCGCAGGGCTGGCTGCGGCAGGCGTTGATCGTCGACCCGGCGGTGCTGGGCCACCCGGACCGGCTGATCCCGCACGCCGCGGCGCTGATGGGGGGGCTCATGATGCCGGTGCTGCCGGTCATCGCCGCCGCGCTGGCCGCGTGCTTCATCGCGCCGGCGCTGATGGGGGGCCTGCGGTTTTCCAGCAAGGCGCTGCAGCCGGACTTCAAGCGGCTCAACCCGGCATCGGGCCTGAAGCGCATCTACGGCAAGGAAGGCTTCGCCGAGCTGCTGCGATCGCTGCTGCGCGTGGTGCTGATCATCGGCGTGGGCGGCTGGGTGGTGTGGTCGGCGTTCGACGACATGCTGGCGATGCCGCGCATGTCGCTGCACTCGGCCATCGGCACCGGGCTGGACACCGCGGTCACCGCGCTGCTGGCAATGGCGGGCTCGCTGGCATTGCTGGCGGCCATCGACGTGCCGTGGCAGCGCTGGCAGCACCGCAGCAAGCTGAAGATGACCAAGCAGGAAATCCGCGACGAGCTCAAGCAGACCGAGGGCAACCCGGAGATCAAGGCGCGCGTGCGCCAGGTCGCCCGGCAGATGTCGCAGCGCCGGATGATGGAAGCCGTGCCCACCGCCGACGTGGTGGTGATGAACCCGACCCACTACGCGGTCGCGCTCAAGTACGACCCGGCCAACATGCGCGCGCCCAAGGTCGTGGCCAAGGGCGTGGACGAGCTGGCCCTGCTGATCCGCGACGCCGCCCAGCGCCACCGCATCGCCGTGCTGGAGGCGCCGCCGCTGGCACGCGCCTTGTATCGCACCGCGCAGGTCGACCAGGAAATCCCGGTGAAACTCTACGCTGCCGTTGCACAGGTGCTGTCCTACGTGTTCCAGCTGCGCCGCTGGCACCCCGCCCACGGCCCCGCGCCGGAACTGGCGGCCGTCCAGCTGGGCGAGGCCGAGGCCGATGGCCGCCCGGATGACGACGCCGGGGTGCCCGCCCGATGAGCGCGATGCAGGGACGGTTCGCCGGCGTCGGCTCGGCGGTGCGCAGTGGCGCGGCCGCACCCCTGGTGGTGATGGCGATGCTGGCGATGGTCATCGTGCCGCTGTCGCCGTTGATGCTGGACATGCTGTTCACCATCAACATCGCGCTGTCGCTGGTGGTGATGCTGGCGGTGGTCTACGTCAAGCGGCCACTCGAGTTCTCGATCTTCCCCAGCGTGCTGCTGCTGGTCACGCTGCTGCGGCTGGCGCTGAACGTGGCCTCCACCCGCGTGGTGCTGCTGCACGGCCACCAGGGCGAGGCCGCGGCCGGCCACGTCATCGAGTCCTTCGGCCAGTTCGTGATCGGCGGCAGCTATGCCGTCGGCATCGTGGTGTTCGCGATCCTGACCATCGTCAACTTCGTGGTGGTCACCAAGGGCGCCGGGCGCATCTCCGAGGTGTCGGCGCGCTTCATCCTCGACGCCCTGCCCGGCAAGCAGATGGCGATCGACGCCGACCTCAACGCCGGCCTGCTCACGCGCGAGGACGCCAAGCTGCGCCGGCAGGAAGTGCGCGAGGAAGCCGACTTCTACGGCTC
>CAMPJI010000062.1 GCA_946886865.1 uncultured Lysobacterales bacterium | reverse complement strand
TCGATGATGTGCAACGAGCACGCCTACGTGCGCGCGATCGAGACCCTGATGGGGATCGAGGCGCCCGAGCGTGCGCAGTACATCCGCACGATGTTCGACGAGATCACCCGCATCCTGAACCACCTGATGTGGGTCGGGTCCAACGCGCTCGACCTGGGTGCGATGGCGGTGTTCCTGTACGCGTTCCGCGAGCGCGAAGAGCTGATGGACTGCTACGAGGCGGTGTCGGGCGCGCGTATGCACGCGACCTACTACCGCCCCGGCGGCGTCTACCGCGACCTGCCGGACCGCATGCCGCGCTACAAGGAGTCGCCGTGGCGCAAGGGCGCCTCGCTCAAGCGCTTCAACCAGTGGCGCGAAGGCTCGCTGCTGGACTACCTGGACGCGTTCTGCGACGACTTCCCCAAGCGCGTTGACGAGTACGAGACGCTGCTCACCGACAACCGCATCTGGAAGCAGCGCACCGTGGGCGTGGGTGTCATCCCGCCGGAGAAGGCGCTGGCCTGGGGCATGACCGGCCCGATGATCCGCGGCTCGGGCATCGCCTGGGACCTGCGCAAGAAGCAGCCGTACGCCAAGTACGACGCGGTGGATTTCGACATCCCCGTCGGCGTCAACGGCGACTGCTACGACCGCTACCTGGTGCGCGTGGCCGAGATGCGCGAGTCCACGCGCATCATCAAGCAGTGCGTGGCCTGGCTGAAGGCCAACCCGGGCCCGGTGATCGTGGACAACTTCAAGGTCGCGCCTCCCTCCCGCGAGGAGATGAAGGACGACATGGAAGCGCTGATCCACCACTTCAAACTGTTCTCGGAAGGTTATTGCGTGCCGGCCGGGGAAACCTACGCCGCGGTCGAGGCGCCCAAGGGCGAGTTCGGCTGCTACCTGGTGTCGGACGGCGCCAACAAGCCGTTCCGCTGCAAGCTGCGCGCACCGGGCTTCGCCCACCTGTCGTCGATGGACGAGGTCGTCAAGGGCCACATGCTGGCCGACGTGGTGGCGATGATCGGCACCTACGACGTCGTGTTCGGCGAGATCGACCGCTGAGGTTCTGGAATACATGAAGGCGACCGGAAATTTCGAGGCCTGTCAGCACGTCGACCCGATGGTCGCGTTGAACGACAGCACCCGCGCGCACATCGACCACTGGCTGGCCAAGTTCCCGCCGGACCGCAAGCGTTCGGCCGTGCTGCAGGGCCTGCACGCCGCGCAGGAGCAGAACGGCGGCTGGCTGAGCGACGAGCTGATCGCGGCGGTGGCCAAGTACCTGGGCCTGCCGCCGGTGTGGGCGTATGAGGTCGCCTCGTTCTATTCGATGTTCGAGACCGAGAAGGTCGGGCGCCACAACGTCGCCTTCTGCACCAACATCAGCTGCTGGCTCAACGGCGCCGAGGATCTGGTCGCGCACGCCGAGAAGAAGCTGGGCTGCAGGCTCGGCGAGTCCACCGCCGATGGCCGCGTCTTCCTCAAGCGCGAGGAAGAGTGCCTGGCCGCCTGCTGTGGCGCGCCGGTGGTCGTCATCAACGGGCATTACCACGAGAAGCTCGACGCGGCGAAGGTCGACGAGCTGCTTGAGGGGCTGAAGTAATGGCGCACGACTCGCACCACGACTATTCCAAGGGCTACGGCCCGGTCGGCCCGGCGCCGTCCGAGCACAGCGTCGTCTACACGACCCTGCATTTCGACAAGCCCTGGTCCTACGAGAACTACCTGAAGACCGGCGGCTACAGCGCATTGCGCAAGATCCTGACGGAGAAGATCCCGCCGGCCGATGTCATCGAGATGGTCAAGCAGTCCGGCCTGCGTGGTCGTGGCGGCGCGGGCTTCCCGACCGGCCTGAAGTGGAGCTTCATGCCCAAGGGCAGCGGCACCCAGAAGTACATCCTGTGCAACTCCGACGAGTCCGAGCCCGGCACGGCCAAGGACCGCGACATCCTGCGCTACAACCCGCATGCCGTGATCGAAGGCATGGCGATCGCCTGCTACGCGACCGGCAGCACCGTTGCATATAACTACCTGCGCGGCGAGTTCCACCATGAGCCGTTCGAGCATCTGGAAGAAGCCACCGCCGAGGCCTACAAGCACGGCTGGTTGGGCAAGGACGTCCAGGGTTCCGGGATCGACATCGACATCCACAACGCGCTCGGCGCCGGCGCCTACATCTGCGGCGAAGAAACCGCGCTGATGGAGTCGCTGGAAGGCAAGAAGGGCCAGCCGCGCTACAAGCCGCCGTTCCCGGCCAACTTCGGCCTGTTCGGCAAGCCGACCACGATCAACAACACCGAGACCTATGCCTCGGTGCCGGCCATCATCCGCAACGGCGCGGAGTGGTTCCTCAACCTGGGCAAGCCCAACAACGGCGGGCCCAAGGTGTTTTCCGTGTCGGGCCACGTCGCCAAGCCGGGCAATTACGAGATCCGCCTGGGCACGTCGTTCGCCGACCTGCTGCAGATGGCCGGCGGCATGCGCAACGGCGCGAAGATCAAGGGCGTGATCCCCGGTGGTTCGTCGATGCCGGTGCTGCCGGGCGAGACGATGATGGGCCTGACGATGGACTACGACTCGATCCAGAAGGCCGGTTCCGGCCTGGGGTCGGGCGCGGTCATCGTGATGGACGAGACCACCTGCATGGTGCGCGCCTGCCAGCGCATCGCGCGCTTCTACTTCAAGGAAAGCTGCGGCCAGTGCACGCCGTGCCGCGAGGGCACCGGCTGGATGTACCGCATGCTGACCCGCATCGTCGAGAAGCAGGCGACGGTCGAGGACCTGCACATGCTGCGCGCCGCCGCCGGCCAGATCGAAGGCCACACCATCTGCGCGTTCGGCGAGGCCGCCGCGTGGCCGGTGCAGGGCTTCCTGCGCCACTTCTGGGACGAGTTCGAGTACGCGATCGTGAACAAGCGCTTCCTGGTCGACGACGAGCGCGACGGCACCGTGGTGCCTTCAAACAAGGCGGTCGCCGCATGAGCGCCCAACCCGTCAACCCGAACCTGCCGCCCGACCACGTCACCGTCTTCATCGACGGTGTCGAGATGGCCGCGCCCAAGGGCTCGATGATCATCCAGGCCGCCGACACGGCCGGTATCCCGATCCCGCGCTTCTGCTACCACGACAAGCTGTCCATCGCGGCCAACTGCCGCATGTGCCTGGTCGAGGTCGAGAAGATGCCCAAACCGGCACCGGCCTGCGCCACGCCGGTGATGGACGGCATGAGGGTCACCACGCGCAGCGAAAAGGCGTTGAAGTCGCAGCGCAACGTGATGGAGTTCCTGCTGGTCAACCACCCGCTGGACTGCCCGGTCTGCGACCAGGGCGGCGAGTGCGAGTTGCAGGACCTGTCCATGGGCTACGGCCGCTCGGTCAGCCGCTTCGCCGAGCGCAAGCGCGTGGTGCCCGACGAGGACATCGGTCCGCTGGTCGCCACCGAGATGACCCGCTGCATCCAGTGCACGCGCTGCGTGCGCTTCACCGCGGAGGTCGCCGGCACCTACGAGCTGGGCGGCATGTACCGTGGTGAAAACCTGCAGATCGGCACCTACGACGGCAAGCCGCTGACCACCGAGCTGTCGGGCAACGTCATCGACGTGTGCCCCGTGGGCGCGCTGACCAACAAGGTGTTCCAGTTCCGCGCCCGCCCGTGGGAGCTGGTGGCGCGCGAGTCGCTGGGCTATCACGACGCGCTGGGCAGCAACCTGTTCCACCACGTCCGCCGTGGCGAAGTGCTGCGCAGCGTTCCGCGCGACAACGACAGCGTCAACGAGTGCTGGCTGTCGGACCGCGACCGCTACGCCCACCAGGGCCTGCGCGCGGACGATCGTGCCGTCGCGCCGATGCTCAAGGACAACGGCCAGTGGCGCGAAGCGTCATGGGTCGAAGCGCTGGCGCGCGCCGCGAAGATCCTGCGCGACAACGGTGCCGATGGCCTCGGCATGCTGGTGCACCCGGCCACCTCCAACGAGGAGGGCGCGTTGCTGGCCCGTCTGGCCGACGTGCTGGGCACCGGCCACCTGGACCACCGCATCGGCCAGTCGGACCTGTCCGACGGCGCGATCGCGGAGCGCTTCGCGATGCCGGCCGCCGACATCGAGCACGCTGACTGCGTGGTACTGGTCGGCACCGACCTGCGCCACGAGCTGCCGCTGGTGAACCAGCGTGTCCGCAAGGCCTGGACCCGCGGCGCCAAGGTGCACGCGGTCAACCCGGTCGAGTTCGACCAGACGTTCGACCTGGCGTCCAAGCAGATCGTCGCGCCGTCGCGTATTGCCGATGCGTTGTCCGATGGCGCGCTTCGCGATGCGGTATCGGGTTCCGATCGCGCCGTGGTGATCGTCGGTGCGCTGGCCGAGAACGGCGCCCATGCCGCGGCCATCCGTGAGGCGGCCCGTGCCCTGGCGCAGGCGACCGGTGCGACGCTGTGCCGCATCCCGCAGGGCGCGAATGCGCTGGGTCTCGCCGACCATGGCGTGCTGCCGACCGGCCTGGACGCGCGCGCCATGCTGGCAAGCCCGCGTCCGGCGTACCTCATCTACGGCATCGAGCCCGGCCTGGATTTCGCCAACCCCGCCAACGCGATGCAGGCCCTGGGTGCCGCACAGGTTGTCGCCTTCAGCCACTTCGCGTGCGAATCCACGCGTGCAGTCGCGGATGTGATCCTGCCGATCGGCCTGCTGCCGGAAATTGATGCGACCCTGACCAACCTCGACGGCCGCGAGCAGGTGGCGATTCCCGCCGGCGCATTGCCGGGCGAGGCGCGCCCGGGCTGGCGCGTGCTGCGCGCCCTGGCCGACGAGCTTGGCGCGAGCGGCTTCGAATTCACCGATCTCGCCGGGCTGCGCGGCGGCATGGCCAAGCGCGATGTCGCGGTGTCCCGTTCGGACGCGGCGAAGCCGGAAGCCGAGGGCCTGGAAGTCGCAATGAGCACGGGCATCTACCGGACCGATGCGGTCGTCCGCCGTGCCGCCGCGCTGCAGGCGCACCCGCTCAACCATGGCCCACGCGTGGTGCTGCATCCCGCGGATGCCGAAGCGGCACTGGGCGACGCGACCGTCGGCCGGTTCAGCACGGCGACGGGGACCGCCACCGTGCCCGTGGTCACCAGTAACAAGGTCGCGCGCGGTACGGCGTGGGTCGAAGGCGGGCATGGCGCCACCGCGCCGCTCGCGTCCGGGCGTATCCAGGCGGGGAGGGCATGAGCATGGTCGGTGACATGGTCGATCCGTTCCGCGACTGGCTGCTCTCGTTCGGCAATGTCGGCGCGGTCGCCTGGATCGTGCTCAAGATCCTGGCCATCGCGATGCCGGTGATCATCACGGTGGCGTTCTACGTGGTGTGGGAGCGCAAGCTGATCGGCTGGATGCACGTTCGCCGTGGCCCGATGTACGTGGGCATGGGCGTGCTGCAGGCGTTCGCCGACGTGTTCAAGCTGCTGTTCAAGGAAGTCATCCAGCCCACGCGCGCGGAGCCCTTCCTGTACAAGCTGGCGCCGCTACTGGCGCTGGCGCCGGCGTTCGCGGCCTGGGCGGTGATCCCGTTCGATGCGCAGCTCGTGCTGTCCAACGCCAACGCGGGCCTGCTGTACTTGCTGGCGATGACCTCGCTGGGTGTGTACGGGATCATCCTGGCGGGTTGGGCGTCCAACTCGAAGTACGCGTTCCTCGGTGCCATGCGCGCGGCGGCGCAGGTGGTGTCCTACGAGATCGCGATGGGCTTTGCGATGGTCGGCGTCATGGTGGCTGCCGGCAGCCTCAACCTGTCGCAGATCGTGATGGCGCAGGCGGGCAACACGGGTCTGTTCGAGTGGTTCTGGCTGCCGTTGCTGCCGCTGTTCGTCGTCTACTTCATCTCAGGCGTGGCCGAAACCAACCGCGCGCCGTTCGACGTGGTGGAGGGCGAGTCGGAGATCGTGGCCGGCCACATGGTCGAGTATTCGGGATCGGCGTTCGCGCTGTTCTTCTTGGCCGAATACGCCAACATGATCCTGATCAGCTTCCTGACCGCGATCTTCTTCCTGGGCGGCTGGCTCAGCCCGTTCCATGGCATGGGCATCCCGTTCCTGTCCGTGGACGGCTGGTGGTGGCTGCTGGCCAAGGTGTTCTTCTTCGCCAGCTGCTTCATCTGGTTCCGCGCCTCGTTCCCGCGCTACCGCTACGACCAGATCATGCGGCTGGGCTGGAAGGTCTTCATTCCCATCACGATCGCCTGGATCGTCGTCGTCGCCCTGATGGCGTACTACGACGTCTTCCTGCCGGGGCAATAAGGCATGACGCGACTTGCTTCCTACTTCAAGAGCCTGCTGCTGCTGGAGCTGTTCCAGGGGCTGTGGCTGACGTTGAAGTACCTGTTCAAGCCCAAGTACACGCTGATGTACCCGATGGAGAAGACGCCGCAGTCGCCGCGCTTCCGGGGCATCCACGCGCTGCGCCGCTATCCCAACGGCGAGGAGCGGTGCATTGCGTGCAAGCTGTGCGAGGCGGTGTGCCCGGCGCTCGCGATCACCATCGATTCGGACCGGCGCGAGGACGGCACCCGCCGCACCACGCGGTACGACATCGACCTGTTCAAGTGCATCTACTGCGGCTTCTGCGAGGAGTCGTGCCCCGTGGACTCGATCGTCGAGACCCACATCCACGAATACCACTTCGACCAGCGCGGACAGAACATCGTCACCAAGCCGCAGCTGCTGGCGATCGGCGACCGCCTTGAGGCGGAGATCGCCGAGCGCCGCGCCGCCGACGCGCCTTTCCGCTGAGTGCCCCGCATGGATCTCGTGACCCTCGCTTTCTGGATGTTTGCCCTGGCCGCCGTGGCCTCCGCGGTCGGCGTCATCAGCGTCAAGAACCCGGTGCATGCCGCACTCAGCCTGGTGCTGACGTTCTTCTCCATCGCCTGCGTCTGGCTCATTGCCGGTGCCGAGTTCCTCGGCGTGGCGCTGATCCTGGTCTACGTGGGCGCGGTGATGGTGCTGTTCCTGTTCGTGGTGATGATGCTCGACATCGACGTCGCCCCCCTGCGAGAGGGCTACGTGCGGTATCTGCCGGTGGGCCTGCTGGTCGCGGTGGTGATGCTGGTGGAGATGCTCATCCTGATCGGCGTCAAGGTGCAGCTGGCGACGCCGCTGGCCGCCGATGTCGCCGCGGTGGAAGGCGTGTCGAACACCGTGTGGATCGCACGTGCGCTGTTCACCACCTACCTGCTGCCGTTCGAGGTCGCCGCGGTCATCCTGACCGTGGCCGTGATTGCCGCGGTCATGCTGACGCTGCGTCGCCGCGAGGGCGCCAAGCACCAGAACCCGGGCGAGCAGGCGCGGGTGCGCGCCGCCGACCGCGTGCGGCTGGTCAAGATGGATGCGGTTCGGCCGGAGGCGGCGCCGCGCGCCGATGCCGGCGACGCGCCGGCTGGGGAGGCACGCTGATGGACATGCTGACGGGCGCCCTTTCGTTGGGCCACTTCCTCACGCTGGGTGCGGCGCTGTTCTGCATCAGCGTGGCCGGTATCTTCCTCAACCGGAAGAACGTGATCGTCCTGCTGATGTCGCTGGAACTGTTGCTGCTGGCGGTGAACATCAACTTCATCGCCTTCTCGCGCCAGCTTGGCGACCCGGCGGGGCAGGTGTTCGTGTTCTTCATCCTGACAGTGGCAGCGGCGGAAGCCGCGATCGGCCTGGCGATCCTGGTCACGCTGTTCCGCAACCGACGCACCATCAACGTGGCAGAAATCGATTCGATGAAGGGGTGAGCAGCCGTGGGTGCGAGCCATTGGCTCGCGTGGCTGCTGCTGTCCTGGACAGGCGTCCAGGGCGGGAGCGACTCGATAAGCGCAGGACGCGCGAATCCGGTCGCCGCGGCACGCTCGCGCGATGCAGCGCCTGGTTACGCGCGCGACGACTGCAGTACCCATCGATGCACTTGCAGCAGCCGGCCCGCCGGCACCCGCAGCACATAACGGAACTGAAATGGCGATCTCCAAACTCCATCTGCTGATCATCGTGCTCGCGCCGCTGCTCGGCTCGATCATCGCTGGGCTGTTCGGCCGGCAGGTCGGGCGCGCGGGTGCGCACGGCGTGACCATCGCCGGCGTGGCCGCCAGCTGCGCGCTGTCGATCTACGTGCTGTGGCAGCTGGTGGGGCAGGGCGCGGCGCCGTTCAACGAAAACCTCTACACCTGGTTCCAGGTCGGCAACTACGAGGCGCACGTCGGCTTCATGGTCGACAAACTGACGGCGATGATGATGGTCGTGGTGACCTTCGTGTCGCTGCTGGTGCACATCTACACCATCGGCTACATGCACGAGGACCCCGGGTACCAGCGGTTCTTCAGCTACATCTCGCTGTTCACGTTCTCGATGCTCATGCTGGTGATGAGCAACAACTTCCTGCAGCTGTTCTTCGGCTGGGAGGCGGTGGGCCTGGTCTCGTACCTGCTGATCGGCTTCTGGTTCAAGAAGCCCACGGCGGTGTTCGCCAACCTCAAGGCGTTCCTGGTCAACCGCGTGGGCGACTTCGGCTTCCTGCTGGGTATTGCCGGCGTGCTGCTGATGTTCGGCACGCTGGACTACGCGACGGTGTTCGCCAATGCGCTGAACATCCAGGGCTCGACCATCACCATCTTCGATGGCCATGCGTGGTCGGTGGCCACCGTGATCTGCATCTGCCTGTTCATCGGCGCCATGGGCAAGTCCGCGCAGGTCCCGCTGCACGTCTGGCTGCCTGATTCGATGGAAGGCCCGACGCCGATCTCCGCCCTGATCCATGCCGCGACCATGGTCACGGCCGGCATCTTCATGGTGGCGCGCATGTCGCCGCTGTTCGAGATGTCCGAGACCGCGCTCAACTTCGTGCTGTTCATCGGCGCGACCACTGCGCTGTTCACCGGCCTGATCGGCATCGTGCAGAACGACATCAAGCGCGTCGTCGCGTATTCCACGTTGTCGCAGCTGGGCTACATGACGGTGGCGTTGGGCGTGTCGGCGTACTCGGCGGCCGTGTACCACCTGATGACCCACGCCTTCTTCAAGGCGCTGCTGTTCCTGGCGGCGGGCTCGGTGATCATCGGCATGCACCACGAGCAGGACATGCGGAAGATGGGCGGCCTGCGCAAGTACATGCCCATCACCTACTGGACCAGCCTGTTGGGCACGCTGGCACTGGTCGGTACCCCGTTTTTCAGCGGCTTCTATTCCAAGGACACGATCATCGAGGCCGCGCACCACGCCGCCGAGGGCGGTGGCTGGATCGCCCAGTACGGCTACTGGGCGGTGTTGCTGGGCGCGTTCGTGACGGCGTTCTACAGCTTCCGCCTGCTGTACATGACGTTCCACGGCAGGGAGCGCTTCCGTGACGTGGCACATGACGCGCATGGCCACGACGACCACGCGCACGCCGATCACGGGCACGGCCACCACGGCCCGCACGAGCCGCACGAATCGCCGTGGGTGGTGACGGTGCCGCTGATCCTGCTGGCGATCCCGTCGGTGATAATCGGCTTCTTCACCGTCGGCCCGATGCTGTTCGCCACCGACTGGAGCGGCCACGCCCAGCAGCTGCCGTTCTTCCTCGGCGCCATCGACGTCGCCGCCGCGCGCGACACCGTTGCCATGGTCAAGGAGGCGGTGTGGCATGGGCCGACTGCGTTCGCGCTGCACGGCTTCGTGGCTCCGGCGTTCTGGTTGGCGTTCGCGGGCTTCGCGCTGGCGACCGTCATGTACTGGTGGAAGCCGGAACTGGCGACCCGCGCGCGCCGCGTCTTCGCGCTGCCGGTGCGGGTGCTGGAGAACAAGTACGGCTTCGACAACCTCTGGATCGACGGCTTTGCCGGCGGCGGCGTGCGCCTGGGCCGCGTGTCGAGAGCGGTCGACTCCCGCGTGATCGATGGCGTGGCGGTGAACGGCAGCGCCCGTCTGGTGGACTTCGTGGCCGGCCTGACCCGCCGCGTGCAGTCCGGGTTCCTCTACCACTACGCGTTCGCGATGATCCTCGGCCTGATCGTTCTGCTGGCCGTGCTGATCCGTACCCTGAGCTGACAAGGACCGAGCTGTGACGACCCCCGAGCCCTTGAGCGGCACCTTCCCCCTGTTGAGCCTGCTGATCTGGCTGCCGATCCTCGGCGGCGTGCTGACGCTGGCCTTCGGCAACGCGCGCGCCAATGCGGCGCGCTGGTTCGCCACCGGCGTCGCGGTGTTGACGCTGCTGGCCAGCGTGCTGCTGTTCACCGGTTTCGACATGACCTTCGCCGGCATGCAGTTCGCCGAGAACCGCGCCTGGGTGCCGGCCTACGACATCCGCTACGCACTCGGCGCCGACGGCATCTCGGTCGCGCTGATCGGCCTGACCACGCTGACCTCGTTGCTGGTGCTGATCAGCGCCTGGACATCCATCGACAAGCGTGTCAGCCAGTACTACGCGGCCTTCCTGATCCTGGAAGGCCTGATGATCGGCGTGTTCTCGGCGCTGGACGCGATCCTGTTCTACGTGTTCTTCGAGGGCATGCTGATCCCGATGTTCATCATCATCGGTGTCTGGGGCGGCCCGCGCCGCGTCTATGCCTCGGTGAAGTTCTTCCTGTACACGTTCCTCGGCTCGGTGTTCATGCTGGTCGGGCTGATCTACCTGTACCTGAAGGGCGGCAGCTGGCAACTGGCGGACCTGTACCAGTTGCCGCTGACGGCGACCGAGCAGATGTGGATCTTCTTCGCATTCCTGGCCGCGTTCGCGGTCAAGGTGCCGATGTTCCCGGTGCACACGTGGTTGCCCGATGCGCACGTCGAGGCGCCGACCGCGGGCTCTGTCGTGCTGGCGGCGATCATGCTGAAGATCGGCGGCTACGGCTTCATCCGCTTCACCCTGCCGGTCGTTCCGGACGCGTCGCAGGAGTGGGCATGGCTGGTGATTGCGCTCAGCCTGATCGCGGTGGTGTACGTGGGCCTGGTGGCGCTGGTACAGGACGACATGAAGAAGCTGATCGCGTACTCGTCGATCTCGCACATGGGCTTCGTCACCCTGGGTACCTTCATTGCGTTTGCACTGGTGCGGGATTACGGCAACTACGATGCCGCGCGCCTGGGCCTGCAGGGCGCGATGGTGCAGATGATCAGCCACGGCTTCATCTCGGGCGCGATGTTCACCTGCGTGGGCGTGCTGTACGACCGGATGCACAGCCGGATGATCAGGGACTACGGCGGCGTCGCCAACGTGATGCCCTGGTTCGCGGTGTTCTTCGTGCTGTTCGCCATGGCCAATTCGGGCCTGCCGGGCACGTCGGGCTTCGTGGGCGAGTTCATGGTGATCCTGGCCAGCTTCCAGACCCATCCGCTCATCGCCTTCGCGGCGGCCACCACGCTGATCATCGGCGCGGGCTACACGTTGTGGCTGGTCAAGCGCGTGCTGTGGGGCGAAGTCGGCAACGCGCACGTGGCGGCGCTGAAGGACGTCAACGCGCGCGAGGCCACGGTGCTGGGCGTGTTCGCCGCCGGCGTGCTGGTGCTGGGCCTGTGGCCCAAGCCGCTGACCGACCTGATGGAGCCGGCCATCGCCGAGCTCACCACCCACATCGCCGTCTCCAAGCTGGCGCCTTGAGCGCCGCCGGGCCTGCCGCTGGCGGGTCGAACCTAGAGATTCATCCATGATCATGCCCGTACGATCCGCCGCCGACCTGATGCCCCTGCTCCCGGAGCTGGTGCTGGTGCTCGGTGCCTTCGCACTGCTGATGCTCGACCTGTTCCTCGACGACCGCCGCCGCGTGATTACCCACGTCTGCGCGATCGGCCTGCTGCTTGTAGCCGGGCTGATGGTGGCGATGGGCGTGGGCGGGCAGGGCACGGTGCTGGGCGGCATGTTCGTGCGCGACACCACCGCCGATGTGCTGAAGGTCGGCATCGCGATCGTCTCGGCGATCTCGATGGTCTATGCCTGGCCCTACCTGCGCGAGCGCGGCCTGTACAAGGGCGAGGTCGCGGTGCTGATGCTGTTCGCCACGCTCGGCATGATGCTGATGGTGTCGGCCAACTCGCTGGTCATGGTCTACGTCGGCCTGGAGATGCTCGCGCTGTGCTCCTACGCACTGGTGGTGACCGACCGCGACAGCCCGATCGCATCGGAAGCCGGCATCAAGTACTTCGTGCTGGGCGCGCTGGCCTCGGGCCTGCTGCTGTACGGCATGTCGCTGGTCTACGGCGCCACCGGCTCGTTGGATCTGGCGACCATTTCGGCGGCGGCCGAGGGCAACAGCTCGACCATGCTGGTGACCGGCATCGTATTCATGGTGGCGGGCATCGCGTTCAAGTTCGGCGCAGCCCCGTTCCACATGTGGCTGCCGGACGTGTACCACGGCGCCCCGACGGCCATCACCATCTTCATCGCCGCCGCGCCCAGCCTGGCCTCGTTCGGCATGGCCTATCGCCTGTTGCAGGAGGCGGGCGGCCCGCTGTCGGGCCACTGGCAGCTGATGCTCGGCGGGCTGGCCGCGATTTCGCTGGTGATCGGCAACCTCAGCGCGCTGGTGCAGACCAACATCAAGCGCATGCTGGCGTACTCCACCGTGTCGCACGTCGGCTTCCTTTTCATGGGCCTGGCGGGTGGCGAATCGGGCATGGCCGCGGCGATGTTCTATGCGCTCAACTACGCGCTGACGACGGCGGCCGGCTTCGGTGCCATCGTGGTGCTGTCGCGCAAGGGTTTCGAGGCCGACCGCATCGAGGACTTCAAGGGCCTCAACGCGCGCAGCCCGGTGCTGGCGCTGATGGTGCTGTTCGTGATGGCCTCGCTGGCCGGCGTGCCGCCGTTCCTGGGCTTCTGGGCCAAGCTCGCCGTGCTGCGCGCTGCGCTCGAGGGCGGGATGATGTGGCTGGCGATTGTCGGCATCGTGTTCACCGTGATCGGCGCGTTCTACTACCTGCGCGTGATCAAGGCGATGTACTTCGACGAGCCCGCGGGCGACGTGCCGGCACCGAGCACGCACCGCCCGCTGCGCTGGACCTTCGGCCTCAACGCACTGGCGCTGCTCGTGCTGGGCCTGGGTTGGAGCCCGATCATGGCGTGGTGCCAGCGGGCGTTCGAGGTCGCGGCCGGCTGATCGATCGGACGGTTCGACGGCGTGCGCGGCAGCGTGCGTCGGATGTCATGGCGCTATTCGCATTTCGACAGTGAATAGGGCTTGCGCGAAAAAGCCGCCCTCCATATAATGGGCGGCCTGATGCGGGGTGGAGCAGTCTGGCAGCTCGTCGGGCTCATAACCCGAAGGTCGCAGGTTCAAATCCTGCCCCCGCTACCAGCTTTGGGCCGTGGAAACCGGAGTGTCCGGAATCCACAGGAAAGCCTCCAGGAGGCTTTCTTTTTGGCCCGCAGCCTGGGCTTGGTGATGCGCTCTGCTCGCGCATCACGCCGACATCCAGCGGT
>CAMPJI010000061.1 GCA_946886865.1 uncultured Lysobacterales bacterium | reverse complement strand
TCCGCGGGCGTGGACACCTCCGACCACGAGGTGAACATCAAGATCCTGCTCAACGGCCAGGTGCAGCAGAAGAAGCTGGCGATCGAGGCGCGCAACACGCTGCTCGCGGCGATGACCGGCGAGGTCGAGCAGCTGGTGCTGGTCGACAACTACCGCCAGAACCAGGCCATCAGCCTGATGGAGCGGATGAGCGTCCCGCGCCTGGGGTCCAAGCAGCACTTCATCCGCACGCTGGAGTCGCAGGGGCTGCTCGATCGCCAGATCGAATTCCTGCCGTCGGATGCCGAGCTGGCCGAGCGCAAGGCGCGCGGCCAGGGCCTGACGCGGCCCGAGCTGGCGGTGCTGCTGTCGTACGCCAAGCTGGTGCTGTTCGACCAGCTGGTGCAGTCCGACGTGCCGGAAGACCCGTACTTGTCCAAGGAGCTGGTGCGCTACTTCCCGCAGCCGCTGCAGGAGAAGTACGCCAAGGCGATGGGCGACCACCGCCTGAAGCGCGAGATCATCGCCACGGCGGTGACCAATTCCATGGTCAACCGCATGGGTGCGACGTTCGCCATGCGCATGCAGGAGGACACCGGCCGCAACCCGGCCGAGATCGCGGAGGCCTACACGATCGCCCGCGAGGCGTTGGACGCACGCGACCTGTGGGCGCAGATCGATGCGCTCGACGGCAAGGTGGCCGAGGCCGCGCAGATCGATGCGTTGCAGACGATCTGGCAACTGATGCGCACGATGTCGCGCTGGCTGCTGTCGCGCCCCGGCGCGATGCCCGAAATCGCCACGGCCATGGCGCGCTATGGCGATGGCTTCAAGGCGGTGCGGGCGGCACTGCCGGCCGTGTTGTCCCAGGTGCGGCGCGAGTCGTTCGATGCGCGCCTGAAGGAATGGAAGGACAAGGGCTTCCCGACGTCGCTGGCCAACGAGCTGGCCGCACTGCCGCTGCTGGAGTTCGGTTGCGACATCGTCGAGATTGCCCGCTCCCGCAAGCTGCCGCCAGCCGATGTGGCCCGCGCCTACTTCGCCTTGGGCGCGGCGCTCCACCTGCCGTGGCTGTACGAGCAGGTCGAAGCACTCACCGTCGATGGTCGCTGGCAGGCCCTGGCCCGCGGCGCGTTGCGCGATGAGCTGGGCAACCAGCAGCGGGCGCTGGTCAGCCAGATCCTGGCCGCCGGCGGCAAGCTGTCGCCGGAGGACAAGGTGGCGGCCTGGCTGCAGCGCGACAACCCGTCGCTGCGCTTCACCCAGTCGATGCTGGCTGACCTGCTCAACCAGAAGGCACTGGACTACCCCACGGTGTCGGTGGCGGTGCGGCGGTTGGCGCAGATCGCGGCAGCGGGGGAGTAAACGGCAATGCCGGCGGCCCAGGGCCGCCGGCGGTTGTCCGTTTCGAAGCGGTGCAAACCGCGCCCGGGTCCTTGATGGTCCGGTGATTCAGGCTGTCCTGCGGATGCGGCGTCGCGACGAACGCATGGCACACCGGGCCACCGGCTCCGGTTCGCGGCTGAAGCGGCTTCTGCCGTCTTCGCGCTGAGGGGTTCGAGGCCCAGCGGGTTATCCTGCCGCCTTCGCCCACGGAGCCGTCCATGGACTCGACCCCGCGCATCGCCTTCCTCGCCAGCCGTGCTGAAGAGGCGCAGCGTGCCTGCGCCGAGCTGGTCAAGCTGCATGGCGACCATGCGCCGGAAGAGGCCGACATCCTGGTGGCGCTGGGCGGCGACGGCTTCATGCTGCAGACGCTCCACCGCCACGGCAGCCTGGGCCGGCCGGTGTACGGCATGAAGCTGGGCACGGTCGGCTTCCTGATGAACCAGCAGCGTCTTGATGGGCTCATCGAGCGGCTCCACGCCGCCGAGCCAGCCGTGCTGCGCCCGCTGGAGATGGTGGCGCAGACCGAGTCCGGCGCGTCGGTCGGCTCGCTCGCCTACAACGAGGTCTCGCTGTTGCGCCAGACGCGACAGGCCGCGCACCTCTCGATCGAGCTCAATGGCCAGATCCGCCTGGACGAGCTCATCTGCGACGGTGTGATGGTGGCCACGCCGGCTGGCAGCACCGCCTACAACTTCTCCGCACACGGCCCGATCCTGCCGCTGGGCACCAACGTGGTGGCGCTGACACCCATCGCCGCGTTCCGTCCACGCCGGTGGCGCGGCGCGGTGATCAAGGCCGACACCGAAGTGCGCTTCCGGGTCCTGGACCCGTACAAGCGCCCGGTCAGCGCCACCGCCGACTCGCATGAGGTCCGCGACGTGGTCGAAGTGATGATCCGCGAGTCCCGCGACCGCACCGTCACCCTGCTGTTCGACCCCGAGCACAACCTCGAGGAGCGGATGCTGGCGGAGCAGTTCACCAGCGGGTGAGGGCGCATCCGTCGCACGCCCTGCGACCCGACGGGTGCAGAATGGCCCCATGCCAGACGCCAATGCCGATCCGCTGATCGTCGCGATCTCCTCGCGCACCCTGTTCGATCTGGAGGACAGCCACGCGCTGTTCGAGACCGAAGGCATCGAGGCTTATGCCGCGTTCCAGCGCGAACGCGAGGACGACCTGCTGACGCCGGGCATCGCCTTCCCCCTGGTGCGCAAGCTGCTGGCGCTCAATGAAGGTTCGCCACCCGAAGCACCGCGGGTCGAGGTGATCCTGATCTCCCGTAATTCGGCCGACACCGGGCTGCGCATCTTCAATTCGATCGCGCACCACGGGCTGGCGATCAAGCGCGCGGCGTTCAGCAACGGCGCACCGCCTTTCCCCTACATCCGCCCCTTCAACGCCGACCTGTTCCTGTCGACGCATGCCGAGGATGTCGCCAAGGCGCTGGAGGCCGGCGTTGCCGCGGCCACCCTGCTGCCGGCACGTGCGCCGCAGCACCGGTTCGACCAGTTGCGCATCGCCTTCGACGGCGACGCGGTGATTTTTGACGACGAAGGCGAGCGGGTGTCGCGCGAGGGCGGCCTGGCGGCCTTTGCCGAACACGAACGCAGCCGGGCGGGGGAGCCGCTGTCGGGCGGGCCCTTCCGCGGTTTTTTGGATGCACTTCATCGCCTGCAGGCGGCCTTTCCTCCGGGACTGGACGCGCCGATCCGTACCGCGCTGGTGACGGCGCGTTCCGTACCGGCCCATGAGCGCGTGATCCGCACGCTGCGCGAGTGGGGCATCCGGCTGGACGAGGCGCTGTTCCTGGGCGGGCGCTCAAAAGGGCCGTTCCTGGAGGCGTTCGGAGCGGATATCTTCTTCGACGACTCCGAGCACAACATCGCCTCCGCCCAGGGGCTGGTAGCAGCGGGGCACGTGCCCCACGGGGTCGCCAACCGGCGCTGACGCCACGTCACTCGCCCGACGCTTTCAAGTTGCGGGCGGCTGCAGGAGCGGCTTCAGCCGCGAACCAGAACCATCAACCGGGTCCGGACCTGATCGCGGCAGAAGCCACTCGTACAGGTGGCAATCCAAAGACGCGTGCGTATCGGCGAACGTACGATCAGCGCTCGACCCAGGCCCCGTCCAACGGCAGGCGGATGTCGGTGAGCTTCCAGGTCAGCCCATCGCGCGTCAGGACGAACACTGTCGGGTCGCCCGCGTCGTCATGGACCGTCGCGGTGAAGCGCGACGGGGATTCGAAGCCGTAGCGCGCGTCCTGCAGGGGGTTGCGGGGCGGCTGGTGGGCCGTGCTGTCACGCCGGTCGATACCGCCCCCGGTGATGCGGTGGAGTACGCCGCGGCCCTCCATCATCGCGCCGACACCGGCCGGCGTCGTCAGGGCGTCGACCGCGCTGCCGGCCACGCCGCTGGCGATCTGCACCGCGATGGCGCCGAACGGGTGGGCCTGCACTTCGGGCCCGGCCCGGCGTACCAGGTAGTCGTCCACCTGCACCTTGAGGTTGCGCCGCAGTGCGGGGAAGTCGACGTGTTCGGACAGGGCGGCACTGTTCTGCGACTCGACCGCCTGGCGCATTGCATTGACGGTCAGGAACGGGCCCGCCGCGACGTACGCCAGGAGCGCGACCACCAGCAGCACCAGCACCACCACACCCTTCTTCATCCCACACTCCGGCGACCCGACCGGCGGCAGCTTACCGGCTGGGGCCATGAGGTGGTCAAGCCACGGGCCGGCACGTGGCCGGCCCGTGGCCCCGCGTTACCGCACCACGCGCGCCGCCCGCTCGCGCCGTTCGACCGGCGCCATGCGCGACTGGTCGTTGAGTTCCAGCTGGCGCAGTTCGAACGGAGCCCCGTAACCTGCCGGCAGGTGGGTCCGGTCGAATGCCAGCACCAGGTCGCCGCGTCCAGGCGCCATCCAGCGGGCCGAGTGCGCCACCGACACCGGACGGGCGACGCCGTCGGGTGCGGTGGCGTACAGCGTGCCGCGGGCCTCGTAACGGCCCGCCGTGGCGGCATCGACCGGCAAGGTGAAGCTCAGGCGCCGCGCATCGAACCGGTAGCCGCCGGCCAGCCGGGCCGTGGGCGCCGCCACCGCGAACGCGGTGCGGGCATCGCGCTGTACCGTGCCGTCGCCGGCAAACACCTGCACCTCCCAGAGCCCCGGCGACGTGCCGATGTCGACCGGTACCTGGGCGCGGCCGCGCAGGATGCCGTCGCGGCCGGCCGCCAGGTCAAGCGGCCAGGTGCGCCCGTCCGGCGCCACCAGCAGCCCGCCGGCCTTCAGACCGCGCAGCCGGGTCGGCCCGTCCTGCAGGTTGACCGCGATATCGGCATGTCCGCCCGCGGGCACCCGGTCGCGGCCCAGCGCGGCGAACAGGCGCACGTCGCTTTCGGGCTCGTACACGTGCACCACGTAGCGGCCGCGCGCGTCGGCCGCCTGGACCGCGAACGCGCCGGCGCCGGCGCCGCGGTCCAGTTGTACCGTCGCCGTGCCGTCAGGCACGGCCAGGCCGGCGGCCTGGAGGGGCAGGGACGGGCTGCGCCGTGCCAGCGGCACCGCGCGGCCGGCTCGGGTGACGCGCACCGCATCGGCATCCACGGGCGCGGCACCCGACGTCGGGCTCAGCCGCACCAGGGCACCCGGCGCGGTGGCCTGAAGAGCGACGCCCCGTTGCAGTTCCGCGGCGTCCACGGTTCGCCAGTACTCCCGGCTTTCCGTGACGTGGGGCGGTGGTGCAACGAGGTCGGCACCGGGGTCGACCCGCCAGCTGTACTGCACCGGCGCGCGTTCGACGTCCCGCGACGGGGGCGGCGCGGCGATCGTACGCAGCGGCGTGATGTCGCGTCCGCCGCTGGGCAGCAGGGGGGTGGTGCCGGACTGCGCGTGCACGGTGCACACGCAGGCGAGCAGGGCGAGGGCGGACACGGTCGTGATGGGTTTCATGGTCGATCTCCTCACTGGCCCAGGTCGTTGCGCAGGATGGTGTTGAGCCCGAAGCACGGGCGCCGGCTCTGGTTGTGGCTGAGCGGCTCGCGCCCGGCCATGCGCGACTTGTCGGTGAACCAGACGGTCCCGGCGGCCGATTGGCTGGCGCACTCCAGGAAGCCGTCGGAACACGAGTCCAGCCACCACTGGGTGGTCTCCAGGCCGACGTTCTCGGCGTACCCGCCGCAGTAGCTGTCGGGGTCCCACACCGCCGAATCGACATCGGTGCCGACCACGCTGCGGAACGGACGTGGCAGCGCGGGGCGCCCGGCCGTACCGTAGAGGTTGTTGGCGTTGTAGTACGCCATCCAGCTCTCCTGCTGCTGGCGCACGGCATCCGACGCATAGCCCAGCAACCAGCCCAGGGATTGCTCGAACACGTTGCCGTTCATCACCGCGTCGGCCAACGGCGTGCCGGCCGAGGACGGTGCCAGCGCGTTGACACGCACGACGCGATCGATGATCGCCGGATAGCGGGCGTCCCAGGTGGGGTTGGAGAGGATCCAGCGCATGACGTTGCCGCCGTTGGAATGCGTGATCACGATCAGGCGCGTGATGCCGCGGGCCTGGATGAAGGTCGTCAACTGGCCGGCCAGGCAGCCGGCGGCACCGTCATCCCACATGTAGCGGGTGAAGTCGCAGTTGATGACGGTGTAGTTGGCCGGGTTCGACAGGCCCTGGCGGACCGAGTCGACCATCGATGGCGTCCAGTAGTCCTGGTAGGCGTTGCTCTGCTGCCCGGTGCCGTGCACGAACGCGACGCCGGTGTTGGCCTGGACGGCCACGGCCGGCAAGACGGCCAGCGCGGCCGCCCAAAGATACTTGCGCATGTTCCCCTCCCTGATCCCCAAAGGCGCAGTCCGTCGGCCTCCTGCCATCCGTTGCGCGGTTACCGGCAGTCATCCATGCGCCGGCGTATCGGGACGGACTATCGGGGGGCGCCGGGGCCGTGTCATGCCGCAGTGCGGGAGATCGCCTGTTCAGGCGTGGGAACTGGGACGGGCGTCGCTCAGAACTCCAGGTCGAGCGCAGCGCAGAGGTAGTCGACGAACGGGGCGAGGGACGCGAGATCGCGCTCCAGGGTCTTGAGCAACGCGGGGCCCGTCATCACCGCGTCCTCGATGCCCGCGACCGCCACGTGGTTCTTGCGGCGCAGGTCGTCGGCGAACGCCGAATCGGCCGGGTATCCACGCGGCATCCGCACCAGCATGTCGCTCTCCTCCAGGTCGAACCGCTGGCGGAAGCCCTTGCCCCGACTGGCGGCGATCCAGCTGTCGGGGTTGTCGAGGATGAATTGCCGGATGCGGCGCAGGGTAGGCGTGTCGGGATGCCACAGGCCGCCGCCGATGAAGCACCGGCCTTCCTGCAGGTGCAGGTAGAACGACGGCGCGGTGACCTGGCGGCTGCGCTCGTGGAACAGCCGCGCACCCTGCCAGGACTTGTAGGGCGTCTTGTCGTTGGCGAAGCGGGTGTCGCGCTGGATGCGGAACAGGGACCCGCCCACGGTTTTCGGTTCGGCCCGGTAATGCGGGCTGATCTCCGCCAGCACCGGCTGCAGGTCACCGAGCAGTCGCTGGAACGGCTCGCGCACGTGGGTCTCGTACTCGGCCTTGTGCGCGTGGAACCAGGGGCGGTTGTTGTTGCGCGCCAGCCGGCGCAGGAAACGGAAACTGTCGTCGCTGAAGTACGCGGCCATGGCGGGTCGGGGTGCGGAAACCGGCGGGCAGTGTCGCCCGCGTCAGGTCAGCCCGGCGTCGAGATCGCGGCGCCAGGCCTCGAGGTGGTCGAGCAGCCCCAGCCCGCGGCTGTCGCCCGCGGCCGCGCAATGCGCGCGCAGCGCCGCCAGTTCCGCATCGAACCGCTCGAAGGTGTACTCCGACAGGCCGGCATCGCTGCGCAACCGCCGGCGGCGGTACTCGTCCCAGCGCGCCTGCTCGCTGGGCGACAGGCTGCCGGGCCAGTTGCGGGCGCGGTAGCGCAGCAGGAGCTCGGGCAGGCGCGCATCGCGGAAGCCGAACGCGCGGGTCCCGAGGGCCTCGGGCGGTGTGCTGCGGACCTCGGCCAGCAGGCGCTTGTCGCCTTCGGCGAGAAAGCCGTCGTACAGCGCGGCATCCGCGTCTGAAGGACTGCGCTCGCGGGTGGCGCCGAAGACCTGGCGGACCTTCTCGGCCAGCGCCGGCCCAGCGTCGCGCAGTTGCCGTGCGTGGTCGTCCACGCGGGCCGTGTCGATGCCCAGGCGCGCAAAGTCGGCCTCGCGCAGGTGCGACCAGTCCACCAGCGCCGGGCAGCGGTTGAGGTGGATCTCCTTGAGCGCGATGCGCTCCTCGCCCTCGGGCAGGTCGGCGGCCGGCGTGTACAGGCGGTCGGCGATCTCGCCGGGCGAGAGCGCCAGCAGCCGGTCGGGCGACTGCCCGAGGTCGAAGGCGATCACGCGGCTGTCGATGTAGGGATGGCGTGCCAACGGAAGCATCGGCGCGGCGCACAGCCGGCTGGCGGGGAAGCGTTGGGAGACGTGCAGCACCGGCTGCATGGCCGTCGGATCCAGCATGCGCGCGGCGAAGCGCTTGTCGCGCAGCTTCAGTGCGTAGTCCCAGAGCCGCGGTTGCGACTCGCGCAGACGGCGCGCCAGTCCGATAAGCGCACGCACGTCCGACAGCGCTTCATGGGCATCGCCTTCGCGCACGCCGTTGGCGATCGCCAGATGCTCAAGCTTGAACGAGGTCGCCCCGTCCTCGCGCTTGGGCCAGACCAGCCCATCCGGCCGCAGCGCATGCGCCAGCCGCATGACGTCCAGCAGGTCCCAGCGCGAATTGCCGCCGCGCCACTCGCGCTCGTACGGGTCGTGGAAGTTGCGGAACAGGCCGTGGCGGATGAACTCGTCATCGAAGCGGATCGAGTTGTAGCCCAGCGTGCAGGTCTCCGGCCGCGCCATCTCCTCGACGATCCGCGCGAAGGCCTCGGCCTCGCTGACGCCATCGGCCATGGCCTGCTGCGGCGTGATCCCCGTCACCAGGGTGGCGCCGGGCGACGGCAGCAGGTCGTCGGCCGGTTTCACGAAGAAGCTGATCGGCTCGTCGACCGGGTTGAGGTCGGCGTCGGTGCGGATGGCGGCGAACTGCGCGATGCGCGTGGTGCGCGGATCGGCGCCGAAGGTTTCCAGGTCGTAGAACAGGAAGCTGGCGGGCATGTCGTAGCGCCTATCCGGTCTTCGTCTGCGGGAGCGGCGTGAGTCGCGACCGCGAACGCCGCCCGCTGCCCATCGGGTTGCAACTCACGGGGCCCTACCGGGACGCGTCAGTGGGAAGTGGGGACAGGCAGTCGCGGACGGTGGCATCCACGGCGTCCCAATCGAGGGTGTCGAGGCTGGAATGCCCCCGCGTCAGCTCGACGAGCAGCTCGCGCTGCACCTGCCCGCGCTCCAATGCGACGGCGTAGGGCATGCGGCGGAACGTGACCATGGAATAGCGCGGCACGAAGCGGTCCGGATGCCGCTCCGCCAGCGTGCGCTCCAGGGCGCGCTGGAGCAGGTAGTCGTCGTCATCGACGCGGTCGCGCATTTCCAGGTAGTTCTCCAGCGCCATCGCCTGGATGGCACGGGCGTTGGGCAGGCGTTCGGCCTGGAAGGCGGCGAATGCGGTGGCGCAGTCGCCGGCATGCTCCAGGTGGTCGGCCAGCGCGACACAGTCCTCGAAGGCGCAGTTCATGCCCTGGCCGTGGAAGGGCACCATCGCGTGCGCCGCATCGCCCACCAGCACCGCGCGGCCGTCCAAGTGCCACCGGTCCAGGTACAGCGTGGCGAGCAGCCCGGCCGGGTTGCGCTCGAAGTCCTCCTCCAGCCGCGGGATCAGCGGCAGCGCATCGGCGAAGTCGCGCTCGAACAGGGCACGCGCCTCGGCGCCATCGCGCACGGTCTCGAAGCTCGGGTCGCCCGGGCGCTCGGACTGGTTGGGCAGGAACAGGGTGACGGTGAAGGTGCGCTCGTCGTTGGGCAGGGCGATGCACATGTAGCGTCCGCGCGGCCAGATATGCAGCGCATTGGGCTCGATGCGGAAGTCCCCGTCGGCCGCGGGCGGGATCTCGAGCTCCTTGTACGAGTGGCCGAGGAAATCGGTGCGCTCGCCGAGTTCGGTGCACGCGGCCATCTGCCTGCGCAGCGCCGAGCCCGCGCCGTCCGCGCCCACGATGGCGTTGAACGCGACGGTGTGTTCACCGCCATCGCGTGGATCGGCGAACACGGCGGTGGATGCGTTGAAATCGACCCGCTCCAGCCCCCGGTGGAAATGGATGCTTGCGCCGGCCTGCTCGGCGATGTCGAGCAGGGCGATGTTGAGCTCGCCGCGGTGGACCGACCAGATGACTTCACTGTCGTCGCGGCCGTAGCGCTGCAGGTCGGTGCGGCCGTCGGCGAAGTGCACCATGCGCCCGCGCATCATCACCGCGTGGGTCATCACCGCTTCATCGGCACCGGCCAGCTGCAGCGCGTGTCGGCCACGCTCGGCCAGCGCCAGGTTGATCGAGCGGCCGCCCTCGTAACCCTTCAGACGCGGGTCGCCGCGCTTCTCGTAGACGTCGACCGACCAGCCGCGCCGCGCCAGCAGCGTGGCCAGCAGCGCGCCGGCCAGGCCGGCGCCGACGATGGTGACGTGGCGCTCAGCCATGCTGCCAGCCCTCCACCGTGCGGGCGAAGCGCAGGACATCGGCATGGGTGTTGTAGAGCGGGGCAGGGGAGATGCGGATGACGTCGGGTTCGCGCCAGTCGCCCAGCACGCCGTTGTCGGCCAGGTGGGCGAACAGGGCGCGGCCGTTCTCGCGGCCGCCCGCCACGCGCAGCGACAGCTGGCAGCCGCGCTGTGCGGGATCGGCCGGGGTCAGGATCTCCAGCCGGGTGGCGAGACGTTCGCGGATCAGGGATTCGAGATAGCCCGTCAGGCGCCGCGACTTGGCGCGCAGCGCCGGCATGCCGACGCGGTCGAACAGGTCCAGCGAGGCGCGCAGCGGCGCCAGCCCGAGGATCGGCGGGTTGCTGAGCTGCCAGCCGTCGGCACCCGGCGTCGGCACGAACTCGGGCCCCATGCGGAAACGGCTGTGGACGTCATGCCCCCACCAGCCCGCGAAGCGCGGCCGGTCGGTACGTGCGTGGCGTGCATGGACGAAACACCCGGCGACGGCACCCGGCCCGCTGTTGACGTATTTGTAGTGGCACCACACCGCGAAGTCCGCGTTGCTGTCGTGCAGGGCCAGTTCGAGGTTGCCGGCGCCGTGCGCCAGGTCGAACCCGCAGACCGCGCCCTGCGCGTGTGCCAATCGGGCGATCTCCTTGAGGTCGAACGCCTGCCCGGTGCGGTACTGCACGCCGGGCCACAGCACCAGCGCCAGGCGCGGGCCGTGCTGCACGATCGCGCGCTCGATGGCCTCCATGGTGAAGGTGCCGCCCGGGCCGTCGGGCTCCAGCTCGATCAGGTCGGTGGCCGGATCGAAGCCGTGGAACCCGACCTGCGAGGCGACCGCGTGGCGGTCGGACGGAAATGCGCCGGCTTCGATCAGGATCGCCGGGCGCTCGCGGGTCGGCCGGTAGAAGCTGGCCATCATCAGGTGCAGGTTGGCGGTCAGCGAGTTCATCGCGACCACCTCGATCGGCTCGGCGCCGACCAGGCGCGCCAGCGGCTCGCGGACCAGCTCGTGGTAGGTCATCCATTGCGCGTCGCCGGTGAAATGGCCCTCGACCGCCTCGGCCGCCCATTTGTCCAGCACCGTCTCGACGTGCGCCCGGGCCCCCTTCGGTTGCAGGCCCAGCGAGTTGCCCACGAAGTAGGCCTGCTCGGCGTCACCGTGGCGGGGGATGTGGAACTCGCCCCGCAGCGTCGGCAAGGGGTCGTTGGCGTCAAGCGCGGCGGCGTGGGTGTCGCTGAAGAGGTCGGTCACGTAAGCGGGTTTCCATTGTTCTTTTTGCTGTCATCCCCGCGAAGGCGGGGATCCATTGACTTTCCGGCCTTGGTGGAAGCCGACACCAGCGTCACTGGATTCCCGCCTTCGCGGGAATGACGGGATCTGAAAAGTGCGCGTACTGGCATCAAGCGAACCGCGACTTCGGCAGCCCCAGCCACTCGAGCGCCGTGCCGTGGTAGAGCCTGGCCTGCTCCTTCTCGTCCAGGCCCAGGGACGCGATGCCGGCGCCGGGCTCCTGCTCGCCCAGCGGGAACGGGTAGTCGGTGCCGAGCATCACGCGGTCGACCCCGCAGGTATCGAGCAGGTAGCGCAGGGCGCGATCGTCGGCCACCCACGAATCGAAGAAGAACCGGTCCAGGTACTCGCGCGGGTTGCGCGGGTTGTCGGTGGCGACCAGGTCCGGGCGCATGTTGAACCCGTGTTCGATGCGCCCGATGGTGTAGGGGAAGCTGCCGCCGCCATGCGCCATGCAGACCTTCAGCTTGGGCAGGCGCTCCATGACGCCGCCGAAGACGAGGCTGCAGGCTGCACGCGACTGTTCGGCCGGCATGCTCACCAGCCACGGCAGCCAGTACTTGGGCATGGTGTCGGTGCCCATCATGTCCCACGGGTGCACGAGGATCGCCGCGCCCAGGTCGTTGGCGGCCTGGAAGAATTCGAACAGCTCCGGTGCGTCCAGGTTCCAGTGCTGGCCCGACGCGCAATTGACGTGGCTGCCGATCTGCACGCCCTGCAGGCCCAGCTGGTCCATGCAGCGTTCCAGCTCCTGCACCGCCAGGCGAGGCGACTGCAGCGGCACCGTGCCGATGCCCGCGTAATGGCGCGGGTGGGCGCGGCAGGTCTCGGCCATGTGGTCGTTGAGCGCCTGGTGCAGCTCCAGCGCGTGGTGCGGCTTGGCCCAGTAACTGAACATCACCGGCACGGTGCTGATGACCTGCACCTGCACGCCGAAGCGCGCGTAGTCATCGATGCGCTCCTGCGCGTCCCAGGTCTTGGACCAGATCTCGCGGAAGAACTTGCCGTCCTTGTAGATGCGGTGGCGCCCGTCCTCGGTGTGGTGGATGACCGGGAACCGGTCGTCGCCGTACTTGCGCGCCAGGTCCGGCCAGTCGCGCGGCAGGTAGTGGGCGTGGATGTCGATCTTCAGCATGGAATGTCCAATGGGCGCCCGCTCAGGTGATGTCGGCCTGGGAGTCGGCCTGCATCTCGTAGCGGCTGGGACGCGGGTTGAGCGTGCCGCACTGGCTGCAGGTGCGCAGCGCATCGTCGCGGTAGAAGCGCTCGAACACGCGGAAGAAATCCTGCTCGATGTCGACCAGGTGGAACTGCTCCTCGTACAGCTTGTGGTTGCACGACACGCAGAACCAAATCAGCGCGTCGTCCTCGTGGTCCAGGCGCTTGCGCTCGATGACCAGCCCGACCGAGCCGGGCATCCGCTGCGGGCTGTGCGGAATGCGCGGCGGCAGGTAGAAGATCTCCCCGGCGCCGATGCGGATGTCGCGCGCCCTGCCGTCCTCCTGGATGCGCAGCACCATCTCGCCCTCCAGCTGGTAGAAGAACTCCGGGCCTTCCTCCCAGTGGTAGTCCGTGCGCGCATTGGGGCCGCCGACGATCATCACGATGTAGTCGCCGTCGACGATGCACTTGTTGCCCACCGGCGGTTGGAGCAGGTGGCGGTGCTCGTCGATCCAGGCCTGGAGGTTGATGGGGGCGGGCAGTGTCATGGAGGTGTCCTCGCGGCGGTGTGCAGCCGCCTGGGCGTCAACCGCGGATGGCGGCCACGCACTTGAGTTCGATGGCGATCTCGGTGGGCAACGCGCTGATGCCCAGCGTGGTGCGGCACGGCGCGGTGTCGATGTCGGGGAAGTATTCGGTCCACACCGCGTTGTAGGCCTTGAAGTCGTGCTTCATGTCGGTGAGGTAGACGGTGACGTCGACCAGGTCCTCCCAACGGGCGCCGCTGGCTTCAAGCACGGCGCGCACGTTGGCGAATACCACGCGCGTCTGCGCGTCGACGTCATAGCTGATCAGTCGCCCCTGCGCGTCATGCACGTTGCCGACGATGGCATTGGTTGCCGCATCGCGCGGGC
>CAMPJI010000060.1 GCA_946886865.1 uncultured Lysobacterales bacterium | reverse complement strand
GAGGTCGGTTCGTCGAGCAGCAGCACGTCGGGCTTGAGCGCCACCGCGCGGGCGATGCACAGGCGCTGCTGCTGGCCGCCCGACAGGCCCAGCGCGCTCTGGCCCAGCTTGTCCTTGACCTCGTCCCACAGCGCGCCCTGGCGCAGCGCGTGTTCGACGCGGTCGTTCATGTCCGACTTCGACAGCTTCTCGTGGTGGCGGATGCCGTAGGCCACGTTCTCGAAGATCGTCATCGGGAACGGCACCGGCTTCTGGAACACCATGCCGACCTTGCTGCGCAGCCGGTTCATCGGGTACTTCGGGTCGAGGATGTTCTCGCCGTCCAGCAGCACCTCGCCGCTGGCGCGCAGCTTGGGGTACAGCGCGTAGATGCGGTTGAACACGCGCAGCAGCGTCGACTTGCCGCAGCCCGAGGGCCCGATCAGCGCGGTGACCTGCTTCTCGGGGATTTCCAGGTTGATCGAGTTCAGCGCCTTGAAGTCGCCGTAGTGGAAGTCGAGGTTGCGCGCGGCGAGCTTGACCGGCGCGGCATCCACCGGGGCGGCGCGATCGCGCGGTGCGAGGTTGAGGCGGGCGTCGTTCATAACCGGGGTCCGGGAATCGTCGAGGCGGGGCGTTGCAGGGCGTGCGGGTGTCGCGGTCGCGTCAGTCATGGCTGATCCTCTTGCGCAGCACCAGCCAGCGTGCCAGCAGGCTGACCACCAGCACGAACAGGGTCAACACCAGCGCGCCGGCCCAGGCCAGGTCCTGCCAGGTGCCGTAGGGGCTGCCGGCGAACTGGTACATCACCACCGGCACGCTGGCCATCGGGCCGGTGACGTCGGTGCTCCAGTACTGGTTGCCGAACGCGGTGAACAGCAGCGGCGCGGTTTCACCTGAGATGCGGGCCAGCGCCAGCAGCACGCCGGTGACGATGCCGGCCGACGCGCTGCGGTACAGCACCTGCACGATGACCTTCCACTGCGGCACGCCCAGGCTCAGCGCGGCCTCGCGCATCTGCGGCGGCACCAGGCGCAGCATCTCGTCGGTGGTGCGCACCACCACCGGCAGCACGATGAACGCCAGCGCGATGGCACCGGCCACGGCCGAGAAGTTGCCGCCCGCGCGCATCACCACCAGGGTGTAGACGAACAGGCCCAGCACGATCGACGGCGCCGACAGCAGGATGTCGTTGACGAAGCGCACCACCGTGCCCAGCTTGCGGGCGTGGCCGTACTCGGCCAGCCACGTGCCCGCGGCAATACCGATTGGCGTGCCGATGAGGATCGCCATCAGGCACATCACAGCGCTGCCGAAGAACGCGTTGCGCAGGCCGCCTTCGACCATCGGCGGCGGCGTGTCCTGCACGAACAGCTGCCAGTTGATGCCCGACAGGCCCTTGGCGATCAGCGTCCAGAGGATCCAGCCCAGGAAGAACAGGCCCAGCAGCGCGGCGGCGCAGGCCAGCGTCACCGCCACGGTGTTGGCGATGCGGCGGCGGCGGTAGAGGCGGTCGGCGGCCATCAGGTGCCCTCCTTGCGTGCCAGTTGCGCCAGCATCAGTCGCGCGATGGCCAGCACCACGAACGTCACGATGAACAGCACGAAGCCCAGCAGCAGAAGCGCGGAGCGGTAGGTTTCGGTGGCTTCGCCGAAGTCGTTGGCGATCAGCGCCGCGATGGTGGTGCCCGGTTCAAGCAGCGATGCGGTGAAGCGGGTGGAGTTGCCGATCACGAACGCCACGGCCATCGTCTCGCCCAGTGCCCGGCCCAGGCCGAGGAACACGCCGCCGATGACGGCCGAACGCGTGTAGGGCAGCACGATGTCCCAGCTGACCTCCCACTTGGTCGAGCCCAGCGCGTAGGCCGACTCCTTCAGGCGCGTGGGCACCGTCAGGAACACCTCGCGCATGACCGAAGAGATGAAGGGGATCACCATGATCGCCAGCACGATGCCGGCCGTGAGCATGCCGATGCCCAGCGGCGGCCCCTGGAACACCGGGCCGATCACCGGCCATGTGCCGAGGTTCTCGTTGAGCCAGGGCGTGACGTATTCGGTCATGACCGGCACCAGCACGAACAGGCCCCACATGCCGTAGATGATCGACGGGATGCCGGCCAGCAGCTCGATGGCCGTACCGACCGGCCCGCGCAGCCAGCGCGGCGCGACCTCGGTCAGGAAGAAGGCAATGCCGAAGCTGACCGGCACCGCGATCAGCATGGCGATCAGTGCGGTGACCACGGTGCCGAAGATCGGCACCAGCGCGCCGTAGCGGTTCTCGACGGGGTTCCACTCGGTGCTGGTGAAGAACGACAGCCCCTGCGAGGCCAGGACGTCGCGGCCGCCCCACAGCATCGACAGCGCCGCGCCCGCCAGGGCCACCATCACCAGCATGGCGGTGCCGGCCACCACGTAACGGAAGACCACGTCGTTGCGCGTGTCGCGCGTATCGCGTGCGGTGGGCGCTGCAGCGTTGGGGAGGGCGGTGCTGGTCATCGCGTTCTCGGGAACGGTTGAATGGCAATGCCCGGCCTGTCACGGCCGGGCATTGCGGTGGCGCGCGGCAGTGGGGCGATCAGGACTTGAATTCGGCCGCCCAGTACGCCTCGACCTGCTGCACCAGCTCGGCCGGCAGCGGCACGTAGTGCAGCTCGCTGGCCTGGGCTTGGCCGCTCTCGAACGCCCACTTGAAGAACGCCATCGCGTCGGCGCTGCGCTTGGCATCCTTGGGCTGCTTGTACATCAGGATGAAGTTGGTGGCCGTGATCGGCCACGCGTCGGCGCCCGGCGCGTTGGTGATCACCAGGTTGAAGTCCTCCACGCTGGTCCAGTCGGCGGTGGCCGCGGCGGCCTGGAAGCTCTCGGCGCTCGGGTTCACCCAGTTGCCGGCGGCGTTCTGCAGCTGGACGTGGGCCATGCCGCTCTGCACGGCGTAGGCCAGCTCCACGTAGCCGATCGAGCCCGGGATCTGCTGGACGTAGGACGCGACGCCCTCGTTGCCCTTGCCGCCCACGCCGCTCGGCCAGCTGACCGAGGTGCCTTCGCCGATGCCCGACTTCCACTCCGGGCTGACCTTGGACAGGTAGTTGGTGAAGTTGAACGTGGTGCCCGAGCCGTCGGAGCGGTGGACGATGTTGATCTTGGTCGACGGCAGGGTCACGCCCGGGTTGAGCGCGGCGATCGCCGGGTCGTTCCAGGTGGTGATCGCGCCGGAGAAGATGCGCGCCAGCGTGGTGCCGTCCAGGCGCAGTTGGCCGGCCTCGATTCCCTCGATGTTGACGACCGGCACCACGCCGCCGATGGCGGACGGGAACTGGCCCAGGCCGGCCTCGGCGAGCTCCTCGCTGGAGAGCGGCTTGTCGGACGACCCGAAGTCGACGGTGGCCGCCTTGATCTGGGCGATGCCGCCGCCGGACCCGATCGACTGGTAATTGACCTTGGCGCCGGTGGCGGCGTTGTAGTCGGCCGACCACTTGGAGATCAGCGGGAAGATGAAGGACGCGCCGGCGCCGGAGATTTCAGCCGACACGCGGTCGCCGGCAGCGGCGTCCTGGCCGGCGGGTGCGGTGCCGGCGTCGGTGGCGGCGGGCGCGCCGTCGTTGCCGCCGCAGGCGGCCACGGCCAGGGCGATGGCCAGGGAGAGGAGGGCGGTACGGGCCGAGGAAACGGTCATCGAAGTGCTCCAGGGTGGTAGGCCGGCAGGTCTGCCGGTGGGACCCGACCATGGAATGATGTTTTTGTTACATGCATGTGACATGCGCTGCCACATTTCTGTCTTTTTCCGGAAATCCGATCTGGATCAGGGGCTTGGCGCGACTTGAAAATAAAAAAACGCGGGCCCCGTGAAGGGCCCGCGCCGGGAACGACGAGGGAGAGAGGACTCGCGGTTCTGTGCAATGCCGGCTGTCCTGTGGCTGGCGCAGCACTATTGGACACCCGGCGTGTGACAGCCCGGCGAGGCCGCGATGTCAGTCGCGTGACAGCACGCCGCCGGGGGCTTACCAGTACAGCTGCACGCGCGCCTGCACGCTGCTGGGGTCGTCGGGCAGGCCCGCGCGCTCGGACTCGACGCTGACGTAGTCCAGCATCAGCTTGACGTTCTTGCGCCAGTACCAGTTCACGCCCGCGGTAATGGCGTCCATCTCGCCGCCGCCGACCGCGCCGTCGTCCAGGTCCAGCGTGTCGTAGCGCACGCCCACCTGCCACATGCCACGGGCGGGCTCCGACGGCTTGCCCGTGGTGGGCACGCCGCCCTTGTAGCCCCAGGTTTCGCCGGTCAGGTTGTAGACCGCGCTGACGTACGCGCCGTCGCCGCGGTAGTCGTCGTTGCCGGCGCCGTAGCGGTCGGCCTCCACGGTCATGTATTCGCCCTGCAGCTTCAGCGGGCCGGCCACCCAGACGCTTTCCAGGCCAACGGTGGCCAGGCGGTCGGCGTCCAGCAGGTTGCCGGTGTCGACCACGCGCACGTCGGCCAGGTCGGCCTGCGGGCGATTGCGCAGGCGCAGCGTATCGGCCTCGGTGTCACGGTTCACGTAGGACAGGCCGAAGTGCAGGAGGCGGCCGTCCTCGTTGATCGGGGCGAAGGTGCCACGCAGGCCGTGGCCGGCGCCGCGGTTGCCGTCGTCGGTCAGCTCGCGGCCGAAGACGCTGGCGGTGAAGCCCCACGGGCCATTGCCGTAGCCATACGCCACGCCCAGCCGGCGGCCGGTGCCGAAGGTGTTGGTGATGGCGGCCTTGGAGATGAAGTCGTTGTTCTTGGTCGACGACAGCTCTTCCATGCTGTTGGGCTGCTTGTACTGGCCGGCCTGCAGGTAGTGGCCGTCGCCGATGCCGAACTTGCCGTTGACGTCCAACCACTTGTCGGAGGCGGCGTCGTAGCCGACCACCCAGTCGAACTCGCCAACGGCGCCCTTGAGGACGAGTTCGGCGCGGCGCAGGTCGCTGGCGCGGTCGCCATCGGCCAGCTCGACACGGTCGCTGTCGAACCAGGTGGAGTCGGCCTGGACCAGGCCTTCGAAGCCCAGCTCCATCCCGCCGATCTCGTCGAGCTTGATCTCGGCGTGCGCCAGCGGCGCGGCGATGGCCAGGGCGAGGCCGATGAAGAGTCGCGAAGGTGCAATGTTCATGACTTGGAAAGGTCACATTGGGGCGGGATTGGCGCGCAGGCTAGGCGCGCGCCATGACAGTCATGTGACATTTTGCGGTTTTGTTGCGCGCCCGTGACCGCATCGTGTCCCGGGCATGACCCGGAGTTGACGCACGTGTGACCCGCAGCCGCGATCCGGCTCAGTCGCCCAGACGGCCTTCGAGCACGCGGCTGGCGCCACCCGGGCCGGGCTGGAACTCGGCCAGTGCGAGCGCGGCGATGACCCGCGGGTCCTGGGACACAACCCGGACCGCCGCGCGGTAGCCGCCATCGGCCGAGAGCCGGACGTCGGCGCGTACCTCGGGCTGGCCGGGTCCGGGCTGCGCGGGTGCGAGGTCGATGCGGGCCTCCCCGCCGTCGCACCGCGCCGGGCCGGCCAACTGCACCTCGCCGGGCAGGGCCGGGCCCGAAGCCTCGACCTGCAGCGTGCCGCCCGCCCGCAGACAGCGGCCGTCGGCGAACAGCACCTGCAATCCGTGCGCCCGGGCGGTCAGCCGCATGCCGCTCCACGATGGCGACGGTGCCAGTGCGACCTGGCCATCGGCGCGATGCAGGCCTGCCACGCGTCCCGCCGACCATGCGACGTCGAGCCCGTCCGCCTGCAGCGCCAGCCGCGGGATGCCCCAGACCCATGACAGCGGATGGAGCGCGGCATCGACCGTGTCGAATGCCTGCCCCCGCCAGCGCACGCCCGTGAACCGGCCGCTCCAGAGCGGGCCGTCCACCTGCCGCACACTCAAACCGTCCGGCCACGCACCGATGCGGGCAGCCAGTCCGAGCGGGGCGAACGCCACCAGCGACACGGCGCACGACAGCGCGAAGGCCAGCAGCAGGTGGGCGCGGCTCACGCGCCGGGCTCCACGAGGACGAATCGCGCGCCGACCCGCAGAGCGCCGCTGGCTTCGGTGATCTCGAGGGTGTCGGGCGCGATGCCGTGCTCGATGCGCAACGCGTCCAGCCATGACAGCAGCGCGGGCGTGGCCACCGATTCGATGTCGACCTGCAGTGCGGCAGGGCCGTCGGCGCGGTGGCGGCTGATGGCGACACCCGCGGCACGTGCGGCATCGAGGACCGCGGTCTCGAGCTGCTGCATGTCGCCGGGCGCCGGCCGTGCCTGGCCGAGCGCCTCGATCTCGCTGGCGGCGGTCTGCGTGGCCAGCAGCTCCGATGCGGCGCGGTCGTGGCGTGCCCGCGCGTCATCGCGCCAACTGCGAAGCGGCACCGTGACGCCGTACCAGGCGATGAACGCCGCCAGCGCGAGGACCATCGCCGCCAGCATGCGGCGCTCGCGGATGTCCCGCGCCTGCCACCAGTCCAGTGCGCGTCCGGCCAGCGTGCTCATGCGCCCGGCCCCAGGGTGACGTCGCTGCGGACGGCGTCGCCGGCGGGCTGGCGGCCGGTGCGCTGCAGGGGGAGGCCGCGATCGGCCAGTGCGGCGGCGACGGTATCCAGGTCGGCCTCGCGCGGGTGCATGACCTGGGCGTGCAGCCCCTCGGCGCTCGAGTACGTCAGGGCGTCCAGGTGTGCGCCGGGCACGGTGTCGAGCGCCCCGAACAGCGCACCGGCGTCGCGGGCCAGCGCGTCCACCGCGCGCAGGCGCGCGAGCCGCGCGGCCGTCATGTCCAGCGGATCCCCGGCCGGGACGCCCGGCGCCGCGCGTGCCGCCACGTCATGTGCCTGTGCCTGCAATCCGCGCGCGGCCATCTCATGCCGGATCGCCTCGGCCGCCAGCAGCACCCAGGGCGACAGCACCAGCGCGCCGGCCAGCACGGCGGCGCGCCGCCACCCGGCCTCGGCTCCGCGCCGGACCCGCAGTGCGAACGCGCCCTGCAGCAGGTCCAGCGGCGGCACCTCCAGCGCGGCGCTGTGTGCGCAGTCATCGAGGAAGGCGTCGGAGGCCCCGGGCTGCACGGCCGGGTCGTCCAGCACCTGCATGGCGAGCGTCGTTTCAGCGCTGAAGGCCATGGCCTTTCCGCGCACCAGCCAGCGTCCGTCATGCTCGACCACGCGCGGATGATCCGCGTCCGCCGCTGCATCGCGCAGCAGCAGGACGTCGGGCACCAGTGCGTTGGGCGCCACGCCGTGCGCGGCCGAGCGCGCCAGCCAGCCCTGCATCGCGGCCGGATCGCCCCAGGCCACCAGGCGCGGCGCGCTGCCGGCATAAGGCGATACGGCCACATGCAACGAATCCGCCGACGCCGCGGCGTGGTCGTCCAGCAGCAACCGCGCCGCGGCCAGTGCCTGCGCGGGCTGCCGGGCGGGCAGTGCGGTCCACAGCAGGCCGAGTCCGGACGCCGGTACGACCGTCCACGTGCGTGCGGTGCCGTTGTCCATCGGTGCGGGCGTGCCGGGCGGCAATGTCACGCACCGGCGAATGCGGCCCGGCGGTTCGATGTCCAGCCAGGTCGCATCGTCGCGGGGATCGTCAGGCAACAGGAGCAGGCGCGTGGTCATTCGTCGGGCGTCCAGCGGCGGGCGGCCAGGCGGGTGTCGCCAATGCCGCGGTGGTCGAAGAGGGCGGTCAACACGACCTGCGCGCCGTCGTATTCGACTTCGGCATGCAGGTCGAAGAAGCGGGTGCGCAGCGCGACCTGTGACAGCACGGCGTTGGGCACGGCGATGCCGGCCAGTGCCGGTTGCCCCCAGAACGCGGCGTGGTCGTACCAGCCCGCGTCGGGCCGGGCGGCGATGACCGCGCGCGCGCGCGCCGGAGGCAGCGCACCGTCGGTCAGCATCGTCAGCAGCACGGCATCGCTGTCCTGCAGCGTGTTGAGGTTGACGGGCGACAGCGCGGCCTCGGGCAGCGCGCACACGTGTGGCCGGATGCGCGCGTACGCCGCGGCGTCGTGGCCGCGCACCGCGCGCAGTTCGCTGGCTTCGGCCAGCAGGGTCGCGCCGGTGCGGTAGCCGTCGCTGCCCAGGGTGTAGTCCGCGTCCTCCGCGCCGGCCGGCGCGCGTGCCTGGTCGCTGTCGATCCAGTCGGCCAGCGCATCGGCAAGGGCGGCGGCGTCCCGTGGCGCGAACCCGAGCGCCCGCAGCAGTGCCACGTATTGCGCGACCCCGAGTTCGCGGCGCTGCCATTGGCCGGGTGCGCCCTCGACCACGCTGTTGAGGTTGAAGCAGTTCGACGCGTCCGACACCCGCGCGCTGATGACGCCGGGCGGCTCGCCGGTGCCTTCGCCGCCGACGGGGAACACGAAGGGCCGGCCGTCCCAGTTGCCTTCGAGGGTGGTGCGGTTGGGGTCGCGCCGGGCCAGCCGGTCGATCTGCAGCCGCGCGAGCGTCTCCGCGCCCAGGGCGTAGTACTGCGCCTGCGCCACGGCCTGCGCGTTGCCCGCGCGGCGCAGGCCGAAGCGGATGTCATCGAGCACCGCGACGACCAGCGCGGTCATCACCGCCACCAGCAGCAGCACGGTGAGCAGGGCCACCCCGCGTTGCCGCTTCACGTGCCACCGCCCGGCAAAAGGAACAGCTGCTCGATGGTGCCCAGGCCGTCGACCTGCAGCGTCAGGCGGATCGCCTCGGGAATCTCGTCGGCGCCACCGGGCCAGCCGTCGTTCCACTGACCGCGGTAACGGTAGGCGATGGCAGTGGTGTCCACGCCGGTCAGCACCACCTGCGGCGTCGGCGCGCGCGCACCGTCCAGCGCAGCGTGCGCGGTGCGCTCGAGTTGGCGGCCGGCGATCCGGTATTCCACGTACTGCAGCGAGGCACGGGCGGTGCGGTCGGGGTTGGACCAGCCGCGCCGGACGAAGCCCCACAGCGGCGCATCGCCCGGCCGCTGGCCGATGAAGGCGGTGCGTGCCGCGCTGCCATCGCCGCGGCGCACCCGGCGCGGCGCGGCCTGGCCCAGGTCGGCCTTGATCAGGGCGCGCGCGCGCTGGAACTCGCCGAGCCGGTCCATGCGTGCACCCACCACCTCGCGGTTGTCCGCCGCGTGCACGAGCACGCCGACGGTGGCGGTAGACAGCAGGCCGAACACGACCAGCGCCACCAGCATTTCCACCAGGGTGAAGCCAGCGGCCCGCACGGCTGTCATGGCGCACCCCGGAACACGCTGGCTTCGGCGGACACCGCACCGGTGCCGACCGGCGAGACCGTGACCCGCACGCGCACGATGCCGCTGTCGTCCGTGGCCTCCACGCGCCGGGTCCATCGCCACGCGCGATCGCCACTCAGCTCCTCGCCGGCGTCCTCGGGCGCCAGTTCGCCGGGGCGGGCCAGCACCGCTTCCACGGCGCGGTTGTCGGCCACCACGCCGGCGAGCACGCGCTCTTCGATGACGGCCGCGGCACGGGTGTTCTGGCCGGCGAGGTGGAGCAGGGCGATGACCGCCAGGCTGAACACCGCGAGCGCGACCAGCATCTCGATCAGCGAGAAGCCCGCCAGGTGGCTGCGCGATTCAGGGCGCACCGGGCCGCCCCCCGACGTGGACGCGTGCGTCGTCGCCCACGCCGATGCGGACGTGGCGGCCGTCGCGTTGCAGTGCCACGGCTGCCACCCGCGCGCCGCCGGACTCGTCGAACCGGAACGTCACCCGGTCTGCGGCGCCCTCGAAGGCGGGCGCCGTGCCCGGCGTCCACGCGACGGCGCGGAAAGGCCCGTCGTCCAGCACCTCCCAGCGGTCGAAGTCCTGGCGCTCCACGCGGTGCCCTGCGGCATCGACCACCACCTGGATGGCGCGGGTGCCGAGGATGGCTTCTTCCTGGGCCTGCACCAGCCGCGTGGCCAGGGTGTCGGCGTCGCGCGTAAGCACGTCGCCTTCGCCGGGCGCTGTGAGCATCACTGCCGCGCCCATGAGGCCGACGATGAACAGCACCACCATCAGCTCCACCAGGGTGAAGCCGTACGGGCGTGGATGGCCGGCTGTGAACGTGCGGGCGGCGGTGCGCGTGGCGCGGTGCATGGACTACTGCCAGTTGCCGATGTCCGAGTTTTCGCCTTCACCGCCCTCGGCGCCGTCGGCACCGAAGGAGTACACGTCGAAGGCCGCCTGCCGGCCGGGTCGCCGGTACTGGTACGCATTGCCCCACGGGTCCTCGGGCAGGCGCCGCACGTAGCCGCCCTGGCGGTAGCGCTCCGGGCGCGCGAGCCCCGCGGGTGCCTGCACCAGCGCCGCCAGCCCCTGCTCGGTGGTCGGATAGACGAGGTTGTCGAGGCGGTACGTCTCCATGGCCTGTTCCAGCACCGAGACGTCCGCACGCGCCTTCTCGACCATCGCGCGGTCCTGGCTGGGCATGACGTTGATCATCACCATCGTCGCCAGCAGGCCGATGATGACGATGACGACCATGAGTTCGACGAGGGTGAAGCCGGCGGCGTGGCACTGTATGCCGACTCGCGCGCTCGCAGCCCGCTTCGTCCCCTCACCACCGTCATCCCGGCGCACGCCGGGATCCATCCTGATCTCGCCGTTGAAATTGCCGTTGCCGTTGTTGTCGGCGTCTACGCCATCCCCATCCGGGGCAGGCAGGTACGCGGCCCACGTCAGGATGGATCCCGGCGTATGCCGGGGTGACGGGGTGGGCGTAGCGCCGGCGTCCAGGAGCAACGCCGCATGCGGGGTGCAACCGGTTTGCGGGAACGTTTCACGCAGGGATTCGGAACGGGGCATCGCAAGCTCCATCAGCCGATGGCAAGTGAGTTGAACTGGAGGATCGGCAGCAGGATGGCGAGCACGATCACCGCGACCACGCCGCCGAGCACGACGATGATCAGCGGCTCGATCAGGCTCATCACGACCGAAGTGAAGGTGTTGAACTCGCGCTCCAGGTAGTCGGCGGCGCGTTCGAGCATTGGCGCGAGGCGGCCGCTGTTCTCGCCGCTTGAGGCCATGTAGAGCAGCGTCGGCGGGAACACGCCGGCGCGGCGCATCGCCGCCGACAGGCTGCCGCCTTCGCGGATGGACGCGACCATGGTGTCGGTGGCCGCGCGCAGCACGCGGTTGTGCACGGTGCGCGCGGTGATCGCCAGGCCTTCCATCAGCGGCAGGCCGCTGTTGACCATGATCGACAGGGTGCGCGCCAGCCGTGCAGCGTGGATGTCGCGGATCAATCGGCCCAGCACCGGCAGCCGCAACAGCAGGCGGTCGAACCGGAGCCGGAATGCCGGCTGGCGCAGGGCACGCATGAACCCCGCCGCCGCCAGCACCAGCACCACGAGCATCGGCAGGCCCCATGCCGCCATCGCATCGGACACCGCGATCACCACGCGCGTCAGCATCGGCAGCGTGCGGCCCATCGAGTCGAATTGCTCGACTACCTTGGGCACGACGAACGCCATCAGCGCGATCACGACGGCGACGGCGACCACCGCGAGCGATGCCGGGTAGACCAGCGCCGTAATCAGTTTGCCGCGCACCTGCTGCTCGCGCTCGAGCAGGTCGGCGAGCCGCTCCAGGATGTCGGGCAATGCGCCGGTGCCTTCCCCGGCGGCCACCATCGCGCGGTACAGCGGCGGGAACGCGTTGCCCTGCCGGGCCATCGCGTCCGACAGGCGAAGTCCCTCCAGCAGGTGTGCGTGCGTGGCACCCACCACCCGGCGCACGGCCGCGCGGTCGGACTGCGCGCCGATGGTGCGCAAGGCCTCTTCCAGCGGCGAGGCGGCGACCAGCGTCGACAGCTGCCGGGTGAACAGCGCGAGGTCGCGCGGCCGGAAACGCGCGCCGAAGACACTGCGATCGGCGCGGTCGCGCGTCGCGGCGGCGGCCAGCCGGGTCGGCACCAGTTCGCGCTCGCGCAGTTGCCGGCGCGCCTCGCGGGCGCCGTCGGCGTTGAGCCGGCCGGTGGTGGTACGGCCCTGCGCGTCGAGCGCGGCGTACTCAAACGTCGCCATGGCCACCCTCGACCTGGCGCGTGACCCGCAGCGCCTCTTCGACCGTGGTGTCGCCGCGCGCGATGCAGGCCCGCGCCGACGACTCCAGCCGGTCGCTGCGCGCGAACGCCGCGGCCGCCAGTGCGTCCTCGTCGGCATTGGCGCCGATCAGGCGGCGAAGCGTGTCGTCGATCCGGACCGCCTCATACACACCCAGGCGGCCGGCGTAGCCGGTGTGGTTGCACGCGGGGCACCCGACCGCCCGGAACAGCGGGCCGGTGTAGCCCGCGCCCATCACGGCCGCGTCGCCCGGTTCGACCGACCGCGGCGCACTGCATTGCGTGCACAACCGGCGCAGCAGACGCTGGGCGAGGATCAGGCGCACCGTCGAGGCCAGCAGGAACGGCTCCACCCCCATGTCGCGCAGGCGCGTGATCGCGCCCACCGCGTCGTTGGTGTGCACCGTCGACAGCACCAGGTGGCCGGTCAGGCTGGCCTGCACGGCGATCTGCGCGGTCTCGGTGTCGCGGATCTCGCCGACCATCACCACGTCCGGGTCCTGGCGCAGGATCGCGCGCAGCCCCGCGGCGAAGGTCATGCCGACCTTGGCGTTGACCTGGGTCTGGCCGATGCCGTCGATGGCGTACTCGACCGGATCCTCGACGGTCAGGATGTTGCCGCGCCCGTCGTTGAGCGAGGACAGGCCCGCATACAGGGTGGTGGTCTTGCCCGACCCGGTCGGGCCGGTGACCAGCACGATGCCGTTGGGCTGGCGCAACGCACCGGCGAACGCGTCCAGTACCGCCGCCGGCATGCCGAGCTGGTCCAGCGCCAGTGCACCGGCCTCCTTGTCGAGGATGCGCAGCACGACGCGCTCCCCGCCGCGGGCGGGCAGGGTGGATACGCGCACGTCCAGCGCCCGCGCACCCATCGACAGCGATATGCGACCGTCCTGGGGCACGCGCTTCTCGGCGATGTCGAGCCGTGCCATCACCTTGACGCGCGACACCAGCAGTGGCGCGATGCGGGCGGGCAGGGCGACCGCCTCGCGCATGACGCCGTCGACGCGGAAGCGCACGCGCAGCGCCGCCTCGAAGGGCTCGATGTGGATGTCGGACGCGCCCAGCCGGACGCCTTCGGCGATGACGCCGTTGATCAGGCGGATGACGGGGGCGTCGTCCTGGCTTTCCAGCAGGTCGGCGGCGGCGGGGATCTCTTCGACCAGGGCATCGAGGTTGCCGTGCGGATCCATCGCATCGACCTGGCCGTTCGCACCGAGGCCGGCATCGGCATAGACCTCCGAAAGGCGCCGGTCGAACGCGCCGGCGGTCATCGGTTCTACCCGCAGCGGGCGTGCAAGGACGCGTCGCGCTTCCAGTAGCGCGGTGGGCGTGGCGCCCTCGCGCAGGCCGACGCGCGTGGGCTCGCCCGCTGCTTGCGACGACGCGTCCAGCACCAGCACGCCGTGCTGCTTGGCGAACGCGTAGGGCAGCGGGGGCAGCGTCGTGGTCACGGGGCGGGGG
>CAMPJI010000059.1 GCA_946886865.1 uncultured Lysobacterales bacterium | reverse complement strand
AGCTCGCGTGCTCGTCGACCAGCAGGCCTTCGACCTGGTGGAACATCGGCGTGTGCGTCTGGTCGCTGTCGCTGCGGTAGACCTTGCCGGCGGCGATCATCCGCAGGGGCGGCGTGCCGCCGCGCGCCAGCAGGTCCTGCATATAACGCACCTGCACACCGGAGGTGTGCGTGCGCAACAGGCGCCCGTCCTCGAAGTAGAAGGTGTCGTGCATCGCGCGCGCCGGGTGGTGCGGCGGGAAGTTGAGTGCCTCGAAGTTGTGCCAGTCGTCCTCGATCTCCGGGCCGTCCGACAACTCGAACCCGAGGCGTCCGAAGATGTCGGCGATGCGCTCGAGCGTGCGGCTGACCGGGTGCAGCCCGCCGCGCGCACTGTCGATGCCGGGCAACGTCACGTCCACGGTTTCGGAGGCCAACCGCGCATCGAGCGCCGCATCGTCCAGGGCGGCCTTCCGCTCCGCCAGTGCGGTGCCCAGCGTGTCGCGTGCGCGGTTGATGGCCTCGCCGGCGGCCTTGCGCTGGTCGGCGGGCAGCGTGCCCAGCTGCTTGAGCTGTGCCGTGACGGAGCCGGACTTGCCCAGCAGCGACACGCGCAGCGCCTCGATCGCCTGCGGCGAGTCGGCGGCGGCGATGTCGGCCAGGGCCTTGGCCGTCAGATTCTCGATATCACTCATGCGCGGTTTCCTGTCACGGGCGCGGTGCCGGGCTTCTGCAGGAGCGGCTTCAGCCGCGAGCGGACGTTCGGTCGAGCGACGTGCCATCCGCTCGCGGCTGAAGCCGCCCCACACAAACCCAGGCCCCAAAACGAAACATGGGGAAGGACTTGCGCCCTTCCCCATGCGTGTACCTCGGTTGTCCGACCGCGCGCACCGGCAACCGGTGCATCGCGATGCGACACCTTACGCTGCGAGCGCGCCCTTGGCCTTCTCGGTCAGCGCGGCAAAACCGGCTGCGTCGTGCACGGCGATGTCTGCCAGCACCTTGCGGTCCAGGGTGATGCCGGCCTTCATCAGGCCGTTCATGAAGCGGCTGTAGCTCATGCCGTTGATGCGGGCCGCCGCGTTGATGCGGGTGATCCACAGCGAACGGAAGTTGCGCTTCTTCTGCTTGCGGCCGATGTAGGCGTACTGCAGGGCCTTCGTCACCGCCTGCTTGGCGACGCGGAAGACCTTGCGGCGGGCGTGGTAGTAGCCCTTGGCCTGCTTCAGGATTTTCTTGTGGCGCCGACGCGCCTGTACACCACGTTTGACTCGTGCCATTTCCTATCTCCTCACAAGTACGGAAGCATGCGGTCCAGACGGCCCGCGTCCTCGGCACGAACATGGTTCGTCTGCCGCAGGTTGCGCTTCCGCTTGGTCGCCTTCTTGGTGAGGATGTGGCTCTTGTTGGCGTGGCCGCACTTGTACTTGCCGGAAGCGGTCTTCCGGAAGCGCTTGGCCGCGCCCCGATGGGTCTTGATCTTGGGCATTGCGATTTCCTTTCGGAGGTTTCGTCACTGGCGGGGGCGGTGGCATCGCCACTCTTTCCGTCCTGCCCTGCCGGCTTGTAAGTCGTTGATCCAGAAGGCATCAATCGACCGGTCCTGATGGTACGTGCAACATCCCGGCGAACCGGGCCGCGCATTATGGCAGCGCGGGCTTTCCCTTGCAAATCATGCGGTTCCAGCCCCGGTCCGGGCCGCCGGAACAACGAAGGCGCCCGCAGGCGCCTTCGACGGTGGCCCGGGGTTCCGGGCCGGCGGGGCGCCCGTGGGCGCCTCAGGTCTTCTTCTTCGGCGCGATCATCATGACCATCTGCCGGCCTTCCAGGCGCGGGCGCGACTCGATGACGATGTCCTCGCCCAGGTCCGCCTCGATCCGGGCGGCCATTTCGCGGCCCAGCTCCTGGTGGCTCATCTCGCGGCCACGGAAGCGGATGTTGACCTTGACCTTGTCGCCCTCTTCAAGGAAGCGGCGCATGTTGCGCAGCTTGATCTGGTAGTCGCCCTCGTCGGTGACCGGGCGGAACTTGATCTCCTTGATCTCGACCTGCTTCTGCTTCTTCTTGGCCGCGTTGGCCTTCTTCTGCAGGTCGAACATGAACTTGCCGAAATCCATGACGCGGCAGACCGGCGGGTCGCCGTGCGGCTGGATTTCGACGAGGTCGAGCCCTTCTTCCTGGGCGAGCGCCAGCGCTTCGTCGCGCGTCAACACGCCGACCATCTCGCCATCGCTGCCGATCACGCGTACGCGGGGCACGCGGATCTCCTGGTTCTTGCGGTTCCGCTTGTCGGGGGTACTGATGTTGCAATCTCCGGTGTGGATCGAAACCGGCCACAGGCGGTGGCCGGGCGTGTACGGGTGCGGTTCGCGGACTACGCGGGCCGCTGAAAATGGATCAACGCACGTGCTCGTCGTGTAAACGCGCGGCGAATTCGGCGACGGTCATCGTCCCCAGATCCTCCCCTCCCCGCGTACGTACGGCGACCTGCCCATTATCCCGCTCGCGGTCGCCGACCACCAGCAGGTAAGGCACGCGCTGCAGCGTGTGCTCCCGGATCTTACGGCCGATCTTCTCGTTCCGCAAATCGGCCTCGATCCGGAGCCCTTGATTTGAAAGGGATTTCTGCACCTCGGCCACGTAGTCGGCCTGGGCATCGGTGATATTCATCACCACGGCCTGCACCGGGGCCAGCCACGGCGGCAGCTGCCCGGCGTGGTGCTCGATCAGGATGCCGATGAAACGCTCCATCGACCCGACGATGGCCCGGTGCAGCATGACCGGGTGGCGGCGCTGGCTGCTCTCGTCCACGTACTCCGCGCCCAGGCGGCCCGGCATCATGAAATCGACCTGCATCGTGCCCAGCTGCCAGGTGCGGCCGATCGCGTCCTTGAGGTGGTATTCGATCTTCGGGCCGTAGAACGCGCCCTCGCCCGGCAGCTCCTGCCACTCGACGCCCGCGGCCCGCAGGGCGGCGCGCAACGCCTCCTCGGCCTTGTCCCACGTGGCGTCGTCGCCCAGCCGCGGCTCGGGACGCAGCGCGATCTTCAGCTGGATGTCGGTGAAGCCGAAATCCGAGTACACCTGCATCGCCTGGCGGTGGAAGGCCGTGACCTCGGCCTCGACCTGCGCCTCGGTGCAGAAGATGTGGCCGTCGTCCTGGGTGAAGCCGCGCACGCGCAGGATGCCGTGCAGCGCGCCGGAGGGCTCGTTGCGGTGGCAGGCGCCGAACTCGCCGTAGCGGATCGGCAGGTCGCGGTAGCTGTGCAGGCCGTGGTTGAACACCTGCACGTGGCCCGGGCAGTTCATCGGCTTGAGCGCGTAGGTGCGCTTCTCCGACTCGGTGAAGAACATGTTGTCCTGGTAGTTGTCCCAGTGGCCGGACTGCTTCCACAGCGACACGTCCAGGATCTGCGGGCAGCGCACCTCGCGGTAGCCCGACTCGCGGTAGACGCGGCGCATGTGCTGCTCGACCGCCTGCCAGATAGCCCAGCCCTTGGGGTGCCAGAAAATCAGGCCGGGTGCTTCTTCCTGAAGGTGGAACAGCTCCTGCTGCTTGGCGATCTTGCGGTGGTCGCGCTTCTCGGCCTCCTCCATCCGCTGGATGTACGCCTTGAGCTGCTTGGGGTCCGCCCAGGCCGTGCCGTAGATGCGCTGCAGCTGCTCGTTCTTGGAGTCGCCGCGCCAGTAGGCGCCGGAGATACGCGTCAGCTTGAAGGCCTTGAGGAAGCGCGTGTTGGGCACGTGCGGCCCGCGGCACATGTCGACGTATTCCTGGTGGTGGTACAGGCCCATCGCCTGCTCGTCGGGCATGTCCTCGACCAGCCGCAGCTTGTAGTCCTCGCCGCGCGCCTTGAACGTGGCGATGACCTCGTCGCGCGGCGTCACCTTCTTGATGACGTCGTACTCGGTGTCGATCAGCTCGGCCATGCGCTGCTCGATCGCCGCCATGTCCTCGGGCGTGAAGGGCCGCGCGTTCCAGATGTCGTAGTAGAAGCCGTCCTCGATCACCGGGCCGATGACCATCTTGGCCTCCGGGTAGAGCTGCTTCACCGCATGCCCGACCAGGTGCGCGCACGAGTGGCGGATGATCTCCACGCCTTCGGCGTCCTTGGGGGTGATGATCCGCAGCGAGGCGTCGTGGTCGATGACGTCGCTGGCGTCCACCAGGCGGCCATCCACTTCGCCGGCCACGGTGGCCTTGGCCAGTCCGGCGCCGATGGACTGGGCCACGTCCATGACGGACACGGGCTGTTCAAATTCGCGGCGGCTGCCGTCGGGGAGCGTGATCGTGATCATGTGGGCATTCGGAGCGTTGGGGCGGCGCGTGCCGCGATATCAGGGGGCATGCAGCGCACGGAAGCGGCGCGCAACAAAAAAGCGCCGCGAGGGCGCCTGTGTCCAAGCAGCCTCGGGCGGATCAGCAGGGGGCGGTGGTAGTGCTCATGTCGCACGCTCGGCCGGCGTTTCCGCGGGCCACCCGGGTCTGGGGGTCAGGCGGCGATTCTACCCACACCCGCCGGGCCGTGCGCCAGCGCCGCGGAGGCACGCGGCGCTTTCTACGGCATCAGTGGACGAACGGCACCGTCGACCCCGTGCCGGGCCCCTGCCACAGGCCCTGCCCCATCGCGCGCGGGCAGATGGCGGTGTAGGTCGGGATCCATTGATAGTTCACGTATTGGCTGATCGGCGTCCAGGTGCCGGCCACCGGACTGACCGCCACCCAGCCGTGCATGGGCATGCCCTCGCTACAGAAGACGAATGGATCGTTCATGCGGCCCACCGGCATGTAGGCGCCCTGGCTCGATGCGGCCTGCACTCTTTCCTGCGCTATGCCTGCGAGCGCGGGTGCCAGCAGCCATACCAGACCGATGCCCCTGACCACCGCGTGCCGCGCTGCGCGCGCGGGTTCTTCACCGCGGGCCACTGAACCCTCCTGCCGTCTTGACCACGTCCTCCACCGGTGCCTGCTGCGGCAGTCGGCCGGCCGCGTGCAACTGCGGGACCGGCATGTCGGGCCCTTGGCCCTCGGCCGGCCCCCTCGCGACGGGCTGCACGCCCGCTACCTGTGGCACCTGCCCGGTCGGGCGACCCGCCGCGTTGAAACTCTGGGCGTTGGCACCAGCGGCGCCGCCACCGAACTGCGAATAGCCGCTGAAGTGACCCATCGTGCCGCCGAAGAACGCGGCGGCCATGGGCGGCGTCATCACCAGCAGCACCGTGAGGATCAGACCCAGCCCGCCTTGCTGCATCGCCATGCTGCTGACACCGGCGGTACTCCCACCCGCGTCCAAACTCAATGCAGCCAGGTACTGCGCGGCAAACGCGGTGGCCACGGCCAGCACCATCTTCATGGCGACCGCGACCATGAAGCTGAGCACCCCGAGGGAGAACATGGTGCCGATGCCGTAGTACAGCCATCGGCCAAAAAGCGACTTCGTCTGTTCGAACATCGCGCATCGTGACGAAGCGCGCAACGTGGCTGCGGTTGACCGCCTCGCTCGCCGTGATCCAACGCTGTCCGAACTCGCTGTCCACGCGGGCCACGGCGGCGTTGCCGGTGTGCGCGTCGGCCATCACGAGGAATGGCACCTCCTCCTTCAGAGGAAACAGCGCGAAGCAGCCGGCGGCCAGCAGCACGGCCATCGTGACCGCGGCAAACGCGACCATCCAAGCCCGACGCTCGCTCCTGCGGGCGAGGTCGGCGATGGAGACTTCGTAGCTCGCCGCCCGTGCGATGCAGGCATCGACGGCGGGGGTGGTGGTCTGCTTACCGAACATGCATGCAATCCGTTGCTGCCCGCCCGTGCGGGCCGTTCCTGGTGGAAAAGGGCTGGAAGGTCGGCGCCCCTCCGGGGCGACGAGGGTTTCAATGTCAGGGCAACACCTCGCCGGATGCCCTTCCATCGGCGTCAGCGACGGATGCATCGGGAGGCGGAGCGGAACGGACCACGAGGCCGCCCTCTTCTGCCGCCACGACGATGCGCTGCCCTGCGTAGATCCGGCTCAGCTGCTCCGCCGCATCGCCCAGGTCGGTGGTCGACAGCGCTTCCACCGGGCGGTGGAGAGTGAAGTCGGAGTGGTGCCGGTACGACAGGCCCACGCCGGCATCGCGTGCCCAGCGCGACAGCATGTGCCGCAGGGTCCCGTCCATGGGCGAGGGCTGGAACCGGTACTGGCTGCGCAGCGGTATGGCCTGCGTCTGTGCGGCATACCGGTTGACCGGTTGCCATGCCCCATTGAAGTCCGGCGCCGAACGCGCGGCGCAGCCCGCGAGGATCGTCGCGACTGACACGGGTACGAACAGGAGGGCGCGCGACATCCTTGCGCGGTTCATCGACTCACCTTTCCTTGGTGACGGGTCTGCAAGGGCGCGCACGCTACGGAGACCTGTAGAACCGGTCAACCGGGCGTGAAAGCCGCCAGGACCTTGCGACACAATGGGGCGCTGGTTTTCGCGCCACGTCCTACCCGCCCTGCTCCGGAATCCCTACATGAAAGTCAGAGAAGTCCTACACCCGCTGGTCCAGCACAAGCTCGGCCTGATGCGTCGTGCCGACAACAGCACCAAGAGTTTCCGCGAGCTGGCATCGGAGGTGGCGATGCTGCTGACCTACGAGGCCACGGCCGACATGGAGACCGAGCCGGTGACGGTGGAGGGCTGGGCCGGGCCGGTGGAGACGCGCCGCATCAAGGGCGCGAAGGTCACGCTGGTGCCGATCCTGCGCGCAGGGCTGGGCATGCTGCCGGGCGTGCTCGAGCTGATCCCGGCGGCGAAGGTGGGCGTGGTGGGCCTGCAGCGCGACGAGGCCACGCTGCAGCCGGTGGGCTACTACGAGAAGCTCACCGGGCGGATGGACGAGCGCACGGCGATCATCCTGGACCCGATGCTGGCCACCGGCGGCAGCCTGGTGGCGACTGTGGACCTGCTGAAGGCCGCGGGCTGCACGCGCATCAAGGGGCTGTTCCTGGTGGCCGCGCCCGAGGGGCTGCGTGCACTGGAAGCGCGGCACCCGGACGTGGAGGTTTACACCGCATCCATCGACGAGCGGCTCAACGAGGTGGGGTACATCCTGCCCGGGCTGGGCGACGCGGGCGACAAGATCTTCGGAACCAGGCACGGCTGAGGCCGGCGCCGACGCGGCGCCCGGCGGTCATCGCGACCGCTGGCGGCGCAGGCCGTCAGCGCCGGCGCCGGATCGCCACGCCCACGCCCACCGCCACGAGCAACGCTGCAATGCCGAGCACCCACCACCCGTGGCGGCCGGTGCCCGGTGGCGTGGCGACCACGGCCGCCGCGGTGTCCAGCACGGGTCGCCGCTCGTCCACCACCGGGGGCAGCGGCGCGGCATTGAGCGCCGCCGCGGCCGTGCGTGGCGACAGCTGCCAGCGGCCGTCGCGCAGCTCCAACCGGCCTGCCAGCGGCGGCAGGTGCAGCTCACGCCAGGTGATGCGCAGGTCGCCGACGGCGGGCGCCAGTGGGTTCTCCGCACTGCCCAGGCCATCGCCTTCGGGCTGGAAGGTCGCCGCCATGTTCAGCGGCAACTCGCTGAAGGCCGGCCGGAACGGACGCCATTCCCCCAGCGCCTGCAACACCGTTTCGTCGAGGGGATGCCCGCCGAGGGTCGCATCGCGCGCCCACCAGCGCTGGCTGTCGATGGGCAGCGGCGGGTTCTGGTAGTCGGCACCGAAGTCGGCCGACTCGATACGGCCCGCGCTCCATACGCGGTCGAACTGATCGCCGCTGCGACGCCACTGGTACATCTGCACCTGCCGGTCCAGGCCGAACTCGCGCGTGGACACGCCGAAGTCGGGGTCCACCAGCACCGCGCCGGCACTGGGGATGGCATCGGCGGGCAACGTCGGCGCCGACGGCGGCGTCGGCACGGCGCCGGCCACGCCCATGCATGCGGCCACGCCGCATGCCACCGCCACTGCAACCGCGCGCCAGGCGCGCCGTAACCTCATGCAGCCAGCGCCCGCGCGTGCAGTTCGGCCACTTCGTGCGTCGTGCCGTAGCGGCCGCGTTCGTCACGCGTGATCTGGGCCAGCGCGCACCCGGGGTCGTGGGTGAAGAACAGATGGACGTTGCGCGCCTGCATGTCGGCGAGGAACGCCTGCTTCTCGTCGATCAGCAACTCAGCGTTGCGGTCGTAGCCCATGGTGATCGGCACGTGCACCCACGGGCGGCCCGGGATCAGGTCGGCGCAGAACACGACGCCGCCGTGCGGCTGCCCATCGACGCGCTCGGGGCCGACGATCTCCGCCAGCATCAGCCCCGGGGTATGGCCGTGGCTGAAGTGGAAACGCACCGCCTCGCCCAGCGCCTTTGAATACGGGCCGTCGACCAGCTCGAGCCGGCCGGTGGCCTCCAGCAGTGCAGGCAACTCCGGAATGAAGCTGGCACGGTCGCGCGGGTGCGGCTGCGTGGCGCGCTCCCAGTGCTCGCGGCCGACGACGTACGTCGCTTCGGGAAACGCGAGCGTGGGCGGCTTCCCTTCCTCGTACGGCTGCAGCAGGCCGCCGGCATGGTCGAAGTGCAGGTGCGAGAGCACCACCACGTCGATGTCCGCGGGCTTGAAACCGGCCGCGGCCAGCGAGTCCAACAGCACGTGCCGGTCCTCCACCACGCCGTAGCGCTCGCGCAGCTTCGGGTCGAAGAACGCGCCGATGCCGGCCTCGAACAGCACCGTCTTGCCATTGAGCGGTGTGGCCAGCAGCGCGCGGCAGGCCAGGTCGATGCGGTTCTCGTCGTCCGGCGCGGCCCAGCGCCCCCACAGCGCGCGCGGCGCATTACCGAACATGGCGCCGCCATCGAGCTTCTGCGAATTGCCCATCAACGACCAGAGTTTCATGGCCGGCTCCTGAGGTATCGATCGGGTCGATCGGTTGGCTGGGGGCGATACGGTACTGCGGACGGCATTAGCGCATCGTCGATACGCAGCGAACGCGTCGCAACGGACCGGTACCGACTCTACTCCGCGCGCCGCACCGTCGCCTGACCCACCGGGTTGCGCGGGTCGCTGGCGGCCTCCAGCGTGTTTTCGACGCGGTCCCACGACACGGTCTGCAGGTTGCCCCAGGTGTGGCTGGATGCACCGCCCCTGACCTCGTCCGGTGGACGCTTGACGGTGTGACCCATCGCCTCGAGCGCCGCGGCCACGTCCCGCGACAGCGCGCCGGTTTCGACGGAAATCTCATCGGGCATCCACTGGTGGTGGTAGCGCGGCAGTGCCGCCACGTCTGCCGCGTCCAGGCCGTCGGCGTAGCCGAGCATGCCCAGCAGCACCATGGTGATGATGCGGCTGCCGCCCGGCGTGCCGAGCACGGCAACCCGGTCGTCCGACACCATGAAGCTCGGCGTCATCGAACTGAGCATGCGCTTGCCGGGCTCCACCGCATTGGCGTCGAAGCCCATGACCCCGAACGCATTGGGCGTGCCCGGCTTGAGCGCGAAATCGTCCATCTCGTTGTTGAGCAGCACGCCCGTGCCCGGCGGCACCAGGCCCGAGCCGAACAGCAGGTTGACCGTCTGCGTGACCGCGACGCGGTTGCCGTCGGCATCGATGATGGAGAAGTGCGTGGTCTCCTCGTCCTCCAGCGGCGTGGGCTGGCCCGACAGCAGGTCGCTCGGCGTGGCCTTGTCCGGGTGGATGGTCGCGCGCAGGCCGGCGGCGTAATCGGGGTCGGTCAGCAGCGCCAGCGGCATGTCGACGAAATCCGGGTCGCCCAGGTAGAAGGTGCGGTCGCGGTAGGCGCGGCGCATGGCCTCGACCGTGAGGTGGATGCGCTGCGCGTCCGGCAGCGCCTCCAGGTCCCAAGCCGACAGGATCTGCAGCATCTGCGCCAACGCCACGCCACCGGACGACGGCGGCGGCGCGGTGACGACCTGCCAGCCGTTGTAGTCGAACCGCAGCGGCTCGCGCTCACGCACGCGGTAACCGGCCAGTTCCTCGGCCGTCCATTGCCCGCCTTCGGCCTCGACGCCGGCGAGCAGGCGCTGCGCAATCTCGCCGCGGTAGAAGCCATCGAAGCCATCCCGGGCGATCGACTCCAGCGTGCGCGCCAGCTCGGGTTGCTTCAGGGTCTCGCCGACCTCGGGTGCGTCGCCGTCGGCCAGGTACACCGCGCGGGTGCCGGCGTAGCGCTCCATGACCTTGGCGCGTGCCTTGTATCCGCGCTCGAGCCGCTCGTACACGGGAAAGCCGTCGCGCGCCAGCGCGATGGCCGGGGCCAAGCTGCGCTGCAGGGGCAGGCGGCCGTACTCCTTTGCGACGTGCACCAGCGCGGCCGGGAGGCCCGGAATACCCGCGGCCCATGGCCCGTTGGTGGCACGGTCGCGGTCGAGGTTGCCCGCCTCGTCGAGGTACACGCCCTCGGCCGCGCTGGACGCCGGCGCCGTCTCGCGCGCATCGATGAAGACATCGCGACCGGTGTCCGCGTCATGCAGCAGGAAGAAACCGCCGCCACCCAGGCCCGAGCTGATCGGCTCCACCACCGCCAGTGCGGCCGACACCGCCACGGCCGCATCGAAGGCGTTGCCGCCGGCGTCGATCGCGTCGAACCCCGCCCGCGTCGCCAGCGCATGGGCGCTGGCGATGGCGGTGCCGGGCGGCGTGTCGGCGACCGGTGCCTGGCGCGCCTCTGCGTTTGCCGGTGGCTCGTGCGCGTGCAGCGCCGGGGCACCGGTGAACAGCACGGTGGCCAGCGCGAGGGTTCGCAATGCATCACGCATGCAGCAAGTCTCCGTGCAAGGGCCCGCCGACGGGCCGACAGTTCAGGGTGACGATCAGGACGTCGCCTGCAGACGGGCCAGCTTGGCCAGCAGCTGCCCCTCGTCTTCGGGGTGGTCCGGGTCGGGGTCGATGCACTCGACCGGGCAGACCACGACACACTGCGGTTCGTCGTAATGGCCGACGCACTCGGTGCACCGCGCCGGGTCGATCACATAGATCACCTCGCCCTGCGAGATGGCCTGGTTGGGACAGGCCGGCTCGCAGACGTCGCAGTTGACGCACAGCTCGTTGATCTTCAGCGACATGGGGACACGGTAGGAGGGGCGCGCCCGGCGATCAAGCAGGGCGCGTGGAACGGTGCAGGATGCCGCCGCGCTGCGGCGCGCGGGCTCTGGCTGGTTGGCCCGGAACCCGCCGGCTCAAAGGCCTGAAAAGAACAAGGCCGCGTGTGCGGCCATGTTCCTGGTGCCCGTTTATCCGGCTTTCGCCGGCATGACGACCCCTCAAGGGCGTGGCCGCCGGGCGACCACGCGCCAGGGCGTCACTTGGCTTCGACGAACTTGTAGTTGACGCCGGTCGGGGCCACGGCGGCTTCGACGCGTGCGCTGTCGGCGGCGTTGCCGATGAAGAGCACCTTGACGCCCTTCATCGAACCCGGGTCTGCGCCTTCGAAGGCGGACACGATCATGTCGGCCATCTTCGCCGAGGCCGGCGAGCCGTAGGCCAGCATGTTGCCCTCGGTCACGCCGCGGGCGATGTCGCCCTGCGCCTTCTCCAGCTGGCGGTCGTAGAAGCCCTGGAAGTCGGCGGCGTCTTCGGCCGGCAGGTAGTACAGGTACGGGCTGGACACGACGTCGTCCATGTTGCGGCGGACGACCTCGGTCAGGTACGTGCCCCAGGCGTCGTCGTTGTTGTCGGCCGGCACGGTGAGCGGCGCCTGCTCGACCACGGCGGTTTCATCGGCGTCCTGGTTGCAGGCGGCCAGCATCGGCAGCGACAGGCAGGCGACCAGCAGCATGCGGGTGGTGGTGTTCATCGGGATCCCCGTTTGGTTTGTGGAACGTGGTGGTTCGTGGTGCAAGGATGGACGTTCATCCGCGGGTGCGCTGCCATTCGGCCTGCAGCGCGCTGGCCACGGCCGGAGGCACGAAGCCGGACACGTCGCCGCCCAGGCGCGCGATTTCGCGCACCAGCGAAGAGGAAATGAAGCCGTACTGCTCGGCCGGGGTGAGGAACAGCGTCTCCACCTCCGGGATCAGGTGGCGGTTCATGCTGGCCAGCTGGAACTCGTACTCGAAGTCCGACACGGCGCGCAGGCCGCGCAGCAGGACGCCGGCGCCCATCTGGTCGACGAAATGCGCCAGCAGGCAGTCGAAGCCGCGCACTTCGATGTGCGGGTGGTGTGCGACGGCGTCGCGCGCCAGCTTCACGCGCAGGTCCAACGGCAGTGCCGGTCCTTTGCTGGGGCTTTCGGCCACCCCGATGATCAGCCGCTCGAACAGCGGCGCGGCGCGGTCGACCAGGTCGATATGGCCGTTGGTGATCGGGTCGAAGGTGCCCGGATAGACGGCGATGCGGGTGCGGGCCACGGTCATTCGGAAGGCTTGTACCGGTGTGGGACGTGCGGCCCGTTGCGGGCGGGAGTCGGTCAACCGCCGGCCGGGACGGCCCCGTCGACGTCGGCCGGGAGTGTATCAGCGGGCTGCGCGACCCGCCGGTACAGCGCATGCCGCACCTCGCGGGTGCGCCCTTCGCGGTGCAGGCACCAGCCGTCCGGCAGGACCGGCGCGGCGTCGGCCGGGGATTCCACGTACAGCCAGGCGTCGCGCTTCATGCGCGGTGAGAGGGCCTCCAGCGCGGCCTGCCACAGGTTGCCCGCGAACGGCGGGTCCACGAAGGCGATGTCCCACTGCGCGGCGGCCTGCCCACGCAGCCAGGCCAGGGCATCGGCATTGACCGCATCGCCGGCCTCGCCGCCCGGCAGCCGCGCCAGGGTGGTGTCCAGCGCGTCGGCCAGCGCGCGGTCTCGCTCGACCAGCACCGCCGAGGCCGCGCCGCGCGACAGCGCCTCCAGGCCCAGGGCACCACTGCCCGCGAACAGGTCGACGACCTTCGCGCCGGACACCACGGGCTGGAGCCAGTTGAAGAGGGTTTCGCGCACGCGGTCGCTTGTGGGCCTCAGGCCGTCGACATCCGGCACCTCCAGCCGCGTACCGCGCCAACGGCCGCCGATGATGCGTACCGCCCCCGGGGGCCGATGGCCGCCCGGGCGGGGGCCTGCCCGTCCATTGCGAGAGGCTTTGTTCATCAGGGTTGAAGGGGGCCGGGTGCTAGCATGTGCGCATTCTCGCGCATCCGCAGACAACCCCGCTCGATGGTCAGTTTTTTCCGCCGCAAGAAGCCTGAAACGCCCGCTTCCGAGCGCAAGTACAACATCGAGGAACTGGCCGCGGCGTTCCCGGATGCCAACCGCCAGGCGCCCCCGTCCCGCGCCCCCGAAGAGACCGACCAGGCCGTCGAGGGCACCGCCCCGGCGACCCCGCCCGGACACGTGTCCGCCGATGGGCGACCCGCCGAAGTCGCGCAGGACAACGCGCCGGTGGTGGCCCCATCGGAGCCCGAGCCCGTACCGGCCGAAGTCATCGCGGCCGCGCAGATGGCGGCCGCGCATGGCTTCATCGAGAAGCTGCCGCAGGGTTATCGCTCTTTCCTGGGCGAGCGCGGCGTCCGCCTGTCCGGCGGTCAGCGGCAACGGATCGCGATCGCCCGGGCCCTGCTGAAG
>CAMPJI010000058.1 GCA_946886865.1 uncultured Lysobacterales bacterium | reverse complement strand
GCTGATCCCGCGGCAGATGTTCGACGTGGCGATCCAGGCCGCGATCGGCTCGCAGGTCATCGCCCGCAGCACGGTCAAGGCGATGCGCAAGAACGTGCTGGCCAAGTGCTACGGTGGCGACATCACCCGCAAGAAGAAGCTCCTCGAGAAGCAGAAAGAGGGCAAGAAGCGGATGAAGCAGGTCGGCCGCGTGGAGATCCCGCAGGAGGCGTTCCTGGCCGTGCTGACCGTGGACAACAAGTAAGCGAATGGGGAGCCGTCGTTTTTTTTATTGATTGGCCGGTGCCGCGCGATCGGCACCCAGCGCTGGAGGGCGGCCGATGCGCCGTGCCTTGCATGACCTGCAGCACGTCCGATACCGCCTCACCGCCGAAATACTGCGTCCGTACCGCCCGCATGACCCACCCCGGCAACACGTTGCCCCACTCCCGGATCCAAAGGACCCCCGATGCGCTGGTTTGAAATCGCCCTGGTGGTGCTCACCTTCGCCACCGGCATCATCTGGTTGCTGGACACCCTGTTCTTCGCCAAGCGCCGCGCCGCCGGCGCGACCTTGCTGGACGACGGCAAGGAGCCGGTGCTGGTCGACTACTCCAAGGCGTTCTTCCCGGTACTGCTGGTCGTGCTGCTGCTGCGCAGCTTCATCGCCGAACCGTTCCGCATCCCGTCCAACTCGATGATGCCGACCCTGCTGACGGGTGACTTCATCCTGGTCAACAAGTTCACCTACGGCCTGCGACTGCCGATCAACAACCACAAGGTGGTGGCGCTGGGTGAGCCGGAGCGGGGCGACGTGGTGGTGTTCCGGCCGCCCCACCACCCCGACCAGGACTGGATCAAGCGCGTGATGGGCCTGCCGGGGGACCGCATCGCCTACCGCGACAACACCGTCTATGTGAATGGCGAGCCGCTGGCCTACGACAGTGTCGGCGTGTATTCCGGCACCGGCAACGGCACCGAGATGACCGGCGCGGAAGAACTGCGCGAGCAGCTGCCGGGTCGCGCCCACACCGTGCTGGAGCGGACCAACCTGCCGTTCATGGACCAGGGCGAGGGCGAGTGGGTCGTGCCGCCGGGCCACTATTTCGTGATGGGCGACAATCGTGATAATAGCGAGGACAGCCGATACTGGGGCTTCCTCCCGGAGTCCAACCTCAGGGGCAAGGCGTTCCTGATCTGGATGCACTTCGACGGGGGGCTGGATCTTTCGCGGATCGGCAGCAGCATTCCTTGACGCACGTGGTCCGGTAACACCCATGCCGCGGGGCAGGCGGCGCATCGCTAGGGGGACACATTCATGAAAGGCACGTTGAAACGTTCGCAACGCGGTATGACCCTGATCAGCTTCATCATCGTGCTGGCGGTGGTGGGCGTGTTCGTCTACATGGGCATGAAGCTGATCCCGATGTATTCGGAGTACTACGCCGTCAAGCGCGCGCTGGCCGCGATGAAGTCCGACCCGGCGATGGCCAACGCCGACCCGGCGCGCGTCCGCGATTTCTTCTTCCGCAAGCTCTACGTCAGTTACGCCGACAACGTGAAGAAAGAGCACTTGAAGGTCGAGCGTCGCGATTCGGGCTACCTGATGACGGTCGACTACGAGATCCGTAAGCCGCTGATCTACAACCTGGACATCGTCGGCAAGTTCCACGCCGAGGAGCAGTTGCGCCGCGGCGGCGGGCTGGACTGAGGCCGGTTTGACCGGCATCGGCCATCCGTTCCGTGATCCGGGCCTGCTGGCGCAGGCCCTGACCCACCGCAGCGCGGGTGCGCCGCACAACGAGCGCCTGGAGTTCCTGGGCGACTCGCTCGTCAACCTGATCATTGCCGAAGCCCTGTACCAGCGCTGGCCGCAGGTGGACGAGGGTGCGTTGACGCGTGCGCGCGCCGAACTGGTGCGCGAATCCGGCCTGGCGCCGATCGCGCGTGAGCTCGACCTCGGTGCCAAGCTCACGCTGGGGCCGGGGGAAATGAAGTCCGGTGGCCACCGGCGGGATTCCATCCTGGCCGACGCACTGGAAGCCCTGGTGGCGGCGATCTACCTGGACGCCGGGTTCGAGGCCTGTCGCGCCGTCGTGCTGCCGTGGTTCGAGCCGGCCATGGCCGCGCTGCCACCGCCGCACAAAGTGGGCAAGGACGCCAAGACCCGCCTGCAGGAATGGTTGCAGGGCCGCCAGAAGCCGTTGCCGGTCTATGCATTGCTGTCCGAAAGCGGCGAGGAGCACGCCAAGACCTTCCAGGTCAGCTGCACGCTGGCCGAGCCGCACGTCGTGACAGAAGGCGAGGGCGGATCGCGCAGGGCGGCCGAGCAGACCGCGGCCGAGGCGGCGCTGGCCGCGCTGGAAGCGCTGCGCGAGGCGCGCGCGGGCTGACCATGCCCCGGCCGGCGTCCGCCGACCTACAATTGCCGCATGCAGAATCCTTACCGCGCCGGCCACGTCGCCGTCATCGGCCGACCCAACGTCGGCAAGTCCACCCTGACCAACGCGCTGGTGGGGGCGAAGATCAGCATCGTCTCGCCCCGTCCGCAGACCACGCGCCACCGCCTGCTGGGCATCGCCACCTTCCCGGAGGGCCAGCTGGTGCTGGTCGATACGCCGGGCCTGCATCGCGACCAGGGCAAGTCGACCGCGACCGCCATGCACCGCTGGATGAACCGCGCGGCCCGCGGCGCGCTGGAAGGCGTGGACGTGGCCCTGCTGGTGGTGCGTGCCGGGCAGTGGGACGAGGCCGACAGCTTCGCGTACGAAGCGCTGAAGGGTGCGGGCCTGCCGGTGGTGCTGGTGGTCAACCAGGTCGACCGGCTCAAGGACAAGACCGCGCTGTTGCCGTACCTGGCGCAGGTCAGCGAAGGCCGTGAATTCGCCGGCGTGCACCCGGTGTCGGCGCTCAAGCGCCATGGTCTGGACGCGCTGGTGAAGACCGTGCTGCAGCACCTGCCCAAGCAGGATGCGCTGTACGGCGAAGACGAAATCACCGACAAGAGCCAGCGCTTCCTCGCTGGCGAGATGGTGCGCGAGCAACTGATGCGCCAGCTGGGGGAGGAGCTGCCCTACGCCACGACCGTGGAAATCGAACGTTTCGAGGTCGACGGCCGCCTGCTGCGCATCGGCGCGGTGATCTGGGTGGAGCGCGACGGCCAGAAGGCGATCGTCATCGGCAAGGGCGGCGAGCGCCTGCGCGAGATCGGTGCCAAGGCGCGCCAGCAGATGGAGCGGCTGTTCGACTCGAAGGTCTTCCTGGAAACCTGGGTGCGCGTGCGCGAAGGCTGGTCGGACGACGAGGCGGCGTTGCGCGCCTTCGGGTACCACGACTGAGGCGGGCAGGGCGGGGCAGCGCTGTGCGGGCGCCGGCATGAGGGCGATCAAAAAACTCCAGAGCCGCGCACCGGTCCATAGCCCCTGACCCTGGCCTCCAAGACATGCGAATCACCGCCGAACCCGCCTTCGTGCTGCATGCGCGCCCGTGGCGCGAAACCAGCCTGCTGGTGGAAGTGCTCACGGCCACGCACGGCCGACTCGGCGTGCTGGCGCGCGGTGTCCAGGGCCCGAAGCGCCACGTCCTGCGCGCCGCCTTGCAGCCCCTTCAGTGGGTCCGCCTGGATGCCGTGCAACGTGGCGAGCTGGCGAGGCTGGTCGCCGCCGAGGCAGTCGATGCGGCCCCGCGGCTGGTCGGCGAAGCGTTGCTCGCCGGCTTCTACGTCAACGAACTCACCCTGCGCCTGGCGCCCCGTCAGGACCCGCAGCCCGAGCTCTTCCACGCCTACGCCGTCGTGCGCGAACGGTTGCGGGCGGACGAGCCCTTGGGCTGGACGTTGCGGCGCTACGAGCGTGACCTGCTGGATGCGCTGGGCGTGGGCTTCGACTGGCGGGTGGACGGCGATGGAGCCGCCATCGACCCGGCGGCGCGCTACCGCCTGGATCCCGAGCACGGGGCCCGTCGCCTGCTCAGCGACCGTGGCCAAGCCGATCGCGCGGGGGCAGCCACCGGCCGCGCACTGCTGGCGATGGCCGACGATGCGTGCCCGGTCCCGGACGACCTGGCCGGCCTGCGCCGCGCGCTGCGCGCGGTGCTGGCGCACCATCTGGGCCCCAGGGGGCTCAAGTCATGGGAGATGCTCGGAGACCTGGCGCGCGTGGGCCCACGGTTGCCGGATCGCGGCTGATTCCTCGATCGGGCTCGATCCGGGATGCGGTGAAGCGGCGGCATCGCCCGTGGCAACCGCGCCCGTCAGCGTTCCGTCGGCGTTTCCTGTGTTTCGCCGGCTGCCTGCTGGAACGCCGACCAGGCCAGCGCATCGCTGGCCCGTGCCTCCAGCGCCTGGACGGCCCCTGCCAGCCGCCGCGCACCGACGAACCCGCAGCTGGCCCGTAGCTTGTGCAAAGCCCGCTGCATATGCGCGTGATCGCCGCGCTGGTATGCCGCCGCGATCTCGTCGCGGACGTGCGACAGCTCCTGCAGGAACAGGCCGCGCAGCGTCTGCACATGCGCCAGGTTGCCGTTGAGCGCGCGCGCTGCGGCCTCGTCGTCCCACACCGGCGCGTTGCCGGTAGCGGACGCCATCGGGGCGCCGGCATCCGGCGTGGTGGGCAGCCCGAGCAGCGCGCGCACCCGGCCGCGCATGGCGGAGGCCGGCAGCGGCTTGACGACCACCTCGGCGAACCCGGCCTGGCGCAGCGAATCGTGAAGGGACGCGTCGCGGCTGGCGGTATGCGCCAGCACAGGCGTGTCGGGGTGGAGCGTCCGCAGGCGGTGCAGCAGGTCGATGCCCGAGCCGTCGGGCAGGTGCGCATCCAGCAACCAGGCGTCGTAGCGCTGGCTGCGTGCCAATGCCAGCGCGGCGGCCATGCCGTCGGCGCTGTCGACCTCGCACGGCACCGTGTCCAGCGCGGCAGACAGGAATGCGCGGCTGATGGGATCGTCCTCGACCAGCAGCACGCGTGGCAGTGCTTCAGCTGTCATCGGCCCGCCTTTCATCGTGAACAGGCAGCGAGACTGGGTATGCTCCCGCGGATGTCGTCGCCCCCGCTCGCGCCCCGATCGCCCGTGCCCTTCGTCGCGTGGATCCTACGCCTGATGGCGCGGGTCGTGGGGTTTTCGCTGCTGGCGACGTGGGCGTTGCCGGCACCGGCCCGGACGGCCACGGCACGGATCGAGCGCGTGGTCACGCCGGTGGCGACCTTGCAGGGCGTGCGCGTGCGGCTGGACTGGCCGCAGGGGACGGGCGAGGGGCACCTCCGGCTTCGGGCCGGCCGCCTCGACGCCCCGGACCTGGGTTACCGCTTCCGTGACCTGGACTGGCAATGCCCGCTGCAGCACACCCGGGACGGCGGCTGGCGGTGCGACGGAGTCGTGCGCGAGGGCGGCGCGGCGTTTCGCTTGGCCGTCGTGCTGGGCGCCGAGTCCACGCACGCGTCGCTGACGCAGGGGGACGCGCGCGTCACCCTGGCCCGCCACGGCGCCACGCCCGACCTGACCCGCATCGACCTCACCCGGGTGCCGTTGGCCTGGACGCAGGCGCTGATCGACCAGGCCTGGCCCGACGCACGGTTGCAGCGGGGCCGTGCCGATGCGCGGCTGGAGGTGGTGGCATTGCAGGACGAGCGCCTGCGCGTGCACGGCCCACTGGACCTCCACGATGTCGCGCTCGATACACCGGACGGCCGCATCGCCGCCGAAGGCCTGGATGCGCGGCTGCGGCTGGACACCCGTCTCGGACGCACCGACGAGGTCGAGCTCGAGGGCCGGCTGCTGGCCGGCGAACTCCTGTACGGGACGACCTACATCGCGCTCGACCGGCCGGTCGACCTGTCCCTGGGTGCGCGACAGGTCGAGGCCAGCGGCTGGGCGATCCCGCGTGTGCGCTGGCATGACCCCGGGCGGCTGCGGGTGGACGGCTCGGTGGCCTTCACGCCGGAACTCGCACTGGAGACGGCCAACCTCGCGATCGACGCCCCGGACCTGGCGGCGACGGCCGCCGGATACCTCACCGGGTGGCTCGGGCTGGCCGGGCTGACGGAGTTGCAACTGGCGGGCCGCGCCTCGGTTGACCTGCGGCTCGACCGTGGCCAGCTGCAACAGGCCCGGCTGGCGCTGGATGGCGTGCGCGTGGACGATCCGCGCGGCCGCTTCGCGTTTGAGGGCCTGCAGGGCGATGTCCGGTTCTCCGCCGCCGCGCCGGTATCGAGCGCGCTGGAATGGTCGGGTGGCGCGGTCTACGGCCTGGGTTTCGGCGCGGCCCGGCTGCCGTTCACCAGTGGCGATGGCGTGCTGGCGCTGGACCGGCACGTCAGGGTCGCCCTGCTGGGCGGCGAGGCCCGCATCGAACAGCTGCGACTGCGGCCGCCCGGTGCCGGGGGCGGCCTCGACATTACCTTCGGGCTGGGCCTGGATTCGCTGGACGTCGGCCAGCTGGCGCAGGCGTTGGGGTGGCCGGCCTTCACGGGTCGCCTGACCGGTCGCATCCCGCAGGCGCGCTACGCGAACGACCGGCTCGAATTCGACGGCGGGCTGGCGATGGCGCTGTTCGACGGGACGGTGCAGGTGTCGTCGCTGGCAATGGAGCGCCCCTTCGGCGTGGCGCCCACGTTGTCGGCCGATATCGCCTTCAATGACCTGGACCTGCAGTCGCTGACCGGCGTGTTCGGATTCGGCGAGATCACCGGCGCGCTGGACGGCCGCATCGACGGCCTGCGCCTGGTGGACTGGCAGCCCGTCGCGTTCGATGCCTCGCTCCACACCGACCGCAAGCGCGGCCTGCGCCAGCGCATCAGCCAGCGCGCGGTGCAGGACCTGTCGAGCGTGGGCGATCCCAGTTTCGCCAGCACCCTGCAGGCGCAGCTGATCGGCCTGTTCGACGACTTCGGCTACGCGCGTATCGGCATCGCCTGCCGTCTGGCCGACGAGGTGTGCGAGATGGACGGCCTGGGTTCAGCGCCCCGGGCATCCATGCAGGAGCCAGGCTTTATCATCGTGCAGGGTTCGGGCCTGCCGCGGTTGACGGTGGTGGGCCACAACCGGCGGGTGGACTGGCCGACGCTGGTCGAGCGCCTGTCCGCCGTAGGTTCAGGTGAAATCAAACCGGTCGTCGAGTGACCGGCACAACGAGCGATGCACAAGCAGGAGACGGATATGCGACGTTGGATGGGAGTGCCGGTGGCGGCGGTGGTATTGAGCGCGTGCGTGACGATCAACGTCTACTTCCCGGCCGCGGAGGCGCGCGAGGCAGCGCGCGAGTTCGTGGAACAGGTCATCGACGACGAGCGCGCGGCCACGCCGGCGGAGGGCGAGGGTGGCGGTGCGCCGGGCGGTCTGGCCGCCGTGACGCTGCCGCGCGTGGACCTGTGGGCGCTGGCCGGCATCGGGACCGCGCATGCGCAGAGCCCGGACATCACCATCAAGACGCCGGCCATCCAGTCCATCCAGGCCCGCATGAAGCAGCGGTTCGATTCGCAGCTTAGGGCCGGGTTCGACGCCGGGGCGCTGGGCTTTGCCGCCGACGGCACCGTCGTGGTGCGCGACGCCGGCCAGCTGCCGTTGAAGGACCGTGTCGCCATCAACCAGGCCGTGGCCGACGACAACCGGGACCGCAAGGCGGTGTACCGCGAGGTGGCCGTCGCCAACGGGCATCCGGAGTGGGAAGGGCGGATCCGCGAAGTGTTCGCCAAGCAGTGGGTCGACAGCGCGCGTGCGGGCTGGTGGTACCAGTCCGGCGGTAGCTGGAAGCAGAAGTAAGCTCCCAAGCCGGTCGCATTGACGAAGGCCCGCGCTGCGGGCCTTCGCTTTGTTGTCGGAGGCAATGCCGGAGCCGCACACGCAGCGCGCCGTCGCCGGGCAGGGGTCCCCGGTCCCGCCTTCTGCGACAATGCGCGCCCCTGTCGTCCGGATATACCTGCACGTGGCACGCCGTTCCCGCATCGACCCCACCCCGTTTGAAGCCCGAATCACCGACCTGACCCATGACGGCCGCGGCGTCGCGCGCCGCGAGGACGGCAAGGCGGTGTTCGTGTCCGGGGCGCTGCCGGACGAGCGGGTGATGGCCGTGCAGTCGGCGAAGAACCGCCACTTCGACGAGGCGCGCACGGTCGAGGTGCTGGAGGCGTCCGAGCACCGCGTGCAGCCGCGCTGCCCGCACTTCGGCACCTGCGGCGGCTGCGCGCTGCAGCATCTGGCCGAGGACCGGCAGATCATCGCCAAGCAGCGCGTGCTGATGGAGAACCTGGAGCGCATCGGCCACGTCACGCCCGAGCGCGTGCTGCCGCCGCTCACCGACGCGGCCTGGGGCTACCGCCGCAAGGGCCGGTTCTCCGTGCGTCGGGTCGAGAAGAAGGGCCGCACGCTGGTCGGCTTCCGCGAGCAGGACCCGCGCTTCGTCGCCGAGCTGCACGAATGCCACACGGTCATCCCGGCCATTGGCAGCCGCATCGAAGCGCTGGCGGCACTGGTGGATGGGCTGCAGGCGCGCAGCGCGATCCCGCAGATCGAGTTCATCGCCGGCAACGCCAATGACGCCTTCGACGGCGTCGCGCTGACCATCCGTCACCTGGAGCCGTTGTCGGAGGCCGATCGCGCCGCGTTGACCGCTTTCGGGCAGGCGCACCGCTTCGCCATCTTCCTGCAGTCCGGCGGCGTCGACAGCGTGGTACCGCTGTGGCCGGCGGCGCCGGACCTGGCGTTTTCGCTGCCCGAATGGGACCTGGTCTACGGCTTCAGGCCGCTGGATTTCATCCAGGTCAACGCCGGGCTCAACGGGAAGATGATCCGAAGCGCGCTGGACCTGCTGGACGCGCAGCCGGACGAGCGCGTGCTCGACCTGTTCTGCGGGCTGGGCAACTTCACCCTGCCGCTGGCGCGCAACGTGCGATCGGTGGTGGGCGTGGAAGGCGAGGCCGGGCTGGTGATGCGCGCCCGCGAGAACGCCGCGCGCAACGGGTTGGACAACGTGCAGTTCCATGCCGCCGACCTGGCGCAGGACCTGTCGGGCCACGCGTGGATGCGCGAAGGCTTCGACAAGCTGCTGCTGGATCCGCCGCGCTCGGGCGCGGACTTCGCGCTGACCCAGCTGCCGCTCAAGCAGTTCAAGCGGATCGTGTACGTGAGCTGCCACCCGGCGTCGCTCGCGCGTGACGCCGGCTTCCTGGTGCGCGAGAAGGGCTGGACGCTGAAGGCCGCCGGCGTGATGGACATGTTCCCGCATACCGCGCACGTGGAATCGATCGCGATGTTCGAGCCGCGCTGACCGCATAGGATCCCCGGCTCTTGCGGGAGCGGCTTACGCCGCGACCGTGTGGCATGCGTCGGGACCGGACGTTCTATCGCGCCTGAAGGCGCTCCTACTTCAAGCGGGTGAATCGTGGCCATCGAGATCGAACGCAAATTCCTCGTTACCGGTGACGGCTGGCGCGCCGCGGCCCACAGGGCCGTCCCGATGGCGCAGGGCTACCTCAACGACCTGGCGGCGATGGATGCCGCGCCCGGCCGGGTGGCGATGAAGGCCTCGGTGCGCGTGCGCATCGCCGGGGATGCGGCGTTCCTCAACCTCAAGTCGCGCGAGCTGGGGCACACCCGGCAGGAGTTCGACTACCCGATTCCCGTCACCGACGCGCGTGACCTGCTGGCGCTGTGCGTGGGCGGGCTGGTGGACAAGGTCCGCCACTACGTCGATGTCGGCGGACGCGAGTGGGAGGTCGACGAGTTCCTCGGCGACAACGCGGGCCTGGTGGTCGCCGAGCTGGAGCTGGAGTCGGCCGACGCCGCCTTCGAGCGCCCCGACTGGCTCGGGCGCGAGGTCACCGACAGCGCCCGCTACTACAACCTGGCGCTGGCGACGCGACCGTACTCGCAGTGGTCGCAGGCCGAGCAGGACGGCAGCGCACCCTAGGACGACCCGAACCCCGGCGCGCGGCGACGGCGGCACCTGAACGCGCCCGCCGCCCGCCGGGCTTCTGACACAATGACCGGCCGTCCCGACCGGACGGATTTCCACGCTTCCGCAGGGATCCAAGCATGCTCGTCATCGGCGTCGCCGGACACGAACTCACCGCGCAGGAGCGCGACTGGCTGCAGCACGACGCCTGCGCCGGCGTGATCCTCTTTACCCGCAACTTCGCCTCGCGCCAGCAGGTGGCCGAACTGTCGCAGGCCATCCGAGAGGCCGCGCCCCGCCCGCAGCTGGTGTGCGTCGACCAGGAAGGCGGTCGCGTGCAGCGCTTCCGTGAGGGCTACAGTGCGCTGCCGCCGCTGGAAGGCTTCGGCCGGCAGTACGCGCAGGACCGCGAAGCCGCGCTCAAGCTGGCCGAGGAGCATGCCTGGGTCATGGCCAGCGAGATCAAGGCCACCGGCGTGGACCTCAGCTTCGCGCCGGTCGTCGACCTGGGCCGCGGCAACCGCGCCATCGGCGACCGCGCGTTCTCGGAGGATCCGCAGGTGGTCGCGGACTTCACCCGCGCCTACGTGCGCGGCATGCACGGCGCCGGCATGGCGGCCACGCTAAAGCATTTCCCGGGCCACGGCTCGGTGCTGGAAGACACGCACTTCGATGACGCCGTGGACCCGCGTCCGCTGGACGAGATCCGCGCACTGGACCTGGTGCCGTTCGAGGCCGGCATCGCCGCCGGCGCGGACGCGGTGATGATGGCGCACGTCGTCTATCCCGAAGTCGCGCCGGAACCGGCCGGGTACTCGAAGGTCTGGATCGAGGACATCCTGCGCAAGGAGATGGGCTTCCGTGGCGTGGTGTTCTCTGACGACATCGGCATGGCTGCGGCCTTCTCCGCCGGCGGCATCAAACAGCGCGTCGACCTGCACCTGGATGCCGGCTGCGACGTGGTGCTGGTGTGCCATCCGGAGCTGGTCGAGGAGTCGCTCAAGGCCGTCGAAGGCCGGGCGCTGAACACGATGGCGCTGGTCAACCTGATCGGCCGCGGCCCGATGGGTTGGGACGGCCTGCTCGCCGACGCGCGCTACACCGCCTCGCGCGGTCGCCTGGAGGGCATGGCATGACCCGCGCGCCGGACAGCCCGCCGTCTCTCGCCGATGCGGTGGCCAATGCCGACGTCATCCACGACCGCGGCACGCTCGAGCAGGCCATCGACCGCATGGCCGTGGGCATCGCCGACGACTTCGCCGGCAGCGTGCCCGTGTACCTGACGATCATGCACGGCGGCATGCCGTTCGCCGCGCAGCTGGCGTTCGCGTTGGGCGAGCGCGGCCTGGACCTGGAGTTCGACTACCTGCACGCCACCCGCTACCGCGGCGAAACCTCCGGCGGCGAGCTGGTGTGGAAGCACCGTCCGGCGACGCCGCTGCAGGGCCGCCGCGTGCTGCTGGTCGACGACATCCTGGACGAGGGCCACACCATGGCCGGCATCGTCGCGTGGTGCCGCGAGCAGGGCGCCAGCGATGTGCGCATTGCCGCGCTGGCGGTGAAGGTGCACGGCCGCTGCGTACCGGGCGTGTGCGCCGACTACGCGGGCGTGGAGGTGCCGGACCGCTACGTCTTCGGCTACGGCATGGATTTCCATGAGCAGGGCCGCAACCTGCCGGCGATCTATGCGCTGCGGTAGTCGCAGTTCGTAGGAGCGGCTTCAGCCGCGATCGCCTGCAGCATCAATCGCGCCAACTCCACGTTCGCGGCTGAAGCCGCTCCTCCAACGGCCAGCTACCCATGAGCACGAGCACCGACACCATCGACCTCGCCGTCATCGGCGGCACCGGCCTGTACGCACTGGCGGAGCTGGAACATGCCGAGGCGCACCAGCCACCGACGCCGTACGGCGCGCTCTCGGGGCCCGTGCGGGTGGGGACGTTCGCCGGCCGCCGCGTCGCCTTCCTGGCGCGCCATGGCGAAGGCCATTCGGTTCCGCCCCACAAGATCAACTACCGCGCCAACCTCGCCGCGCTCAAGGCACTGGGCGCGGCGCGCGTGCTGGCGCTCAACACGGTCGGCGGCATCACCGAGCGCTTCGGCCCGCGCGTGCTGGCGTGTCCGGACCAGCTGGTCGACTACACCTGGGGCCGCATCTCCACGCTGTGCGAGGAGCCGGGCACCGAGGTGCTGCATGTCGATTTCGGCGAGCCCTACACCCGCAGCCTGCGTGCCGGCGTCGTCGAAGCCGCAACGCGCGCCGGCGTCGCGCTGGTGGACGGCGGCTGCTACGGCGCCACGCAGGGTCCGCGGCTGGAAACGCGCGCTGAAATCGCCCGCATGCGCCGCGACGGCTGCGACCTGGTCGGCATGACCGGGATGCCCGAAGCCGGGCTGGCGCGGGAGCTGGGGCTGGACTATGCGTGCCTCGCCATCGTCGCCAACTGGGCGGCGGGCGCGGGCCCGGACCCCGACGAGGTGATCACGCTGCAGGACGTGCTGGACAACGTCGCCGCTGCGTCTGCCGGTCTTCCGACGCTGCTGCGGGCGCTGCTCGACGGCTGAGGCGGCACGTTCGTCGGAACGGCGATTGTCAAGCCGCCATTCAGTTTGCATACTCGGCGGGCGTCCTGGTCGCCCCACGCGCCGGCGCAGTCATCGCACCCAGCATGAGGTCATCAAGGATATGCAGTACGGCACCGTGAAGTGGTTCAACGACGCGAAGGGATTCGGGTTCATCTCGCCGGAAGACGGCAGCGCCGATGTCTTCGCCCATTTCTCCGCGATCAACGCCAAGGGCTTCCGCAGCCTGCAGGAAGGCCAGCGCGTCAGCTACGAGGTCACCCAGGGCCCCAAGGGTGCCCAGGCCTCCAACATCACGCCGGCGGAATAAGTTCGACACGCCCGCGACCGATGTGTTGAGGCCCCGCTCCGGCGGGGCCTTTTTGTTGGGGCGCTGCAGCGGGTGAGACCGTACCGGCCGCTGCGTTAGATTCACGCGACCCGGCATGGAGCGAAGCGATGTCACCGCACCCCGACCCCGCTACCACCCACGCGGTCGAGAACCAGCCGCCCGAGTTCGCCCCGCGCGATCTGTGGCGCGATGACCTGGCCCTGCGCGAGGCGGTCGACCGCGAAGGCGCGCGTTCCTTTGTCGAAGCGCTGGCGCGCTACGGCGCGCTCGCCGGCGACACGTTGTACGCGCTGGCCCACGACGCCCACCGCGACCGTCCGCGCCTGCGCACGCACGACCGCTTCGGCCACCGCATCGACCGGGTCGAGTTCCACCCCGCCTACCACGGCCTGATGGACGCGGCGGTCGGCCACGGGGTCGCCGGGCTGTCCTGGCGCCCGCCCGGCCCGGGTGCGCACGTGGCGCGCGCCGCGCTCAGCTACCTGCACCACCAGGCCGACCCGGGCACCAGTTGCCCGCTGACGATGACCCACGCCGCCGTGCCCGTGCTGCGTCGCGAGGCCTCGCTGGCCGAGTGGGCCGACAAGGCGGCCGCGCCGCATTACGACGCCGCGGAGGCGCCCATCGCCGACAAGCCGGGCGTCACCCTCGGGATGGGCATGACCGAGAAGCAGGGTGGCAGCGACGTGCGCGCCAACACCAGCACCGCGACGCCCGACGGCGATGGCTACCGGCTGGTCGGCCACAAGTGGTTCTTC
>CAMPJI010000057.1 GCA_946886865.1 uncultured Lysobacterales bacterium | reverse complement strand
CACACGCCGATGTTCCACCAGGTCGAAGGCCTGCTGGTCGACGAGCACGCGAGCTTCGCCGACCTCAAGGGCACGCTGGCCGAGTTCGTCCGTGCGTTCTTCGAGCGCGACTTCCAGATGCGTTTCCGCCCGAGCTACTTCCCCTTCACCGAGCCGTCGGCCGAAGTCGACATCGCGTGGCAGCAGCCGGACGGCTCGACCCGCTGGCTGGAGGTGCTGGGCTGCGGCATGGTCCACCCGAACGTGCTGCGCAACGTCGGCATCGACCCGGAGAAGTACACCGGCTATGCGTTCGGCCTCGGCGTGGAGCGCTTCGCCATGCTGCGTTACGGCGTCGACGACCTGCGCAGCTTCTTCGAGAACGACGTGCGCTTCCTGCGCCAGTTCGCCTGACCGCCTTCCTTCCCGGCAGGGAAGGGTTCAAACGCCTCGCGCATTGGATGAACCGCGATGAAGTTTTCCGAAAACTGGCTCCGCCAACACGTTCCGACCACCGCGACGCGCGATGAGCTTGCCGCGACACTGACGGCCATCGGCCTGGAGGTCGAGGAAGTGACGCCGCTGGGCGATGGCCTCGACGGCGTGGTCGTGGCGCACATCCTGTCGGCCGAGAAGCACCCCGAGGCCGACCGCCTGCAGGTGTGCCAGGTCGACACCGGCTCGGGCACCGTGCAGATCGTCTGCGGCGCGCCCAACGCGCGCGCAGGCCTCAAGGCGCCGCTGGCCATGGTCGGTGCGACGCTGCCGGGCGGCATGTCGATCAAGGCCGCCAAGCTGCGTGGCGTCGAGTCGGCGGGGATGCTGTGCTCGGGCAAGGAACTGGGCGTGGACGCCGATGCATCCGGCCTGATGGAGCTGCCCGCAGATGCGGCAGTGGGCCAGCCGCTGGCCGCCGCGCTGGGGCTGCCCGATGCCAGCATCGAGATCAAGCTGACGCCCAACCGCGCCGACTGCTTCGGCGTGCGCGGCATCGCCTATGACGTGGCCGCCGCGTCCAATGCCGAGGTCGCGGCGATGGATGTCGCGCCCGTGCCCGCGGCCTCGGATGCACGGTTGGCGATCGAGCTCAACGCCGGCGCGGATGCGCCGCGCTACTGCGGCCGCGTGGTCGAAGGGGTGGATGCATCTACCCCCACGCCGCTGTGGATGGCCGAGCGCCTGCGCCGCAGCGGCGTGCGCCCGGTGTCGCTGCTGGTCGACATCACCCAGTACGTGATGCTGGAGCTTGGCCAGCCCATGCACGCCTTCGACCGCGACCTGCTCAAGGGCCCGGTCGGCGTGCGCAAGGCGCGCGCCGGGGAAACGCTGGCGTTGCTGGACGGCCGCGAGGTCACGGTCGACGACGGCTTCCTGGTCATCACCGATGCCGACCGCGCCGTGGCGTTGGCCGGGGTGATGGGCGGGCTGGATACCCGCGTGACCGATGCCACCCGCAACGTGTTCCTCGAGTCGGCCCACTTCGCGCCGGCGGCCATCATCGGCCGCGGCCGCAAGCTGGGCCTGCACACCGACGCCGGCCACCGCTTCGAGCGCGGCGTCGACCCGACACTGCCGCGCACCGCGATCGAGTACGCCACCGGCCTGTTGCTCGACATTGCCGGCGGTACGCCCGGCCCCGTGGTCGAGGCGGCCGTCGCCGATGCCCTGCCGCAGCCGACCGCGATCGCGCTGCGTCGCGCGCGCCTGGCTCGGGTGCTGGGGCTTGAAGTGGCGGACGGCGAAGTCGAACGCATCCTGCGTGCCCTGGGGCTGCGGGTCGAAGCCACCGACGAGGGCTGGCAGGTCACGCCGCCGACCCGCCGCTTCGACATCGCGATCGAGGAGGACCTGATCGAAGAGGTCGCCCGTATCCACGGCTACGACGCCGTGCCGAGCACGTTGCCGGCCGGTGCCGGGCGGCTGGTGGCGCCGACCGAAGGCGTGGTCGACGAAGCCACCGTGCGTCGCCAGCTGGCGGCCCGCGACTACCTGGAGGCGATCAACTACGCCTTCGTCGAGGCCGACCTGCTGCAGCGTTGGACACGGGACGGGGGTGCGGTCGCGCTGGCCAACCCGCTCAGTGCGGAACTGGCGGTCATGCGCACCGCGCTGCTGCCGGGGCTGGTGGCTGCGCTGGGCCGCAACGCCGCGCGCCAGCAGCCGCGGGTCCGGTTGTTCGAGCTGGGCCACGTGTTCGCGCAGGCGGGCGTCGGCGAGGCGCCCGCGCAGTCGCAGCGGCTGGCGGTGGTGGCCTGCGGCGATGCCGTGGCCGAGCAGTGGGGCCGGCAGGCGTCACCCGTCGGGTTCCATGACCTCAAAGGCGACCTCGAAAGCCTGGCGGCCGCGTCGGGCGCCGAGCTCGAGTTCCGGCCCTCGGATGCGCCTTGGGGCCATCCGGGCCGCTCGGCCGATGTCTACCGGATCGACGGCGAGAGCGCCGGGCACATCGGTTGGATCGGGCAGCTGCACCCGCGCCTGCAACGCGCGCTGGAGCTGGATGTCGACGTGGTGGGTTTCGAGGTCGAGTTGCGCCCGCTGCAGCGCCGCGCGGTGCCGGTCGCCGGCCGTGTCTCGCGCTACCCGTCCGTCCGCCGGGACCTCGCGTTCGTCGTCGCGCAGGACGTGCACTGGGCGCAGCTGGAAGGCGGTATCCGGCAGGCCGCAGGCCCGTCCCTGCGTGATCTGGTGGTCTTCGACGTGTACCAGGGCAAGGGCGTGGAAACAGGTTTCAAGAGTCTCGCTATGGGCTTGATTCTGCAGGAGGAATCCCGCACCCTGACCGACCGCGACGTGGACGACGTGGTGGCCCGCGTGGTCGAGGCGTTGAGCCGCGACCACGGGGCGCAGATCCGAGGATAGGGCCCACGGCGGCGTGCCCCAGGCGCGTTGCACCGTTCGAGATTGAAGATGGCATTGACCAAAGCCGAGATGGCCGAGCGTCTGTTCGACGAGGTCGGGCTCAACAAGCGCGAGGCCAAGGAGTTCGTCGACGCGTTCTTCGACGCCCTGCGCGAGTCGTTGGAGCAGGGTCGCCAGGTCAAGCTTTCGGGCTTCGGCAACTTCGACCTGCGGCGCAAGAACCAGCGCCCGGGCCGCAACCCCAAGACCGGTGAGGAGATTCCGATCTCCGCGCGCACGGTGGTGACCTTCCGTCCCGGGCAGAAGCTCAAGGAGCGGGTCGAGGCCTACAGCAGAGATGGAGCCCAGTGATGCTTGACCCCGGCAGCAATCGCGAGCTCCCACCGATCCCGGCCAAGCGCTACTTCACCATCGGCGAGGTCAGCGAGCTGTGCGACGTCAAGCCGCACGTGCTGCGCTACTGGGAAACCGAGTTTCCCTCGCTCAACCCGGTCAAGCGCCGCGGCAACCGCCGCTACTACCAGCGCCACGAGGTGCTGATGGTGCGGCAGATCCGCGGCCTGCTGTACGAGCAGGGCTACACCATCGGTGGCGCGCGCCTCCGGTTGGAGGGCGAGGCCGGCAAGGACGAGTCCGCGCTGAGCTCGCAGATCATCAAGCAGGTGCGGATGGAGCTGGAAGAGGTCCTGCAACTGCTGCGGCGCTGAGTGCACGCGGCGGGCATGGCTCCTACAACGCCGGCCGGCAGGGTATAATCGCCGGCCGCTGTAACGAAGTATCCGGGGCGTAGCGCAGCCTGGTAGCGCACCTGTCTGGGGGACAGGTGGTCGTCGGTTCAAATCCGGCCGTCCCGACCAATTCGAGCAGTACACGACGAAGCCCGGCACTGCCGGGCTTTTTCGTGTCCGGCGGATGCCTGCGGAACTTGCGGCGCATCCACGAGGTCCGACCGCGGCGCCATGTGGGCGCACCCCCTCGAGACGGAGTTCGCGATGCCACACCTGACTGCCCGAGTCGCCGTGTCCGTTCTGCTTCTTGCCGCGGTCATGCCGATGCCGGCATCGGCGCAGGCGTCCTCCGTGGCCGCGCCACCGGCCCTTCCGTTGCCCGACAGCGGCATCCGCGACCTCGCGCCCATGGTGGTCAAAGGCGTGCAACCGGGCCCGGGCCTGTGGAAGGTGTCGCGCGACGGCCACGTCATGTGGGTGTTGGGTCTGGTTGCACCGCTGCCGCGCGATATGGAGTGGCGATCGACGGACGTGGAGCAGGCCATCGCCGCGTCCAGCGCGGTGTTGCAGACGCCGATGTGGTCGGTGCATTCGGACGTCGGTGTGCTGAAGGGCCTCACGCTGGTGCCGGCCGCGCTGCGTGCGCGCCGCAATCCCGATGGCGCGGAGCTGCGTGACGTGCTCCCGACCGACCTGTACCGGCGATGGCAGGTGCAGAAGGACCGCTACCTGGGATGGGAGCTGGGCATCGATCGCTGGCGACCGATGTTCGCGGCCGAGAAGCTGGAGCGAAAGGCCATGGAGCGCCTGCGGCTCGATGGCAGGGTGGTCGGGCCGGTCATCGAGGCCGCGACCGCCCGTGTGGGCCTGGAGCAGACTCCGGTCGAGATCAAGACCACGTTGGAGGCGCCACGCGAGCTGCTGAAACAGTTCAACCGCGCCGAGATCGACGACGTCGCGTGCCTGGAGCGCACGGTGTCGCGGCTGGAGAACGATGTCCCGATGTTGGCCGCGCGCGCCAATGCATGGGCCATCGGCGATCTGGACGCGTTGCGACGCCTGCCGCACGACAGCCTGCGCTGGAGTTGCCTGTCGCAACTCCTGGAGTCGGACCTGGGGCGGACACTGGGCTATGCGGACATGGAGACACGGATGCGTGACGCATGGCTGGCCGCCGCCCAAAAGACGCTGGCCGAGCATCCCGTGAGTTTTGCGGTGCTGCCGATGGGGCAGGTGCTGGCGGATGACGGGTATCTGGCAGCGCTGGAGCGACGCGGGTTCATGGTCCTGGCGCCGGATGCGGATGAGGGCGGCTCGGCGGCCGACGCCACCATGAAGGCTGCCGGCATTGCGGACGAGCCGCGAACATGATTGACGGCATGTACGTAAGCCACGCAGGCCTCGTTCCGGTGATCAGGCCCTTCGGGTCGCCTCCGCCGTCAACGACGCGTGGGAGGAATCGGCGGGGCGCAGGTCCGGCCAACGCCTGAGCACCGCCGCGCGGATGCCGGCGACATCGAGGCCCGCCTCGGCCAGCAACTGCTCGCGGCTGGCGTGGTGCTGGAACGCGTCGGGCAGGCCCAGGTGCAGGACCGGCATCACCACGCCTTCGGCCGACAGCAGTTCGGCGACGCCGCTGCCCGCGCCGCCGGCCACCACGTTGTCCTCCAGCGTGACGAAGCCTTCGTGCGTGGCCGCCAGTTCCAGCAGGAGCGCACGGTCGAGCGGGCGGACGAAGCGCATGTTGACCACGGTCAGGCCCAGTTCCGCACCTGCCGCCTCCGCGGCCGCGGTCACGGCGCCAAAGGCAAGCAGGGCAATGCGCATGCCTTTGCAGCGGACCTCCGCATGGCCGATGGGCAATGTCTCCAGCGTGGGCTGCACCGTAACGCCGGGGCCCGTGCCGCGCGGGTAGCGCACGGCCGCGGGGCCTTCGAACCGGTGGCCGGTGCTGAGCATCTTGCGGCACTCGTCTTCGTCCGCCGGTGTCATGACCACCATGTTCGGCACGCAGCGCAGGTAGGACAGGTCGAGGTTGCCGGCATGGGTGGCGCCGTCGGGTCCGACCACGCCGCCGCGGTCGATGGCGAACAGCACGTCCAGGTTCTGGATCGCCACGTCGTGCACCAGCTGGTCATAGCCGCGCTGCAGGAACGTGGAGTAGATCGCGCACACCGGCTTGGCGCCCTCGCAGGCCATGCCCGCGGCCAGCGTCACGGCGTGCTGCTCGGCGATGGCGACATCGAAGTAGCGCTGCGGGTACGCCTTCGAGAACCGCACCAGGCCCGAGCCCTCGCGCATCGCCGGCGTGATGCCCAGCAGCTTCGGGTCGGCGGCGGCCATGTCGCAGATCCACTCTCCGAACACGTCGGTATAGGTGGGCTTCTTGGCGCCCGGCTTGGCGACCAGTCCTTGGCTCGGATCGAACGGGCTCACCGCGTGGTAGCCGATCTGGTCGCCCTCGGCCAGCTCGTAACCCTTGCCCTTGGTGGTGATGATGTGGAGCAGCTGCGGACCCTTGAGGTCCTTCAGCGTCTTCAGCGCACCCATCAGCGCGCCCATGTCGTGGCCATCGATCGGGCCGGTGTAGTGGAAGCCGACCTCCTCGAAGAACGTGGACGGCACGAACATGCCCTTCCAGTGCTCTTCCCAGCGCCGCACGAACTTGGCCGCCGGCTTGTGCTTGTCGCCCAGCAGCTTCTTGCCACCTTCGCGCAGCGCGTTGAGCGTGCGGCTGCCGGTGAGGCGGCCCAGCATCCGGGTCAATCCGCCGACGTTCTCGGAGATCGACATCTGGTTGTCGTTGAGGATGACCAGCAGGTTGGGCTCGGTCGCGTTCGGGTCCTCGCCCATGCCGCCGGCGTGGTTCAGCGCTTCGAAGGCCATGCCCGCGGTCATCGCGCCGTCGCCGATCACCGCGACCACCTTGCGGTCGTCGCCCGCCTGCTGCAGGGCGATGGCCATGCCCAGTGCGGCGGAGATAGACGTGGACGAGTGGCCCACACCGAAGGTGTCGTATTCGGATTCCTCGCGCTTGGGGAATGGCGCGACGCCGTCCTTCTGCTTGACCGTGTGGATGCTGTCGCGGCGACCGGTGAGGATCTTGTGCGGGTAGGTCTGGTGGCCCACGTCCCACACCAGGCGGTCCACCGGCGTCTCGTACAGCCAGTGCAGGGCGACGGTGAGCTCGATCACGCCCAGCCCAGCACCGAAGTGGCCGCCGACCTTGGCGACCTGCTCGATCAGGTAGGCGCGCAGTTCATCGGCGATCGCGCCGAGTTCCTCTTCGGGGAACCGGCGCAGGTCGGCGGGCACCTGGATGCGCGAGAGGCGCGGATAGCGTTGCGGATCGATCATCACATGAGGGACTGACAGCAGTCCGCCATTGTCCTGCCCGCGACCGGCACGGGCAAGGCGATGCGATTCCAGTGCGGCCCCGGATTCAGCGGCCGCGCAGGCGCCCGAACAGGCCCGAGGCGCGCGTGGTCTCCGGTTCCGGCTCCGGCGGGCGCTCTATATCGGCGAACCCGGTCGCCAGGTTGGCGTTGACGAAATCGGTGACGTCGGGCTGCGGCACGCCGCTGGCTTCGGCAATCTCCGCGACTGTCGCCGGCCCCTTCATCATCACCGTGGCGATGCGGAAGTGCTTGGGGTACTCGCGCTCGGTCTGTGGCCACTTCAGCATCTGGAAGCGGGTGTCCGGCGCGAAACCGCCGGCCAGCTGGCCGTGGCTGGACACCAGGGCGCCGAACCACACCAGGCGGCTGAGCGGCTGCGCGGCGCCGGCGGCCGCGCTGGCCGCCGCCCACGTCGCATCGTCGACCGCTTCCAGGTCCGCTTCGTCCACCGTGCCGTCGAAATGACCGGCCAGGGGCTTGAGCTGGGCGGGGCCGTGGTAGGTACGCGCATCGGCGTCGATTAGCAGCGGCACTCCGCCGCGCACGATGCGGCGGCGCCCCTGCAATTGCGGCGAGGTGAGCCAGCCCAACAGCGTCGTAGGCGCCTCCTCGGCGGCAGGCGCCGGCTCGGGCGGTGCGACGTTGGCGGGCGGCGCGACGGCCGACGGCGCGGGCACCGCCGGTTGGTCGGGGCTGGCGGCTTCCTCGTCCTGGTCGACCACCTCGCCCGGCAGCGGATCCTGGGGCGCCGGCGCAGGGGTCATGCCGGCCGGGGCCGGCGATTCAGGCGCGGCCGGCGTTGACACCGGGATGTCCAACCCAACCGGGTCGAGCGGCGCGCCTGCGGCCGTGGCCAGCTCCTGCAACAGCGCGGCCACGCCCGCGCTGTCCACCGGCTGGGGGAGCCGGAAGTCGGCCTGCGTGCGCGGCGCATTGGTCAATCCGATCACCGTCTTGCCGGCGGCGTGGAGCCGCAGCCAGCTCATCGGGCCGTACATGCTGTCCATGTCGACGATGACGTGGTCGGCCTGGCTGTCGGAGACCAGCGACCACTGGTTGCCGAGGCGGGGATTGGCGTCGGCGAATGCCGCCTTGATCGCGGTTTCGGTGGCGGCATCCATGCCGGTCAGGCCGAGGGTCAGGGGCATCGTTGGGCGGTCCGGTCGTAGCGGTGGTCCCGGAGTGTTGCGGAGCCGTCTGCCTGCGTCAACGCGCGCACCGCGTCGCAGGTTGACGCGTCAGGGCGCGCGCCGGCCGACCGTACCGTCGGGTCTGGAGGTGGCCGGACTCAGGCCTGGGAGCGTGCGTTGCGCGGCAGTTGCGCGCGCAGGAAGGCCATCTGGTCGGCCAGGATGTTGCGGTTGGACAGGATCAGGTGCTCGATCCAGCTCGGCCGGTAGGGCACGGCCAGCAGCGGCATGCCGGCCTGTTGCGGGGTGCGGTTGCCCTTGCGCGAGTTGCAGCCGAAGCATGCCGCGACGACGTTTTCCCAGATATCGCGTCCGCCCTTGGAGACCGGCTTGACGTGGTCGCGGGTCAGGTGCGGCCGGTTGAAGCCGTGGCCGCAGTACATGCACAGGTGGCCGTCGCGCGCGAACAGCGCCGGGTTGGTGAGCGCGGGCGTGGGGTCGAGTGCGTGGGAGCGCGCATGGCCGCGCGCGGCGACGATCGGGTGCAGGTCCAGCAGGCTGCGCTCGCCGCTCAGGCGCGACATGCCGCCATGGATGGTCAGGCAGGGATCGCCGAGGGTCCAGGCCACGGCGCCACGCGCGTACAGGCATGCCGCGTCCTGCCAGTGCATCCAGCTCAAGGCCCGGCCGTGGGCATCCAGCGACAGCAGGCGGACGCTGTTGAGGCGCTCGATGGGATGGCGGTGGGGGGCGTCGAGACCCCGGGACACGTCGAAGCCGGCAGACGCCGGGACCTGCCGACCTAGATCGGTGGAATTCCCCGCCTGGACCAAGCGCAGCTTCGCTCTGTCGGTCTCCATCGGGGCACCAGCTTATACCCGTTCGATGACGCTTTGGGTAGCGGGTGCGGTGCCGGCCACCGCTCAGTCGAAGGCGTCCGCTTCCAAAGTCATCAGCGTCGAGGCACCGGCGTCCATCGCGGCAGCGTGCGCCAGCGTGCGAGGCAGGATGCGGCGGAAGTAGAAGCGCGCGGTCTCGCGCTTGGCCGACTTGAACGCCTCGGTGTGCGTGGACGTCTCTGCCGCGGCGACCGAGCGCGCCCACCAGTAGGCCAGGCATACGTAGCCCGAATACATCAGGTAGTCGTGCGCGGCGGCGCCGACTTCCTCCGCGTCGGCGGCTGCGCGCTGGCCGATACGCAATGTCAGCTGCTGCCACTCGGCGAGCTTGGCGCGCAGCGGTGCGACGAATGCCTGCGCCGGCGCCGGCAGGCCAGGGGTTTCGCAGAACGCCTCGATCAGCCCCAGCATCGCATTCAAGCCGGCGCCCTGCTGCTGGAGCACCTTGCGACCCAGCAGGTCCAGCGCCTGGATGCCGGTGGTGCCCTCGTACAGTGTGGTGATGCGGGCATCGCGTGCCAGCTGCTCCATGCCGTGCTCGGCGATGTAGCCGTGGCCGCCGTAGCACTGCAGCGCGTGATACGTGCATTCCACGCCCCATTCGGTCAGGCACGCCTTGACGATCGGCGTCATGAAGCCGAGCAGCGCATCGGCCTGCGCGCGCTCGGCCGCCTCCGGTGCGTGGTGGGCCAGGTCGACCTGCAGCGCCGCGTGGTACCCCATCGCGCGGCCGCCCTCGACCAGCGCCTTGCAGGTCAGCAGCATGCGCCGCACATCGGGGTGGACGATGATCGGATCGGCCGGTTTGTCGGGAAATTTCGGTCCGGACAGGGCGCGCATCTGCAGGCGATCGCGCGAGTAGGCCAGCGCGTTCTGGTACGCCCGGTCCGACAGGCCCAGCCCCTGCAGCCCGACCGCGAGGCGCGCGGTGTTCATCATGGTGAACATTGCCATCAGGCCCTTGTGCGGCTGGCCGACCAGGAAGCCCTCGGCGCCGTCGAAATTCAGCACGCAGGTGGCCGAGCCGTGGATGCCCATCTTGTGTTCGAGGCTGCCGCAGCGCACGGCGTTGCGCTCGCCGAGCGCGCCGTCCTCGTTCACCCGCACCTTCGGCACGATGAACAACGAGATGCCGCGGCTGCCGGCGGGGGCATCCGGCAATTTCGCCAGCACCAGGTGCAGGATGTTGTCGGTGAAGTCGTGCTCGCCGGCGGTGATGAAGATCTTGGTGCCGGTGATCGCGTAGCGGCCGTCACCCAGCGGCTCCGCGCGGGTGCGCAGCAGGCCCAGGTCGGTGCCGCAGTGGGGCTCGGTCAGGCACATGGTGCCCGTCCAGCGGCCCTCGACCAGCGGCTTGAGGAAGCGCTCCTGCTGCCAGGCCTCGCCGTGGTGGAGCAGCGCTTCGGTGGCGCCGTGCGACAACAGCGGGAAGTTGCCCCAGGCCAGGTTGGCTGCGTCGATCATTTCCTTGAGCGGCACGCCGGCGGCATGGGGCATGCCCTGGCCGCCGAACGCCGCCGGCGCGGTCAGGCCCGACCAGCCGCCGTCGACGTATTGCGCGTAGGCCTGCTTGAAGCCGGGTGGGGTGGTGACCTCACCGGTGGCCGCATCCAGCCGGCAGCCCTCGCGATCGCCGACCGCGTTGAGCGGCGCCAGCACCGTCTCATTGAAACGCGCGCCTTCCTCCAGCACCGCATCGAGCACGTCGCGCGTGGCGTCGGTAAAGCCCATCCGCTGGAATGCGGCCTCCGCGCCGATGACATCGAACAGGGCGAAGCGCATATCGGCCAGTGGGGCTTTGTAGTGGCTCATGGATCAGGTCCGGTGGATGGAAATGGGGTACGTACGCGACACCAGGCAGATGTCGATGCCGGCGGTGTCAGCGCATCACGCCGGGCAGCCCGGGCGCGGGGCTGAGCGCACTGCGGCGCTCGACCTCGAAATCCCGCCGGTTGCCGTCCTCGGGGATGGCGCCGACGCGGCCGCTCAGCTGGTAGTCCACGCTGCGGCCCGCCGCCAGCGCATCGGCCACCGCCAGCTTGCCGGCGGCCTGGGGCGCGAGCGCCACCGTCACCACGTCCGCCGATTCCGGTCCGATCGACAGCCCGGGCTGCACCTGCACGCGGCCGGCATCGGCATCGCCCACCGCCAGTGCCAGGTCGACCGACTCGAAGCGCATCGGGATGCTGCTGAAATTCTCGATCCGCAGCTGCAGCGACCACCGGCCGTCGGCCTGTACCGTGAGCTGCTGGATCCGAGCGGACGGTTCGGAAACGCGCCGGACGGGGCCGGACGTGCAGGCTGCCAGCGTCGCCACGAGCGTGGCGAGCAGCACCCAGCGGATGCGGGACAGGGGCCAGACTGCTTTCATGCATTCGCCTCCGGGCAGGGGAGGGCGAGCATACAACGGTGTTCGGCCCGCCCCGGGCGGTCTCCGGCGGCGCTCGATGCCGCATGGCGATGCATGGTGCGCTGCGGTAGGCTTCCCGGTCTTTCCCCCGCTGCGCCCGACCGTGTCCAATCGCGCCCCCAACGAGTCCCCGTCCCCCGAGTCCACGTTCGATCCGCAGGCGGTGGAGTCTGCTGCCCAGCGCTTCTGGGACGGCACGCGCGCCTTCGAGGTGGACGAAGCCTCAAGCAAGCCCAAGTACTACTGCCTGTCGATGCTGCCGTACCCGTCGGGGGCGCTGCACATGGGGCACGTGCGCAACTACACGATCAGCGACGTCATCAGCCGCTACAAGCGGATGACCGGCCACAACGTGCTGCAGCCGATGGGCTGGGACGCGTTCGGCCTGCCGGCCGAGAACGCGGCGATCAAGCACAGGACGGCGCCCGCCAAGTGGACCTACGCCAACATCGCGCACATGAAGCAGCAGCTTCGCGCGATGGGGTACGCCATCGACTGGGCGCGCGAATTCGCCACGTGCTCCCCGGACTACTACGTGCACGAGCAGCGCATGTTCGTGCAGCTGATGAAGCGCGGCCTGGCCTACCGCAAGAACGCAGTGGTCAACTGGGACCCGGTCGACCAGACCGTGCTGGCCAACGAACAGGTGATCGACGGCCGCGGCTGGCGCACCGGCGCGCTGGTGGAGAAGCGCGAGATCCCGCAGTGGTTCCTGAAGATCACCGACTACGCGCAGGAGCTGCTCGACGGCCTGGACACGCTCGATGGCTGGCCCGAGGCGGTCAAGACCATGCAGCGCAACTGGATCGGCCGGTCTGAGGGCCTGGAGATCCGCTTCGACGTGCGCACGGTCGATGGCGAGGCGCGCGACCCGGTGACGGTCTTCACCACGCGCCCCGACACGCTGCTGGGCGCGACCTTCGTGTCGATCGCCGGCGAGCACCCGCTGGCGCAGCAGGCCGCGCAGGACAACCCCGAGCTGGCCGCGTTCATCGCCGAGCTTCGCCAGGGCGGCGTCAGCGAGGCCGAGCTGGAGACGCAGGAAAAGCGCGGCATGTTCACCGGCCTGCGCGCCGTGCATCCGATCACCGGCGAGGAGCTGCCGGTGTACGTGGCCAACTTCGTGCTGATGGGCTACGGCACCGGCGCGGTGATGGCGGTGCCGGGCCACGACCAGCGCGACTGGGAGTTCGCCAAGAACCACCACCTGCCGGTCAAGGTCGTGGTCATGCCCGAGGCGGTGCGCGACGCGCTCGCGGAGATCGGCCGCGATGTCGCCAGGCACACGGACGCGATGTCCGCCGCGCTGGGTGGCGGTCCGACCATCGATGCCTACGACACGGGTGCGGCGGTGCAGGTGGTGCAGGACTTCGTGCGCGAGGTGGACGAGATCGGCGCGCACACCGAGCGCGGCTGGCTGGTGAACTCGGGCGAGTTCGACGGGCTGGACTTCCAGCAGGCGTTCGACGCCATTGCGGGGCGCCTGGAGGCCGAGGGCCGCGGAATGCGCCGCGTCAACTTCCGCCTGCGCGACTGGGGCGTCAGCCGTCAGCGCTACTGGGGCTGCCCGATCCCGGTCATCTATTGCGCGGGTTGCGGCGCGGTGCCGGTGCCGGAGGACCAGCTGCCGGTGGTGCTGCCGGAGGACGTCGAGTTCATGGGCACCGGCTCGCCGATCAAGGCCGACCCGGAGTGGCGCAGGACCACATGCCCGACGTGCGGCGGCCCTGCCGAGCGCGAGACCGACACGTTCGACACCTTCATGGAGTCGAGCTGGTACTACGCGCGTTACACCTCGCCGGGCGCCGCCACCCAGGTCGACTCCCGCGCCGACCACTGGCTGCCGGTCGACCAGTACATCGGCGGCATCGAGCACGCGATCCTGCACCTGCTGTATTTCCGCTTCTATCACAAGCTCCTGCGCGACCAGGGGCTTGTCGCCAGCGACGAACCGGCGCGCAACCTGCTCACGCAGGGCATGGTGATCGCCGAGACGTTCTACCGCGACCACGCCGACGGATCGAAGGACTGGATCAACCCCGCCGACGTCGACATCGTGCGCGACGAGCGGGGCCGCATTACCGGCGCGACGCTGCGCAGCGATGGACAGCCGGTGGTGATCGGCGGCGTCGAGAAGATGTCCAAGTCCAAGAACAACGGCGTCGACCCGCAGGTGATGATCGGCAAGTACGGCGCCGATACGGTGCGCCTGTTCTCGATGTTCGCCGCGCCGCCCGAGCAGTCGCTGGAGTGGAACGAGTCGGGCGTCGACGGCATGGCGCGCTTCCTGCGCCGGTTCTGGCGCGAGGTGACCACCCACGTGGGCCAGCCCGACCACCCGGACGTGGCCGCGCTGCTGGCCGCCGGCAGTGAACTCACGCCGGGCCAGAAGACCTTGCGCCGCCAGTTGCACGAGACCATCCAGAAGGTCGGCGACGACTATGGCCGCCGCCACAGCTTCAACACCGCGATCG
>CAMPJI010000056.1 GCA_946886865.1 uncultured Lysobacterales bacterium | reverse complement strand
GAGCGGGAGCGGTGCGCATCGGGGCGGACGTGGCGGCGGGGAACTGGGATACAGGATGCGCAAGCCGCGGTCACGGCCGTGTCGTCATCCGGCCATGTCGGCATCGCGACACGCGGGACGGTCAGGCGACAGACAGCTTCAGGACCCCGGCGACCCGTGCGGTCAGGCGTCGGCCCCTGCGCGCTGGGCCGCCAGGAACGCGCGCAACGAGGCCGGCCGCACGGGTTTGGTCAGGACCGGGCAGCCGCGCTCGCGTGCGCGCCTGGCGACCGCATCGCTGCCGTCACCGGTCAGCAGCGCGGCAGGCAAGGCCCGTCGCGTGGCCGCCCGCAGCGCGTCGATCACGCCGAGGCCGTCGAGCCGGTCGTGCAGGTGGTAATCCACCAACGCGACATCCGGTGGGTGGTCCTCCACCAGGGCCAGCGCCTGGTCGACGGTGGCAGCGGTCATGGCGATCGCCTGCCAGCGCGACAGCAGGGCGCGCATGCCGTCCAGGATTTCAGCATCGTTGTCGATGCACAGCACGCGCAGCCCCGCCAGCTCGTGGGCGGCCTGCAACCCGGCCGGTGCGGCCGGCAGCGGTGGCGTGATCGCATTCGCCGTTGACCGCGGCACCTGGACGGCGAACACGCTGCCGCGCCCCACGCGCGAGCGCACCGTCAGCGGATGGGCCAGCGTGCGCGCGATGCGCTGGCAGATCGACAGCCCCAGGCCGAGCCCGCGCTCACCGTCCTGGCTGGGCCGCTCGAACCGCCGGAACTCTTCGAAGATCTGGCCCAGGTGGTGGTCCGGGATGCCGGGTCCGGTGTCCCACACTTCGAGGCGCACATGGCCATCGCAGGGCCGCGCCACCAGCAGCACACCGCCTCGCCGCGTATAGCGCAACGCATTGGCGATGAAGTTCTGCAGCGCGCGCCGCAGCAGCCGGCGGTCGCTGCAGACCGGCAACGGACCGGCCGGCACGCGCAGCCTCAGCGCCAGTCCACGCGTCGCCGCGCCCGGTGCGTACTGCGCGGCCAGCTCGCGCAGCAGCGCACCCGCGTCGAACGTGTCCAACGATGGCTGCAGCGCGCCGGCGTCCAGGCGCGAAATGTCGAGCAGCCCGTCCAGCAGGTCTTCGGCGGCGCGCAGGGCGGCGTCCACGCGCTCGGCCAGCCGCGCCTGTTCACCGATGTCACCGCTTTCGCGCAGCGCCGAGGTGAACAGCCGCGCGGCATTGAGCGGCTGCAGGACGTCATGGCTGACCGCGGCCAGGAAGCGGGTCTTGGCCTGCTGCGCGGACTCGGCTTCGCGCGTGCGCTGCTCCACGCGCTGCTCCAGCGTCTCGTTGATCTCGCGCAACGACTGTTCGGCGCGCTTGTAGTCGGTGACGTCGCTGTAGCTGGTGACGTAGCCACCGCCCGCCAGCGGCTGGCCGCGCATCTCGATGACCTGGCCGTTGGCGCGCACGCGCTCGAACACGTGCGGCGCGCCGGCGCGCAGGTGCTCCAGGCGGCGTTGCACCTGCGCGTCGATGTCACCGCTGCCCAGTTCGCCGCGTTCGGCATTCCAGCGGATCAGGTCGGCCACCGGGCGGCCGACGTAGAGCATGCCGTCGGGGTAGTCGAACAGCTCCTGGTAGCGGTGGTTCCAGGCCACCAGCCGCATGCGTGCGTCCACCACGCTGACGCCCTGGCTGATGTTTTCCAGCGTGGTCGACAGCACCTGGCGGTTGAAGCGCAGCTCCTGGTTGGCTTCGTCCAGCAGCGCGACCACCTCCCCCAGCTCCATGCCCGAGCCGCGCAGCGCGCTGGTCAGCGTCAAGCGTGCCGACGCCGCACCGATCGCCGAGGCCAGCAGGCGCTCGGTGAACTGCGCCAGGGCGCGGTCGGCCGGCTGCGCGGGTTGCCAGGTACCGCCCTGGCGGGCGGCGTGGTCCTCGAATGCGCGCCGGGCGTGGCGCTCGCCGACGATGCGCTCGGCCAGCGCCAACAACTCACCGGCACGCACGCTGCCCGCCCAGCCACCGGGGCCGAGCGCGGGCCGCTGCACGTACGGGTCCAGGAACGGCGAGGCCAGCAGCTGGTCCTGAAGCCGCGGCCGCTGGCGCGCGGACACCAGCACGAACACGCCGGCGTTGAGCAGCAGCGACCAGACCACGCCGTGCGTCAGCGCGTCCCAACCGCTCATGCCGAACAGCGCTTCCGGGCGCAGCCACGCCAGGCCAAAGGGCCCGCGCTCGATCCATTGCGCATCGATCCAGCCGGTGCGCGACAGCGCGGGCAACGCCAAGGTGTAAGCCCAGGCCACCGCACCGGCCAGCAGTCCGCTGAACGCCCCGGCGCGGCTGGCGCCGCGCCAGTACAGCCCGCCGATCAGCGCCGGCGCGAACTGGGCGACCGCAGCGAACGCCAGCAGGCCATGCTGCGCCAGGCCCGGCTGCCCGAGTGCACCGCGGTGGTAGGCGTACGCCATCAGGGCGAGCAGCGCGATGGTCAGGCGCCGCACCCACAGCACCGGCCGGTCGATCTTCTGGCCTTCGTGCAGCGCACCACTGCGCAGCAGCGCCGGCACCACCAGATCGTTGCTGACCATGGTGGCGAGCGCGACGCTGGCAACGATCACCATCCCCGTGGCCGCGGAGAACCCGCCGATGTACACCACCAGCGCCAGCGCCGATCGGTCCAGCGCCAACGGCAGCGCTAGCACGTAGGTATCGGGCGAGGCGCCGGTGCTACCCAGCACCGCCTGCCCGGCCAGGGTGATGGGCACCACCAGCAGCGAGATCAGTGCCAGGTAGCCCCCGAACAGCCAGCGCGCGCGACGCAGGTCGCCCACGTCCTGGCACTCCACCACGGCGACATGGAACTGCCGCGGCAGGCAGATGATCGCGGCGAAGGCCAGCAGCGTCTGCGCGACAAACCCTGCCGGCAGTCCCGGGTCGGTGACCACGTGCGCGGCCTGCACCATGCGCTCGCCGATGTGCCCGGTGCCGGGCAGGTGCAGCATCGCGAAGGCGCCGATCGCCACGAAGGCGACCAGCTTCACCAGCGACTCCAGGGCCACGGCCAGCACCATGCCGCGGTGGTGCTCGGTGGCGTCGATCTGGCGCGTGCCGAAGGCGATCGCGAACAGCGCCAGCAGTATCGCCGTGTAGAAGGCCGGGTCGGTCAGCAGCCCGGTGTCGGCCGGCACGCCGGCCAGCACCTCCACACTCATGGCCACGGCCTTGAACTGCAACGCGACGTACGGCACCGCCGCCACCAGCGCCAGCGCCGCCACCAGCGCGGCGAGCCCGGGGGCGCGACCGTAGCGCGAGGACAGGAAGTCGGCGATCGAGACGATGCGCTGCTCGCCGGAAATCAGCACCAGGCGCTCGAGGATCCGCCAGCCGAAGGCCAGCATCAGCAGCGGGCCCAGGTAGATCGGCAGGAAGCCCAGCCCGGTGCGCGCGGCCGTGCCGACGGCGCCGTAGAACGTCCACGACGAGCAGTACACCGCCAGCGCCAGCGAGTACACCGCCGGGCGCATCCAGCTGCGCCCGCCCGCCGGCGCCGCGCGCTGGTCGCCCACGTAGGCCACCGCGAAGAGCACACCGACGTAGCCCACCGACACCAGCAGCAGCCACCAGCCCGGGATCACCGTCGCGCCTCTCCCCTGCGGAACGTCGGGGGAGTGTACGGCGGGTCGGCCGGGACGGTCCGGAGTGCTGTTGAAATCCGGAGTGCTGTTGAAAGCGTTATGTGCGCGGATGCGGGTCCACGGCCCCGGTGTCTGTTCCGGGCGCGCCAACCTGCATCCAAAGCGGTGGGCTTCCGGTGCCGGCTTGACGTCGTGCAGGCACGGGGACGTGCGACGCCCGGGCTGTTGCACGTCATGGCGTGCGCACCGCCATTCCTGCGCAGGCGGGAATGTCGGCCGGAGAGCGGGGCGACCAGGCATCGTGCATCGCCAGTCCATGGCCGGGGATGGCCCGGGCGCGTCGTCCCGTGGAACGCCAGGACCCCGCGTCGGTCATCGTCGTGCGCTCAGTAACCGGGCGGGCCCTGTGTGCCCCGGCCTGATGCGGGGCAGCGATGGCGCAGTGACACGGGCGTCCGCGTCGCGGACGCCGGAAAAGCAAAGCCCGCCTTGCGGCGGGCTCTGGATCCCGGCTTTCGCCGGGATAACGCAATGACAGAGGCGTTCGCGTTACGAACGCGGTGCCGCGGAAAAGCAAAGCCCGCCTTGCGGCGGGCTCCGTGGATCCCGGCTTCCGCCGGGATGACGCAGTGACAAAGGCGTTCGCGTCGCGAACGCGTCACTGCGTCACTTGATCTTGCCTTCCTTGTAGATCACGTGCTTGCGGACGACTGGATCGTACTTCTTGATCTCCATCTTGCCCGGGGTGTTCTTCTTGTTCTTGTCGGTGGTGTAGAAGTGGCCGGTGTTGGCCGTCGAAATCAGGCGGATCTTGTCGCGCTTGGAAGCCATCGGTCAGTCCTCCTCAGATCTTTTCGCCGCGGGCGCGGAGATCGGCGAGCACGGCGTCGATGCCGTTCTTGTCGATGGTGCGCAGGGCCTTGGTGGAAACACGCAGCTTGATCCAGCGGTTCTCGCTGGCGACCCAGAACCGGCGCTCGTGCAGGTTCGGGAGGAAGCGGCGGCGGGTCTTGTTCATGGCGTGCGAGACGTTGTTGCCGGTCGTCGTTCGCTTGCCAGTGACTTGGCATACTCGGGACATGTGCACCTCGAAAGGATGTTGGGCTTCCCTTGGCCAGGGAGGCGGCGGCCCCGCCGCTGTTGGCGGCACGCGATACGGGAGACAGCCCTGGTGCGGGTCCGGCAGGCCGGTTGAGGCATCAGGCGGTTGCGTCGGGCGGCCCCGGAATCGCGTTTCCGGGTCGCGCCGGTGGCGGCCCTGACGGGCAGCCGGACGCAGCGAGCCGCGCATTATGCGGGGCTTTTGCTTTGCCGGCAAGCACTTGGCCCGGGGCGGGCCTGCGATCGAACGGGGGCTCAGGCGGCCGGGCCGCGCAACTTCTCCAGCACCCCGTCCAGCGCGTCCAGGTCGCTGTAGTGGATGACCAGGCGGCCCTTGCCGCCGCGGCCGTGCAGCACGTTGACCTTGGTGTTGAGCGACTCGGCCAGCTCGCGCTCCAGGCTGACGATGTCCGCCTGCGGCTTGGCCTTGGCCGGCTTGCTGCGCTTGCCCTCGGGCACCTTGCCCAGGGCGAACTGCTGGGCGCGGTGCTCCACCTCGCGCACCGACCAGCCGTGCTCGGCGGCGTCCGACGCCAGCTTGGAGGCCAGGTCCGGCGCCAAAGTCAGCAGTGCGCGGGCGTGGCCCATCTCCAACCGCCGCGACTCCACCAGCGCGCGGATCGCCGGCGGTAGCTCCAGCAGGCGCAGCAGGTTGGACACCGCCGCGCGCGAGCGGCCCACCGCCTCGGCTGCCTGGGCGTGGGTCAGGTCGAACTCGTCGATCAGCCGTTGCAGCGCGTTGGCCTCTTCCAGCGGGTTCAGGTCCTCGCGCTGGATGTTCTCGATCAGCGCCATCGCGACCACGGTGCGGTCGTCGACCTCGCGCACCACCACCGGCACCTCGGCCAGGCCGGCCTGCTTGCTGGCGCGCCAGCGGCGCTCGCCGGCGATGATCTCGTAGGTACGCCCGCCGTGGTCGGCGATCTCGCGCACCACGATCGGCTGGATCACGCCCTGCGCCTTGATCGACTCGGCCAGCTCGGCCAGCTTGTCTTCGTCCCAGTGCTTGCGCGGCTGGTACTTGCCCGCGGTCAGCGCATCGACCGGGAGCGAATGCAGGGTGTCGCCGGGCGCGGCTTCCAGCGCCGGCGCTTCGGATTTCGGGCCCAGCAGCGCCTCCAGTCCACGGCCCAGGCCACGCTTCTTGGCGGCCGATGCGGTCTTGGCGGCGCTCATGCCGGGGTCTCCTGTGCGGTGGATTTCGACGCGGCCGGCGTGTTGGCCTGGTCGCGCTCGCGCTGGCGGCGCAGCACCTCGCCGGCCAGGCCGAGGTAGGCGATGCCGCCGCGGCTGGCCTTGTCGTAGCCGACGATGCTCTGGCCGTGGCTGGGGGCCTCGGCCAGACGCACGTTGCGCGGCACGATGGTGCGGAACACGCGGTCGCCGAAGTGGTGGGTCAGCTCGGCCGACACGGCGTTGGCCAGGTTGTTGCGCACGTCGAACATGGTGCGCAGCACGCCTTCGATCTCCAGGCGCGGGTTGAGCCGCGCCTTCATGCCCTCGATGGTGTCCAGCAGCGCGCTGACGCCTTCCAGCGCGTAGTACTCGCACTGCATCGGCACGATGATCGAGTCCGCCGCCGTCAACGCGTTGATGGTCAGCAGCGACAGCGCCGGCGGGCAGTCGATCAGGATGAAGTCGTAGTCGTCGACGATCGGCGCCAGCGCCTGCTTGAGGCGCTGCTCGCGTCCGTCCTCGTTCATCAGCCGGATCTCGGCCGCGGTCAGGTCGATGTTGCCCGGCAGCAGGTCGAAGTCCTCCGGCGTGCGCACGCGCGCCGCGGCGGCCTCGCTTTCGCCCAGCAGCACCTCGCAGACCGAATCCTCGAGTTCGCGCTTGTTGACGCCCGCGCCCATGGTCGCGTTGCCCTGCGGGTCCAGGTCGACCAGCAGCACTCGCTTGGGCGTGCGCGCCAGCGCGGCGGCCAGGTTGACCGCGGTGGTGGTCTTGCCGACCCCGCCCTTCTGGTTGGCGACGGCGATGATGCGGGCCATGCGGCTCGTCCCCTGTAGTGGCCGGCCCTGCGTGGCCGGCGTGCGAAGCGGACGGCCCGCGCGGGGCGCGGGCCGGACCGGGGATTATGCCCGCGCTTGCCGGCCCTTGCCGAACGCCGGAGAACCGGGCGTCCCGTCGTGCCGGTCCGGCCGTTGCACGGGCGTCCCCGGGGCCTCAGGCCCGGCGCACCACCACGAGATGGCGCTGCGCGGGCAGGCCGGGCACGCGCAGCGGGTGGACGGCTTCGACCGCCCAGCCCTCGGGCAGGGCGGCGATTTCCTCGGTCGGCTCCACCCCTTTCATCGCCAGCAGCCGGCCATCGGGCTTGAGCAGCGGCCCACCCCACTCCACCAGCAGCGGCAGCGTCGCCAGCGCGCGCGCGGTGATGGCGTCGAACGCCCCCGGCAAGTCGAGCGCCTCGATGCGCGACTCGGCGACCTGCACGTCGGCCAGCTTCAAGTGCCGCACCGCTTCGCGCATGAAGCGCGCCTTCTTGCCGGCGCTCTCCACCAGCGTCACGCGCAACCCGGGCTTGGCGATCGCCAGCGGGATGCCGGGCAGGCCGGCGCCGGTGCCCAGGTCGGCCAGCGCACCCCCGTCGCGGGCGAGGCCGTCCACGTGCGGGTGCATCGCCAGCGAGTCGAGCAGGTGCTTGGTGACCATCTCGCGCGGGTCGCGCACGGCGGTCAGGTTGTAGGTGCGGTTCCAGCGCAGCAGCAGGGCCAGGTAGTCCAGCAGCGGTGTTTCGAGGGCCGGATCCAGGTGCAGGTCGGCCAGGCCGGCGCGCAGCAGCGGCGCCAGGTCGTCGGGGAGGGCGTGGGACGTATTCATGACGCGACAGTATCGCCGCTGCGACGCTCAGCCGGTCGCGCGGTTCACCCTGCCGCCCGCGGCCGCCATGCCAGCGCACCGACATAGCCGGGCGCGGGAACCAGTTCGCGCAATCGCCAGTCCTCCACGGGCCCCAGCGCGGGGTCGCACGCGCGCAGCGCCAGCCCGGCGGCGGTGTCCTCGAACCGGAGACGGTGCAGGCCGAACGACAGGCCGTGACCGTGCGCCTTCAGCACCGCCTCCTTGGCGCACCACAGCCGCAGGAACGCGTGGTCGCGGGCGTCGGCCGTCGCCTGCGCGGCCAGCCAGTCGTGCTCGCCGGGGGTGAAGTAGCGCGCCGCCAGCGCCAGGGCGCGCGGGCGCGGGCGCCGCCATTCCATGTCGACCCCGACCGCCACGTGCTCGCCCAGCGCCACCAGCAGGCCCTCGCCGCTGTGGCTCCAGTTGCAGTCGTGGCAGGCGCGCGGGGTGCACAGCTGCGGCCGACCGCGCGCGTCGCGCTGCAGGGTGACCGGGCCGCCCTCGCCGGCCAGCTGCACCTGCAGCCACGCCGTCGCCTGCGCCTCGGGCGCCACCCCGGGCTGGCGCGGTTGCCAGGACCAGGCGGGCACGGCCTCGGGGCGGGACGGCGGCGACAGCGACATGAACGGGCCGGGTGGGCGGCTGCGGGACCGCCAGCGTAAGCTACCGGCCGGATGCGGCCCCGGCCGCCACAGGGGGTGGTTACGGGCGCACGCCCGCACCCGGGTACGGAGCGCAGCACAGGTCATGCATCGATGTCAGCGGTGATCGATACCGGACACGCGGGGCGTCCGCCCGCGCCGTCGCCGATGGCACTGGGCGAGGAGGCCCGCGCCATCGTGTTCGACGCCACCGGCGAGCGGTCGCTGGCGCGGTTCCACGCCGAGGTGCGGGCGCTGGCCGCGCGGCTGCCCGACGGCCGCCATGTCATCAACCTGTGCGAAGACCGCTACCGGTTCCTGGTGGCATTCTGCGCGGCCGCCCTGCGCGGCCAGACCACGCTGCTGCCGCCCTCGCGCGCGCCGCGGGTGGTCGACGAGGTGCTCGCCCAGCACCCCGATGCGTGCTGTCTGGGCGACGTGCCACTCGCCCCGGAGCCGCCGCGCTACCTGCGCCTGCCCGATCCGCTGCCGCAGTGCGACGGCCCGCCGCCGCGGCTGGCGGACGATGCGCTGGTCGCCATCGGGTTCACCTCCGGCAGCACCGGCCAGCCGCGGCCCAACCCCAAGACCTGGGCGGCCTTCCGCACCAGCACGGCGCAGAACCTGGCGGCACTGGCCGACCTGCTGGCGCCGCACGGCAGCACCCACGTCGTCGCAACGGTGCCGCCCCAGCATATGTACGGCATGGAGATGTCCGTGCTGCTGCCGCTGCTGGGGCCGGTTGCAATCCACGGCGCACGCCCGTTCTTCCCGGGCGACGTCGCGCGCGTGCTGGCCGACTCGGCCACGCCCGCGTTGCTGGTGACCACGCCCGTGCACCTGCGCGCGCTGCTGGAGTCCGGCGTCACGCTGCCGCCGATGGCCGGCATCGTGTCCGCCACCGCGCCGCTGTCGGCCGCACTCGCGCGCGAGGCCGAGGCGCGGTTCGGCTGCGAGGTACGCGAGCTGTTCGGTTCGACCGAAACCTGCGTGTTCGCGCGACGGCGGACGGCCGTCGACGAGGCTTGGACGCTGCTGCCGGGCGTGCGCCTGTCGCCGCAACCCGACGGCACCGCCGTGCACGCACCGCACCTGCCACGCCCGATCGTGCTGGCCGACCTGGTCGAACTGCTCGACGACGGCCGCTTCATGCTGCGCGGGCGCAGCGCCGACCTGCTGGAGATCGCCGGCAAGCGGGCGTCGCTCGGCGACCTGACCCGCAAGCTGCTGGCCGTGCCGGGCGTGGTCGATGGCGTGGTGTTCCAGGCCGACCAGGCCGACGACGCGGGCGTGCGTCGCGTGGTCGCGCTGGTGGTGGCGCCCGGGCTCGACGAGGCGGGCATCCTGCGCAACCTGCGCGGTGCCATCGACCCGGTCTTCCTGCCGCGGCCGCTGCGCTGCGTTGCAGCATTGCCGCGCAACGAGACCGGCAAGCTGCCGCGCCACGCACTGATGGCACTGCTCACCGCGCTCTCGGCCTAGTCATCGGCCTTCGCGCAGCCTGCACGTGACGGCCACGCGAACCCTGAAAACCGCCCACATCCCCGTCACACCGGGCTCGCAAGACTGTCGCCGCCCCTACGCAGGGGAGCACGAATCCCTACTGACCGGACTAAGGAGACACACGCGATGGGTATCATTATTTGGCTGATCGTTGGCGGCATCATCGGCTGGATTGCCAGCATGATCATGAAGACCGATGGCCAGCAGGGCATCATCCTGAACGTGATCGTCGGCATCGTCGGCGCGTTCCTGGGCGGCTGGATCGGCGGCATGCTGGGTCTGGGCGGCGGCGACATCAACGACGGCAACTTCAGCCTGTCGGGCCTGCTGCTTTCGCTGGTCGGCGCGATCGTCCTGCTGGCTATCGTCAACCTGTTCCGTCGCGGCCGCGTGCGTTAAGCACCTGCCGACATTCGGATACGCGAAGGCCCGGCATTGCCGGGCCTTTTTTGTTTGCCGATGGGCGCCTTCGATGCGCCCGGACCTTGCGGCACTCCACTCACCCGAGCGCCACCCACGCCGGCGCGTGATCACTGGGCCGCTCCCACGTGCGCGGCTCACGGTCGATGCCGGCGCCGCTGCACTCGCCGCGCAGGGCATCGGACACCAGCGTCAGGTCGATGCGCAGGCCCAGGTCGCGGCGGAACGCGGCCTGCCGGTAGTCCCACCAGCTGAACACGCCACCGTCCTCGTGGTGCAGGCGGTAGGCGTCATGCAGGCCGAGGTCGTACAGCCGGCGCAGGGCGTCGCGCTCGGCGGTCGAGGTGAGGATGTGGTCGTCATTCCACACCGCCGGGTCGTGCACGTCGCGCGCGTCCGGGGCGATGTTGAAATCGCCCAGCACCACCAGCCTGGGGTGCGCGAGCAACTCCTTCATCAGCCAACCCTGCACCGCCTCCAGCCAGCGCAGCTTGTAGGCGTACTTGTCGGTGCCCACGTCCTGGCCGTTGACCACGTACAGGTTGACCACGCGCACGTCGCCGACGGTGGCGGCGATGACGCGCTTCTGCTCGTCCTCGAAACCCGGGATGCCGACCTGCACGTCCTCTGCCGGCGTGCGCGAGAGGATGGCGACGCCGTTGTAGGTCTTCTGCCCGGCGAACACGCTGCGGTAGCCCAGCTCCGCCAGTGCGGCGTCGGGGAAGCGCGCATCCTCCAGCTTGGTCTCCTGCAGGCCCACGATGTCGGGCGCGGCGTCGCCGAGCCACTGCTGCAGGTGCGGCAGGCGCACGTTGAGCGAGTTGACGTTCCAGCTGGCGATCTTGGTCGGCGTAGTGGTCATCGGCGAAGTCTAGTCCACGCGCGCCGCGGTGCCGCGGCGCAGGCTGGCATCATCGGCGACTGTTCCGGCTCAAGGACTACGCCATGCCAGTTGAGTGGATCGACCTGCGCAGCGATACCGTCACCCGCCCCACCGACGCCATGCGTGCGTCCATGGCGGCGGCCGAGGTCGGCGACGACGTCTACGGCGAGGACCCCACGGTCAACGCGTTGCAGGACCGGCTCGCAGGCGATCTCGGCTTCGAGGCCGCACTGTTCGTGCCCAGCGGCACGCAGTCCAACCTCGTGGCGCTGCTGGCGCATTGCGCGCGCGGCGACGAGTACCTGGTCGGCATGGACGCGCACACCTACAAATACGAAGGCGGCGGCGCAGCCGTACTGGGCGGCATCCAGCCGCAGCCGCTGGCGCACGCGAGCGATGGCACGCTGCCCTTGGGCGCTGTGGAAGCAGCGATCAAGCCCGACGACGCGCACTTCGCCCGCACCCGGCTGCTGTGCCTGGAGAACACCTGGCACGGCCGACCGATGCCACTGCAGTACCTGGCCGATGCCCGTGCGCTATGCGACCGCCGCGGGTTGGGCCTGCACCTGGACGGCGCGCGCCTGTTCAACGCCGCAGTGGCACAGGCCGTGCCGGCGCGCGACATCGCGCGCCACTTCGACAGCGTATCGGTGTGCCTGTCCAAGGGGCTCGGCGCGCCGGTGGGCTCGGCACTGCTGGGCACGCGTGCACTCATTGCGCAGGCCCGGCGCTGGCGCAAGGTCACCGGAGGCGGCATGCGCCAGGCGGGCATCCTGGCGGCAGGCGCGCTGCATGCGCTCGACCACCACGTGGACCGCCTGGCCGACGACCACGGCCGCGCCGCACGGCTGGCGGCGGCGCTGTCCGCGCTGGGCGTGGAGGTCACCGGCCAGCACACCAACATGGTGTTCGTGCAGATGGCACCTGCATCCACGACCTCGCTCGTCGAGCACATGGCTGGCGCCGGCGTGCGGTTGTCGCCGGGCAGCGAAGGAAAACTCCGGCTGGTGCTGCACCTGGATGTCGACGACGCCGGCCTGAAGCGCGTGGTCGATGCCTGGGCGACGTTCCGGGGCTGACGCGCGCCGGCTACTTCGCCAGCCAGCGCACCACGCGGTCGGCCATTCCGCGGTACGGCGGCTTGAGCAGGTCGCTGGCCGCGCGGCGGCGCTGGTGGAACACCGGGAGCTGCTTGCTGAAGGTGTCGAAGCCGTGGCGGCCGTGTATCGCACCGATGCCGCTGGCACCGATGCCGCCGAACGGCAGGCCGTGCACGCCGAAGTGGATCAGCGTGTCGTTGACGGTGACGCCGCCCGCCAACGTGGAAGCGAGGATGCGTTCGACGGCCGCCGTCCCGAAGCCGAACGGGTACAGGGCCAGCGGCCGGTCCAGCGCGTTGATGCGGTCGATCGCCTCCTCCAGCGTGTCGTAGGGGACGATCGGCAGGATCGGCCCGAAGATCTCCTCGCGCATCAGTGGCGCCTCGGCCGGCGGGTCGATCACCAGCGCCGGCGGCATCAGCCGCTCGTGCGCGGCGAACGCCGCTCCGGTGCCCAGCGGCTCGATTACGCGCAGGCCGCGCCCGCGCGCGTCGTCGAGGTAACCCCGCAAACGCCCCAGCTGGCTGTCATTGATGATGCGCGTGTAGTCGGGCGACGCGGCGAGGTCGCCGTAGCGCGTGCGCAGTTCGCGTTCGAGCGCCGCGACCAGGGCGTCGCGCTGGCTCCGGTGGACCAGCACGTAGTCCACGCCGATGCAGGTCTGGCCAGCGTTGAACCACTTGCCGGTGGCGATGCGGGCCGCGGCGAGGTCGACCGGGAAGCCCTCGCACACCAGCGCCGGCGACTTGCCGCCCAGCTCCAGCGTGACCGGGGTGAGGTGCTCGGCGGCCGCGGCCATGACCTTGCGCCCCACCGCCGTGGAGCCGGTGAACAGCAGGTGGTCGAACGGCAGCGACGAGAACGCCGCCGCCACCTCGCCCCCGCCCAGCGCGACCGCCACCCGGTCGGCCGGGAACACGTCGGCCAGCAGCTGCCGCATCCACGCGCTGGTGCGCGGGCTGTGCTCGGAGGGCTTGAGGTACACGTGGTTGCCTGCGGCGATCGCCGACACCAGCGGCATCAGCGCCAGGTTCACCGGGTAGTTCCACGGCGAGAGGATGCCGACCACGCCGACCGGCTCGCGGCGCAGCTCCGCCCGGCCGGGCCAGAAGCGCCAGCCGGCCGCCACGCGCTCGCGCCGCATCCAGCGCCGCAGGTGGCGCAGCACGTGGTCGATCTCGGCCTGCACCACCATGGCCTCGGAGATGAGGTTCTCGTGTTCGCTGCGGTGGCCGAAGTCGGCCTCGATCGCGGCGTGCATCGCCGGCAGCTGCTCGCGCAGCGCGCGACGCAGGCGCTCCAGGTCGCCGCGGCGCTGCGCTTCATCGGGTTTCCGGGCCTGCCACGCGGCGCGCAGGCGGCGGTGGGTGGCGGCGAGCTGGTCGGGGGTGGTGTCGGCGGCGGTGTCCATGGCGGCAGTGTAGGTGGACCCCTGTTGCGCGTCGGTCAACGGCTGCCGATCGCGAGCGCCCACACTAGAATGCCGCCATGACCCTGCGCCCCTACCTCGACCAGTTCCCCCGCCTCGGCGAGCGCGTGTACGTGGACCCGGCCGCCAGCGTGATCGGCGACGTCGAACTGGCCGACGACGTGTCGGTGTGGCCCGGCTGCGTGGTGCGCGGCGACGTGAACTTCATCCGCATCGGCGCACGCACCAACATCCAGGACGGCACCGTCATCCACGTCAGCCATGACGGCCCGCACGCCAGGCTGGGCGGGTTCGCCACGGTGATCGGCGAGGACGTGACCATCGGCCACAAGGCC
>CAMPJI010000055.1 GCA_946886865.1 uncultured Lysobacterales bacterium | reverse complement strand
TAGTCGTCGCCGGGCTCGATACCCGCGATGTTGTAGCGCCGGTACTGGCCGCGCGTCGGACCTTCGGCATCGAACACCACGCACGACGCCACCGTGGCCTCGCCCATCGTGTGGCTGATGTCGAAGCACTCGATGCGCGCGGCGATGTCCGGCAGGCCCAGCAGGTCGCGCAGGCCTTCGGCACGGGCGCGCTGCGCGGCATGGCTGGTGCGCTCGTTGGCCAGCGCCATCTCGGCATTGCGCCGCGCCATGTCGACGTAGCCCGCACGCTCGCTGCGGACGTTGCAGCGGATCTGGACCTTGTGGTCGCCGGCGGCCGAAAGCGCATGCTCGATCAGCTCGCGGTCCGGAATGTCCCGGTCCAGGACGATCTCGCGCGGCGGTACCTGCTCGCCGTAGTACTGGGAGACGAAGGCGGCCAGCACCTCTTCCGGATTGTCGACGCCGTTGGTCCGCGGGAAAAACGCACGCGTACCGAGATTGCGCCCGTCGCGGAACGACAGCAGCACCACGCAGGCCGCCGCGTCCTGCATGGCCACGGCGAGCACGTCCAGGTCGGCTGCGCGGCCGTCCACGTACTGGCGCGCCTGCAACGTGCGGATCGACGCCACCAGGTCGCGCAGGCGCGCGGCCTCCTCGAAGTCCAGGCGCGCGCTGGCCGCCTCCATCGCCGAACCCAGCTCGCGCGTCAGCTCGTCGCTCTTGCCGTCCAGCAGCAGGGTCGAGCGGCGTACCGCCTCCGCGTACTCGCGCGCGGGCACCAACCCGACGCACGGCGCGCTGCAGCGGCCGATCTGGTGCTGCAGGCAGGGCCGCGACCGGTTGCGGAAGACGCTGTCCTCGCAGCTGCGCAGCTTGAACAGCTTGTGGATCAGGTTGAGCGTTTCGCGGACCGCGCCGACGCTGGCATACGGCCCGAAATAGCGGCCCGGCACCGCACGAGCCCCGCGGTGCATGGCGATGCGCGGCCAGGTTTCCTGCGTCATCAGCACGTAGGGATAGCTCTTGTCGTCGCGCAGCAGCACGTTGTAGCGCGGCTTGAGCGACTTGATGAGCTGGTTCTCGAGGATCAGCGCCTCGGCCTCGGTCCGCGTGACCGTCACCTCCATCCGCGCGACCTGGCGCAGCATGGCGGCGATCCGCGCGGACTTCGCCGTCGCGTTGAAGTAACTGGCGACGCGGTTCTTCAACGCGCTCGCCTTGCCGACGTAGAGCACGCCCTCGTCGGCGGCGATCATCCGGTACACGCCCGGTGCGGTGCTCAGGCGCTTGGCAAACGCCTTGCCATCGAACGCCTGCGGCGCCCCACGGCTCACGCGGCCGCCTCCGGCACGGCAGCCCGGCGGGCATGGTGGAGACGGGCAGCGGGGGTGGGGTCTGGGAACGCGATCAAGAACGGCGGCATCGGCGACGGGATGGGGCCGATTATGCGTGAGGGCAAGGGCCGCCCCGGTGGCGCGGCGCTCACCTCCGCGGATCGCTCATGCACCCGCGGCAGCGCGCGAGGGCGTACGGGTCAGCGCGCGCCGTCGAGCTCGCGAGCCAAGCGCCCGACCACACCGTCGGCCGCCCGCTCCAGCAGCGCCCACACCCGTTCGAACTGGTGCGCATCGCCTGTGTAGGGATCCGGCACCTCGCGCTGGTCGAGGCCGGCCCACTCCAGCAGCAGGGCCGTGCTCGCACGCGCATCAGACGGCGACTGTCGACGCACGTCGCGCAGGTTGGCGGCATCGGCGCACAGCAGCCAGTCGAACGCGTGGTAGTCGGCCGGTCCGAGCTGGCGCGCGCGCAGGCCTGACAGGTCGACGCCATGGCCCGCCGCACACGCGATAGCACGGCGGTCCGGGGGGTGGCCCACGTGCCAGTCGCCGGTGCCGGCCGAGTCGACCGTCACCCGGTCCGCCAGGGACGCCGACTCCAGCCGCTGCCGGATCAGCCCCTCGGCCGTCGGCGACCGGCAGATGTTGCCCAGGCACACGACCAGCAGCCGCATGCGCTCAGCCCTGCCCGGCCAGCCGGGCCTCGGCCCGGGCCAGGTCTCCGGGGGTATCGACGCCGGGCGGGAACGGCGCGGGGGTATCGGCCACCGCGATGCGGTAGCCGGCTTCCAGGGCCCGCAACTGCTCCAGCGACTCGACACGCTCGAGCCGTCCGGCAGGCAGCGCGGCAAACCGCTTCAGGAAGCCGCAGCGGTAGGCATAGATGCCGATATGCCGGCGCCAGTGCCCGCCGGGCGGCAGGCACGTACGATCGTCCATGAACGCATCGCGCGGCCACGGCACCGGGGCGCGGCTGAAATACAGCGCATCGCCACCGGCCGTCGTCACCACCTTGACGGCGTTGGGATCGAGCAACGTCTCGATGTCCTCGATCGGTGCGCACAGCGTCGCCATGTCGGCCCCCGATTCCACCAGCACATCGGCCACGCGGCGGATGCCGGCGGCGGGTGCGAATGGTTCGTCGCCCTGCAGGTTCACCACGACCGCATCGTCCGCCCACCCTGCCCGGGTGGCGCACTCCGCCAGGCGGTCGGTGCCCGATGCGTGGTTCCGCGAGGTGATGGCCACATGGACACCCGCGCCTTCCAGCGCGCGTGCCACCCGCTCATCGTCGGTGGCCACCCACACCTCGCGGGCGCCGGCATCGAGCGCCCGGCGTGCCACATGCAGCACCAGCGGCTCGCCGGCCAGCAGCCGCAGTGGCTTGCCCGGTAGCCGCGAGGCATCGAAACGGGCCGGGATCACGACCGTGAAGGCACCATCGACCGTGTCCGCCCCGCCCGATGCGCCCTGTGTCGACGCGCTCACGACTCGGCCTCCGCGCGGGCACCCAGCCGGTCGAGCAGCGAAATCCAGAACGCCTCGGGCAGTTCCGCGCGTACCGGCACGCTGTAATGCGACGCGTCGCGGAACGCCGCGCACTTCACCGCATCCTTCTCGGTCATCAGCACGGACAGGCGGCTGCCGAACTCGAAATCCGAAGCCCGGAAGCGGTGGTGATCGGGGAATGCGTGCGGCACCACCGCGATGTCCAGCGCGCGGAGCATCGCAAAGAAGCGCTCCGGGTCGCCGATGCCCGCCACGGCGTGCACGCGATGCCCGGCGAACGACGCCAGTGCGCGCGGACGGCCGCCGGCCAGGGGCAACGCGCGGTCGCACACCAGCCGCATCGGCCACTCGCCGAAGCCCGTATCCGGCACGGCATTGCCGCCGCTGTTGACCACCCGGAAGTCGCACCGCCCGCCCCGCGCGGCGGGCTCGCGCAATGGCCCGGCCGGCAGCAGCAGGCCGTTGCCGTAGCGGCGGCGACCGTCGATGACCTCGATCTCCAGATCGCGCGCCAGCCGGTAGTGCTGCAGGCCGTCATCGCACACGATCACGTCGCAGCCCTCGGCCACCAGGGCACGTGCCGCAGCAGCCCGGTTGCGATCCACCCTCACCCGGGCACCCGTCTGGCGGGCGACCAGCAGTGGCTCGTCGCCGGACTGTGCGACCGGGGTATCGGCATCGACCCACAGCGCGCCATCGCCGTCGCGGCCGTAGCCGCGGGTGGCGACGCCGGGCGTCCACCCCTCGCTGCGCAGGCGTTCGACCAGCGCCACCGACAACGGCGTCTTGCCGGCGCCGCCTGCGATCAGGTTGCCGACCACGATCACGGGGACGCCCGGATGGATGCGGCGCAGCAGGCCCCGGTCGTATAGCCTGCGCCGCAGGCCGGTGACGCCGCCATACAGCGCCGAGAGCATGCGTGCGGCCAGCGGCGCGGCGCCCGCCTCGTCGAACCAGTAGTGCGGCCCCTGGGTGTGCGGCTTGGCGGGTGCGTTCATTGCGGCTCGCGGAACTGCATGCGATGCAGGTGTGCGTACAGTCCGTCGCGCGCCAGCAGCTCGGCGTGGGTGCCCTGCTCCACGATGCGTCCCTGGTCGAGCACCAGCACCTGGTCGGCGTGCTCGATGGTGGACAGCCGGTGGGCGATCACCAGCGTGGTGCGATCGGGCATCAGGCGCTCCAGCGCGTCCTGCACAAGGCGCTCGGATTCGGTATCGAGTGCGGCGGTGGCTTCGTCGAGGATCAGGATCGGCGCGTCCTTGAGCATCGCGCGCGCGATCGCGATGCGCTGACGCTGGCCACCCGACAGGCGTCCGCCCTTGGCACCGATGGGCGTCTCCACCCCGTCCGGCAGCTGCTCCACGAACTCCATGGCGTTGGCGCCGCGAACAGCCTGCTCGAGCTCGTCGCGGCTGGCGCGCTCCATCTCCCCGTAGGCCACGTTGGCTTCAACGCTGCCGTCGAACAGCATCACCTGCTGTCCGACCAGCGCGATCTGCCGACGCAGGTCGGCCAGGCGATAGTCGTCGATCGGCTGGCCATCGAGCAGGATCTGCCCGGCCTCGGCCTCGTAGAACCGGGGAATCAGCTTGATCAGCGTGGACTTGCCACTGCCCGAACGGCCGACGATGGCGGTCACGGTGCCCGGCCGGGCAACGAAACTCACGTCGTTCAATGCCGCCCGGTCCTGGCCCGGGTAGCGGGCCGAAACGCCGCGGAATTCGATCTCGCCCCGCGCGCGGTCCAGAGGACGCGTACCGGCATCGCGCTCGTCGGGCGAATCGATCACCTGGAACAGGCGCTCGGCCGACGCCACGCCCCGCTGCAGCATGTTCTGGACGTTGGTGAGCTGTTTGAGCGAGGGCAGGATCGCCATCATCGCCATCATCAACGAGAAGAATCCGCCGACGGTGAGGCGTCCCTGCGAGGCCTGCCAACCGGCCACCACCAGCAGCAGCGCCAGTCCAATGGAGCCGACCAGCTGCACCATCGCCGAGGAAATCGCGCGGGTGGACTCGACCTTGAGGTTCAGGCGCATGTGGTTCTCGGCGATCGCCGCATAGCGCGTGTGCTCGACCGCCTGCGCGCCGTACACCTTGACCTCCTGGTGGCCGCTCAGCGCCTGGTCGGCCGCCTGCATCAGCACGGCACTGCTTTCCTGGATGCGGTGGCTGACACGGCGGTAGCGCCTGGCCACCTTGTCCATGATCCACGCCAGCGGCGGCGCGATCACGAGGATCGTCAGCGTCACCTGCCAGCTGGCCAGCAGCATGACCACCAGCGACGCCACGATCTGCAGCGACTGCTGGATCATCACCTTGGCGGCGTCGATGGCCGCCTGCGACACCTGGTCGCTGTCCGACCCCAGCCGGACCAGCATCGACGGCACCGGCTCGGCGTCGAAGCGCAGGCCCGGCAGTCGCAGGTACTTGCCGAGCACGCGCACGCGAAGGTCGCGCGCCACGCCCCGGCCCGACCGCGCCATGTAGTAGTCGGCCAGGTATCCGGCGATGCCGCGCAGCACGAACAGCCCGACGATCGCTGCCGGCATCCACCACTGCGCACCCGCCTCGCCGACCACGAACGTCTGGTCGATGATCGGCTGCATCAGCCACGTAAACGCACCGCCCGCGGCCGCCTCGAGCAGCATGCCCAGCGCCGCGACAGCCAGCAGGCCCCGGTACTTGGCGGCGAATCCCAGCAGGCGCCGGTAGGTGGGCCAGGCCGGGGTCGATTGGCTCACGGGCCGGACCCCGCGCCTGCCGCCGGCGCTGGCGCGGTCGCCACCATGACCCGTCGGAAGCCGAGCTGACCCAATGCGTCGTACGCCGTGACCACCGCCTGGTGTGGCGTGCGCGCGTCGGCGCGCAGCAGCACCGGCCGGTCGCGGTCGTCGCCGGCCACCTCGGCCAGCGTGGCCTTGAGTGACTCGATGTCATCGCGCAGCACTTCGCGCTCGTCGATGAAGTAACGACCGTCGGCGTTCACCAGGACGCTCAACGCGGCGGCGCTGTCGGTCGCCGGCTCACCGGTGGCGCGCGGCAACTCCAGCCGCAGCATCGAGCGCGAGTCGAACGTCGTGGTGACGACGAAGAAGATGATCAGGATCAGGATGACGTCGATCAGCGGGACGAGGTTGATGTCCGGCTCGTCATCCGCGCGGTGGTCGCGAATTCGCATCGATGCCTCAGCCGGCCGCCGCCGTCGCCGGACGCACCGGCGCCACCGCGGCGGGCCGCGGTTCGATGGCGTCCAGCAGCAGCATGGCTTCGTGCTCCATCGCCACGATGTACTCGGCGATGCGCCCGCGGAACCACCGGTGCGCCATCAATGCCGGGATCGCGACGATCATGCCGGTGGCCGTGCACACCAGCGCCTTGCCGATGCCGGCCGCCAGCTGGTTGACGTCGCCCAAGCCGCCATCACCGATCGCCAGGAACATCTGGATCATGCCCACCACGGTGCCGAACAGGCCGAGCAACGGGCCGGACGCGGCGATCGTGCCCAGCGTGTTGAGGTAGCGCTCCATCCGGTGGACCAGATGCCGGCCGACATCCTCGATGCGCTCGCGGACCAGGTCGCGCGGACGGGCACGCACGTCCAGCGCCGCCGCCAGCAGTGCACCCAGCGGCGACGTGCGGCGCAGGGACTCGATGTGCGCGGGGTCCAGCTTGCCGCGTGCCGCCCACGCCCGTACCTCGTCGCCCAGGGAGGGCGGGATCACGGCGCTGCGCCGCAGGGTCCAGGCGCGTTCGACGATGATCGCGATGGCGACCGCGGACAGCAGCAACAGCGGGATCATCGGCCAACCGCCGGCCTTGACCAGTTCCAGCACGCGAACCTCCGGCCCAGGGCCGTTTCATTCCGGCCCGTAGGATAGCCCAGACCCTCCGGTATCCAACCCGGCCGCGGTCGCGCTCCGGGCCGGCGCATCCCACAGGCGCCGGTGCGTGTCGCGTCGGGCCCGGACCTGAACCCCGCGGGCGTCGAACCGCACCGTGATCGCGCCATCCACTGCGGTGTCGTGCAGGGCCGCGCCCGCGTCGCGCCAGCGAGCCGACACCTCGGGCCGGGGGTGGCCGAAGCGGTTGCCGTGGCCCGTCGCCACCAGTGCATGGCGTGCCTGTGTCGCGGCGATGAAGGCCGGGTCGGACGAGCCGGCACTGCCGTGGTGCGCAACCGTGACCACGTCCGCCGCGACCTGGCGTCCGTGCAGCTTGACCAGCGTGCGCTCGACCACGTCCCCGATATCGCCGGTCAGCAGGGCCCGGCCGTGTGACCCCCGCACGCTGAGCACGCAACTGGCCTCGTTGCCCAGGTACGGGAAATGGGGCGGTGGGTGCAGGAACGCGAACGTGACGCCATCCCACGTCCATGACTGCCCCGCCTCGCAGGCGGTTGCGTCCTCCCCTTCGAGCAGCCCGGACCCCGCAGGCGCCGTCAGCGGCGTATCGAACGCGGCGCGCACCGACGGGACACCGCCGGCGTGGTCGTTGTCGGCATGGCTGACCACTAGCCGGTCCAGACGCCGGATGCCCCGGGCGCGAAGCGCCGGGACCACCACGCGCTCGCCCGCGTCGAACCCTTCGGGCACGGCCGCGCCCGTGTCGTAGAGCAGCGCGCGGTTCGCGGTGCGCACCACCATCGCCAGCCCATGTCCCACGTCCAGCATGGTGAGTTCGAACCCCCCCGGCGGCGGCAACTGCCGCGATGGCAGCAGGAGGGGCAACCACAGCAACACGGCCAAGGGCCGACCCGGGAGCCCGCGAGGCAACAGCAGCCAGAATGCGCCGGCGATGGCCAGCGGCAGCGCGAACCAGCGCGGTTCGGGCAACCACCACAGCGCCAGTCCCGTGTCGGCCAGCCCGGTGAACAGCGGCCACGGCAGGTCGAACAGGCCGGCCGCGGTGCGCCACGCCCAGGCGCCCGCGCCCGCCTGCACCGCCTCCAGCAGCGTGCCGACGAGCGCCATCGGCACCACCGCGAGGCTCCACCACGGCACCGCCACGAGGTTCGCCAGAGGCCCGGCGAGCGATGCCTCGCCGAACAGCACCACCGTCAACGGCAGCAACGCCAGGCTGGCCACACCCTGGGCGGACAGCAGGTCGCGCACCGGGCGCCGCTCGCGTTCGGGCAGGCACCACAACAGCCAGGCCACGCCGGCAAAGCTCAACCACAGGCCAGCGGTGAGCACGGCGAGCGGATCGAACAGGACCAGCGCGATGGCCGCCAGCGCGAGCGCCTCGGACATGCGGAGGGGCCGGCGCTGCCATTTCACCGCCGCCACCACCGCGATCATCAGCACCGTGCGCACCGTGGGCAATGCGAAACCGGCCACGGCCGCGTACCCGAGCGCGCCCAGAACGCCGACCCCCGCCGCGGCGATCGGCCGGGGGCACCGGTGGCCCAGCGTGGGGACCACCCGCCATATCAGGGCGGCCAGCAGGGCGGCAAAACCCGCCACCAGGCCCACATGGAAGCCCGAAATCGCCACGAGGTGGGTCAGCCCGTTGGCGCGCAGGTGCTCCCAATCCCTGTCCGACAACCCCCGCGTGTCGCCCAGCGCCAGGGCGCGTACGAAACGCGAGGATGCGGACGGCACCGCCGCCGTGATCGCATCCGACATCGCCTCGCGCCAGGCGTGCAGGCCCGATCCGGGCGCCAGTCGCCGCGCTCCGGAGGGATCGCCCACGTAACCCGTGGCCGCCAGGCGCTTCACCATGGCGTTGCGCTCACCGTCGAATCCGCCCGGGTTGCGCAGGCCCCGTGGCGGTCGGAGCCGCAGGTCGAGTTGCCACCGCTCGCCCGCGCGCGGACGGACCGCCGGCGCCTGGGCGGCCTCCCCGTACCCCTCCCCGTACCAGGCCACGCGTACTCGGCGCCCGCGCAGCGCTTCGGGCTGCGTAGGATCGTCGTCGACATGGAACGTCATGATCGAGCGCCGTGGCTCGTGCGCCGGCAGGTCGATCACCTGCCCGCTCACGGTGACGTCCTGTCGGCCGGCGTCGGGTGGCAACTGCACCGACAGCGCATGCGTGGCGTGCAACCCCGCCAGCGCGGCACCCAGAGCGGCCGCGCCGATCCAGCGAAGCGTCCCGCCTCGCCACCAGGCCCAGCCGCCTGCCGACCCTGCCACCACCAGCACAGGCCAGGGCGGCAGCACCGGCGACCACAGCAAGGCGCTGGCGCCGGTCAGCAGCCCGAAGGCGACGGCGATTCCGAAGGGCGGCGTCCGTGCCGCGTCGTGCATGTCCTTACACCTCGTCGGGTTGCAGCTGCCTGAGCTTGCCTTCGTGGAGTTCCAGCACGCGGTCCAGTCGGCGTGCCAAGCGGCGGTCGTGGGTCACCAGGACCAAGGCGGTGTGGTGCTCGCGGTTGAGCGCCAGCATCAGGTCGAACACCGTGCCCGCGGTTTTTTCGTCGAGGTTGCCGGTGGGTTCATCCCCGAGCACGCAGGCCGGCCGGTTCACGAGCGCGCGTGCGACGGCGGCACGCTGGCGCTCGCCACCGGACAGCTCACCCGGCTTGTGCCGCAGGCGGTGACCGAGGTCGACCGACTCCAGCAGCGCGCGCGCGCGCGCAGACGCGTCCGGCACCGCGGTGCCGTTGAGCAGCACCGGCAGCATCACGTTTTCCAGCGCCGTGAACTCGGGCAGCAGGTGGTGGAACTGGTAGACGAAACCCAGCGCACCATTGCGCAACGTGCCGCGGGCGGCATCCGACAGCGCGCTCATCTTCTGGCCGGCGACGAACACCTCCCCCGCCGAGGGCATGTCCAAGCCGCCCAGCAGATGCAGCAGCGTGCTCTTGCCCGCGCCGGACGCCCCCAGGATGGCGACCGTTTCGCCGGCATGCACGTCCAGGTCCAGTCCATCGAACACCGGCGTGCGCAGGTCACCTTCGGCGTAGGTTTTGCCGAGCCCGGCGGCCCGGATGACTTCACCGGTGTGCTTGTGCGCCGGCAAGACGGAAGCGGAGCTGATCACATCACTCATAGCGCAGCGCCTCCGCCGGGGCCGTGCGGGCGGCGCGCCAGGCCGGGTACAGGGTCGCGATGAAGGCCATGGCCAGCGCCACCAGCGCGATCATGGTGACGTCACCGGCCTGCAGGTCCGTCGGCAAACCGGTGATGTAGTAGACGTCGGCGGGCAGCAGCACGACGCCGAACAACGCCTCGATGCCCTGGAGGATGTGCTGGAGGTTGAGGGTGAGCACGATGCCGCCGACCACGCCCAGCACCGTGCCGATCACGCCGATAAGCGAGCCCTGCACCATGAACACCTGCATCACCGCCCGCGGCGTCAGCCCCAGCGTGCGCAGGATGGCGATGTCGGCCTGCTTGTCGGTCACCAGCATCACCTGCGAACTGACCAGGTTGAACGCGCCCATCGCGATGATCAGCGACAGCAGGATCGCCATGATCGTCTTCTCCATCTTCAGGGCGCGGAACATGTTGGCGTTCTCGCTGGTCCAGTCGCTCACGCGATAGGGTCCGCCCAGCTCGACCGCGAGGTCGCGTGCCACCTCCCACGACTGGTCCATGTCGTGCAGGCGCAGGCGCACGCCGGTGACGCCGTCGCCCATGCGCATCACGCGCTGCATGTCGCTCATGTGCACGAACGCCATGCCCTTGTCGAACTCGTTGTAGCCGACCTCGAACAGGCCGCTGACGGTGAAGCGCTTGAGTTGGGGCACGGCCCCGACCGGTGTGCTGCGGAAGTCCGCCAGCGTCATCACCACGTCGTCGCCGACGCCCACGCCCAGCCACAGCGCCAGCTCCGTGCCCAGCAGGATGTTGAACTCGCCCGGGACCAGCGAGGCCATCTCGCCTTCCTTCATCTTCTCGCCGAGCACGGACACCTTCGACTCTTCCTCCGGGACGATGCCACGGACGAAGGCCGGCTGGTTGCGGGCACCGTTGAGCAGGGCTTCCTTCTCCACGTAGGGCGCGGCGCCGGCCACGCGCGCATCGGCGAGCGCGCGCTCGACCGCCTGCGGCCAGTCGTGAAGCGGCTCGCCATAGGCGCTGACGGTGGCGTGGGCGGCCATCTGCAGCATCCGGTCACGGATCTCGCGCTGGAAGCCGCTCATCACCGCCAGCGTGGTGATCAGCGCCGCCACGCCCAGGGCGATGCCCAGGATCGATGCCAGCGAGATGAAGGAGATGAAGCCGTTGCGTCGCTTGGCGCGCAGGTAGCGCAGGCCGATGGCGACCGGGATGGGTTTGAACATGCGCAGACCAGCCGGGCGAAGCGGCTATGGTGCCATCGAACCGGCATCGCGCGCAGTCCCGCGGGACGGAGCGGCCAGCCGGAGTTCACGGCGCTGTGGGGGCGACAGGGTGTCGGGCCACCAGACCAGGCATGCGCGTCCGACCGGCGACTCCCACCTGACGAACAGCAGCGCCCCCCGCCAGTCCACGCGCAGGCCCGGCATCGGCTCGCCATCGATTCGCCAGAGCGCCATGTCCGGTGTCGCCACCAGCTGGCGCACAGGCCGGGCGCGCTCACGTGCCGCCAGCCACGCCCCGTACACCGCAGCAAACAGCGCCATGGGCACTGACACGATGACTGGAAGGTCGGACGCCATGGCTGACAGCGCAGCGCCCGCGGCGAGGAACAGCAGCGCGGCCGTCAGCCAGCGCGAGGGCCGCCACTCAAGCCGGCAGGGCGCGGATACGTGCGACGAGGCGTGCGAGTTCGGCATCGGTTGGCGTGTCGTGCCCCATGAACCAGTGCCACAGCCTATCGTCTTCGGTGTCCAGCAGCCGTAGGAAAACCGCCCGTTCGGCCGCCGGTGCCTGCCGCCACTGGCGGTCGAGATACCGGCCGAACATCTGGTCGAGCTCGCGCATGCCGCGCCGGCAGCGCCAGCGCAGGCGGCGCAGCTCGGCCTCGTCGTCGGGCAGCGGGGTGTCCACCGGTCAGCCCTTCAGCAGGCCCAGGGCGAGGTAGCCCCACAGCATCCACAGCACCAGCCCGCCCAGTGCGTAACTGATGAACCGGTGCCACACCTTGTTGTAGGTGCAGTGGATCGCGCTGTGGACGACACGCAGGGCGACGAAGAGCCACGCCAATACGTGCGTGGTCGGGGTCACCAGGTCGGTATGCGCGGCCACCAGCAGCGCCACGTAGAACAGCACCGGCAACTCGAACAGGTTGCGGAAATTGTCGGCGGCGCGGCTGTCGGTCAGCAGCGAGGCGGACGCGGCCGACGTGGCAACCCGTTGGGGGTGGATGCGTTCGCGCTTCATCTGGCCGATGCGCATGAAGTACATGCGCCACCAGACGGCGAAGGTCAGTACCGCCATCGCCAGCACGGGCAGGAAGATCGACGTATCGGACATTGCGACGCCTCCTTGAAGCATCGCCGCCCGGAGGCGGCGATTGATTCGGCAGCAACCAGGCCGCTGGGCGTGGGATCAGGCGCGGCGCGCCAGCATCAGGTTCTTGATCTCGCCGATCGCCTGCGCCGGGTTCAGTCCCTTCGGACAGGTCCGCGCGCAGTTCATGATGGTGTGGCAGCGGTAGAGCTTGAACGGGTCTTCCAGGTCGTCCAGGCGCGCACCGGTGTCCTCGTCGCGGCTGTCGACGATCCAGCGGTAGGCCTGCAGCAGCACGGCTGGTCCCAGGTAGCGGTCGCCGTTCCACCAGTAGCTCGGGCAGCTGGTGGAGCAGCACGCGCACAGGATGCACTCGTACAGGCCGTCGAGCTTCTTGCGGTCGGCCGGCGACTGCAGGCGCTCGCGGTCCGACGGCGTCGGGCTCTGCGTGCGCAGCCACGGCTTGATCGAGGCGTACTGCGCGTAGAAGTGGGTCAGGTCCGGGACTAGGTCCTTGACCACCTCCATGTGCGGCAACGGGTAGATCGGCACCTCGCCGTCGCCGGCGCAATCGGCAATGGCCTTGGTGCAGGCCAGCGTGTTGGTGCCGTCGATGTTCATCGCGCACGAGCCGCAGATGCCCTCTCGGCAGGAGCGGCGGAACGTCAGCGTCGGGTCAATCTCGTTCTTGATCTTGATCAGCGCGTCCAGAACCATCGGGCCGCACGCGGCCAGGTCCACCTCGTAGGTGTCGACGCGCGGGTTCAGCCCGTCGTCCGGGTTCCAGCGATAGACCTTGAAGGTGCGCGGCTGCTTGGCGCCCGGCGCGTCGAAATGCCGGCCCTTCTGGATCTGCGAGTTCTTGGGGAGTGCGAATTCGGCCATGGCTTGCGTCCGGTCAGTACACGCGCTTCTTCGGCGGGATCACGTCCACATCGCTGGTCAGCGTGTGCATGTGCACCGGGCGGTAGTCGATGGTGGTCTGCCCGGCCGGGTCGACCCAGCACAGGGTGTGCTTGAGCCAGCCGGTGTCGTCGCGCTCGGGGTAGTCCTCGCGGGCATGCGCGCCGCGCGACTCGGTGCGGTTCTCGGCGGAAACGATCGTTGCCAGCGCCTGGTCGAGCAGGTTGGCCAGCTCGTAGGTCTCCACCAGGTCGGAGTTCCACACCAAGGAACGGTCGGTGACCTTGACGTCGGCGAACGAGGCGTGGATTTCGCGCATCTTCGCCACGCCCTCGGCCAGCGTCTCGCCGGTGCGGAAGACCGCGGCATCGGCCTGCATGGTGCGCTGCATCTTGTCGCGGATGACCGCGGTCGGCGTGCCGCCGTTGGCGTTGCGCAGCGTGTCCAGGCGGGACAGTGCGCCGTCCAGCGCATCCCCCGCCAGCGTCGCGGCCTTGCCATTGGGCGTGACCGTCTCGGCGCAGCGGTTGGCCACCGCGCGGCCGAACACCACCAGGTCCAGCAGCGAGTTGGAGCCCAGTCGGTTGGCGCCGTGCACGGACACGCAGGCGGCCTCACCGATCGCGTACAGGCCCGGCACGACCGCATCCGGGTCGCCGCCGCGCAGCTGCACGACTTCGCCGTGGTAGTTGGTCGGGATGCCGCCCATGTTGTAGTGGACGGTCGGGATGACCGGGATCGGCTCCTTCTCCACGTCCACGTTGGCGAAGATGCGGGCCGACTCGGCGATGCCGGGCAGCTTCTCGTGGATGACCTCGGGCCCCAGGTGAGTCAGGTCGAGCAGGATGTGGTCCTTGTGCTCGCCGACGCCGCGGCCTTCGCGGATTTCCATCGTCATCGAGCGGCTGACCATGTCGCGCGGCGCCAGGTCCTTCACGCTGGGGGCGTAGCGCTCCATGAAGCGTTCGCCGTTGGCGTTGCGCAGGATGCCGCCCTCGCCCCGCACGCCCTCGGTGATCAGGCAGCCGGCGCCGTAGATGCCGGTCGGGTGGAACTGCACGAACTCCATGTCCTGCAGCGCTAGCCCGGCGCGCAACACCATGCCGCCGCCGTCGCCGGTGCAGGTGTGGGCCGAGGTCGCCGAGAAGTACGCGCGGCCGTAGCCGCCGGTGGCCAGCACCGTGCCCTGCGCCTTGAACAGGTGCAGTTCGCCGGTGGACAGGTCCAGGGCCAGCACGCCACGGCACGCGCCGTGGGCGTCCATGATCAGGTCGAGCGCGAAGTACTCGATGAAGAACTGCGCGTCGTGCGCCA
>CAMPJI010000054.1 GCA_946886865.1 uncultured Lysobacterales bacterium | reverse complement strand
TTGCCTTCATCGCCCCACTGGGCACCGAGAACGACGACTGACTGACCCATTACCTGCACTCCTGAATGGCCCGCGTGGGGCGGGCATCGGCGGCGCACCGCCGCGTGGACACGGAAAAAGCCGGTGGGGTGGTTCACAAGGAACGGCCCCATCCGGCTTTTGCCCATTATCCGGGTTTCGGGTCGCCGGGGCCAGCCTTCGGAACGTGAAGGCGGCCCGGACGGCTCGGTACGGTGCGGGGCGGTCGGCTAGACTGTCGGCCACCCTGGCCCCGGCCCGTGCATGAACCCGAATTACCTCGACTTCGAGCAGCCCATCGCCGACCTGGAAGCCAAGATCCAGGAACTGCGCCACGCCAGCCACGGCTCGGCCGTGGACGCGGACGCGGAGGTGCATGCGCTGCAGAACAAGCTGCGCCAGCGCACCGCGCACATCTTCCGCGACCTGTCGCCGTGGCAGGTCAGCCAGCTGGCCCGCCACCCGGCCCGGCCCTACACCAACGACTACATCCGCCTGATCTGCAGCGAGTTCCAGGAACTGGCCGGCGACCGCGCGTATTCGGACGACGCGGCCATCGTCGGCGGCCTGGGCCGCATCGACGGCCGCAGCGTAATGATCATCGGCCACCAGAAGGGCCGCGACACCAAGAGCAAGATCAAGCGCAACTTCGGCATGCCGCGGCCCGAGGGCTACCGCAAGGCCTTGCGCCTGATGAAGATGGCCGAGCGTTTCGGCCTGCCGCTGCTGACCTTCATCGACACCCCGGGCGCGTACCCGGGCATCGGCGCGGAGGAGCGCGGCCAGTCCGAGGCCATCGCCCGCAACCTGCTGGAAATGGCCGAGCTGAAGATCCCGGTGGTCTGCACGGTGATCGGCGAAGGCGGCTCCGGCGGCGCGCTGGCCATCGGCGTGGGCGACCGCACGCTGATGCTCGAGTACAGCACCTACTCGGTGATCTCGCCCGAGGGCTGCGCCTCGATCCTGTGGAAGTCCGCCGACAAGGCCAAGGACGCCGCCGAGCAGCTGGGCCTGACCGCCAAGCGCCTGCACGGGCTGGGGCTGGTCGACAAGGTGGTGCGCGAGCCGATCGGCGGCGCGCACCGCAACCCGCGCCAGATGGCGACGCGACTGAAGGCGGTACTGATGAACGAACTCGACGCCCTGGAGCAACTCCCCACCGCCGACCTGCTGCAGCGGCGCTACGAGCGCCTGCGCAGCTACGGCGCGTACGAGGCCGCGTGATGCTGCTGGCCGGAAAGTTCGCCGCCACCTGCTGGGCCGCCGCCAGCGGTGCCCTGTTCCTGGCGTCGTGGGTACTGCTGGACGCCAACATGATCTTCGCGCTGGTGGCGCTGGGGCTGTCGGCCGGTTGCGCCTGCCTGGCGTTGGCCTGCCTGCTGAAGCCGTCCCACCGCACCATCGCCCGGCGCGCCGCGCGCGAGCGGCAGGCGCAGGCCGCCGCCGAGGGGCGTGTCGAAGACGTGCCGCCCAGCCGGCACTGGCGCTGATCCGGCGGTGACCGCGGCCGTGCGTCACGTGGGGCCGCCATGATCCTGGACGCGATGCTGGACCACCGTGCGGTGTTCCTGCTGGTCGTGACTGCCGTGCTGGTCGTGGTCGCCGGCATTGCCTGGCTCTGGCGACGGGCACGGCCGGCCTCACGCAAGCGCGAGCGGTAGGCCGCGGAGGTCCGCCCGGCACCGGGGCGCCGGACGCCGAAGTCCGTCCGGACGGACCCGCCACCGCAGGCACCCCCGTGGCACCATCCGCGCCATGCCGCGCGTGCCCACCCCGCTGATCCACGACGCCGACCTGCCCGCCGGGCCGGTCTGCGTCGCCTTCAGCGGCGGCCTGGATTCCACGGTCCTGCTGCATGCGCTGTCGCACGCGCCGCGGGTGCGCGACCAGGGGCTGCGGGCCCTGCATGTCCACCACGGCCTGCACGATCAGGCCGACGCGTGGGCCGCCCATTGCGAGCAGGCGTGCCGCGCCTGGGGCGTGCCCTTCAGCGCGCGGCGCGTGGCGGTGGCCCGGACCGGCATCGGACCGGAGGCCGCGGCCCGCTCGGCGCGCCGGGCTGCATTCGCCGCCGACCTGCGCCCCGGCGAATCCCTGGCGCTGGCGCACCATCGCGACGACCAGGCGGAAACGGTGCTCATGCGTGCCCTGCGCGGCGCGGGGCCGGACGGGCTGGCGGCCATGGCGGCCTCGACACCGTTTGCCGCCGGTCGGCTCTGGCGGCCCCTGCTGGACGCGCCCCGCACAGCGCTGCTGGCCCATGCTCGTGCCCACGGTCTGGGGTGGATCGAAGACCCGAGCAATGACGACACGCGGCTGGACCGCAATTTCCTGCGCCGCCAGGTGATGCCGCTGGTGCGCCAGCGCTGGCCGCATGCCGATGCGGCGCTGGCGCGACTGGCCACGCTCACGGGCGAGGCGGTGGCCCTGCTCGACGAGGGCGATGCGCAGGCATTGGCGCTGGTCGCCACCGCCGATCCGCGGTGCCTCTCGCGCCGCGCACTGCTCGACCTGCCGGCGGCACGCCGGGCACGCGTGCTGCGCCGATGGATCGCCGCATTGCAACTGCCGCCGCTGCCGGGCAACGGCGTGGCACGCATCGAAGCCGACCTGTTGCACGCCGCGCCCGACGCAGAGGCCTGCTTCGAATGGCATGGCGCGCGGGTACGGGCCTGGCGCGATGTGGTGCACGCCGCGCCGCTCCGGCGTCCGCTGCCGACGGGCTGGCAGGTGCCCTGGTGCGGCGACGTGCCCTTGGCCCTGCCTGGGGGCGGCGACCTCGCGTTGCAGTTCACCGCCGGCGCGTACCGCTTCGATGCGCCGGTCGCCGTGGGCGGCCGCCGCGGTGGCGAGCGCATCACCCTGCCCGGCCGCGGCCACAGCCACGCGCTCAAGCACGTGCTCCAAGACCTCGGCCTGCCGCCCTGGGAGCGGGAGCGGATGCCGCTGGTGCGCGACGCCGACGGCACGCTGCTGGCCGCGGGTGACCTGGTGTATTCCGCGCGGTTCGATGCATGGCTGCGCGGGCATGGCGGGCGGCTGCGGTGGCGGCCGGACGACGCGTCGTTCGCGCCGGACTGAGCCGGTCGATTGACCGGCCCTGGGTGCGCCCGCACACTGCCCCGATGCCACGAAAAGCCCCCACCGATTCCGCCTCCGAGGCCTCGCCCGTCGCCGATTTCGAGCAGTCGCTGGACGCGCTCGAGCAGCTGGTCGAGAAGATGGAACACGGCGAGATGAGCCTGGAAGACTCGCTGGCCGCCTACGAGCGCGGCGTCGGCCTGTACCGGCGCTGCCAGGCGGCGCTGGAGCAGGCCGAGCTGCGCGTCCGCCTGCTCAGCGACCCGCAGGACCCGGCATCGGCCACGCCGTTCCCAGGCACGACGGTCGACACACCCGACGATGACCGCTGACCCGCGCCTGGCCGGCTGGCGCACACGCGCCGATGCCGTCCTCGCGCAGGCCCTGCCCCTGGCCGACCTGCCACCGCGGCGCCTGCACGCCGCGATGCGCCACGCCGTGCTGTTGGGCGGCAAGCGCATGCGGCCGCTGCTGGTGTACGCGGCCGGCACGCTGGCCGGGGTCGACGAAGGCAGGCTCGATGCACCCGCCGCGGCGGTGGAGCTGGTCCACGCCTATTCGCTGGTGCACGACGACCTGCCGAGCATGGACGACGATGCGCTTCGGCGCGGGCAGCCGACCGTGCACGTCGCGTTCGACGAAGCCACCGCCGTGCTGGCCGGCGACGCGTTGCAGTCGTTGGCGTTCCAGGTCCTGGCCCGCGCCGGCACGCCACCGGTCATCACGGTGGCGATGCTCGACACACTGGCCGACGCGGCCGGCGTCGCGGGCATGTGCGGCGGGCAGGCGCTGGACATCGACGCGACCGGGCGAAACCGGGGTCAGCGTGCACGTGCCGATGCTGGCCCTGACGAAGCCGAAGATGCGTCGGCGAACGCACAGCCCGACCCGGGCGTCTCCATCGCCCATCTCGAACGCCTGCACGCGCTGAAAACCGGCGCGCTGATCCGGGCGGCCGTGCGCATGGGCGGGCTGTGCGGCGGCCTCGATGCGACGGCGCTGGCGCGGCTGGACGGCTTTGCGTCCGCGCTGGGGCTGGCGTTCCAGGTGCGCGACGACATCCTCGATGTGGAGGGTGACAGCGCGACGCTGGGCAAGACCGCGGGCAAGGATGCCGCGCAGGACAAGGCGACGTTCCCGGCCCTGATCGGCATGGACGCGTCGCGCGCACGCCTGGCCGGCCTGGTGGCCGAGATGGATGACGCGCTGGCGCCCTTCGATGATGCGGCGGCCCCGCTGCGTGCGCTGGGGCGGCTGGCGGTGGAGCGCGATCGCTGAGCCCGTCGGGCGCATGAAAAAAGGCCGGCGTAATGCCGGCCTTTTTCATGCGCGCTGGGCGGCCGGCTACTTCACCAGCCGGATCGCGAACGGGTAGCGGTAAGCAACGCCCTCGTTGGCCTTGATGCCGGCAATGATGGTCAACACCAGCCAGAACAGGCCGATGATGATCCAGCCCGGGATAGCGATCAGCAGCCCGATGCCCAGGGTGAACACCGAGAACAGCAGCAGCGCGAGGAACGCGATCGCCACGGTGATGTTGAAGTTCAGCGCTTCCTTGGCCTGGTCGTCGACGAAGGGCATGGTGTCCTTCTTGATCATCCAGATGACCAGCGGGCCGATGAAGCAGCCCACGCTGCCCGCCCAGCCCGCGGTGACCACGCCTCCGACGAGCGCCGACAGGTGCGCGAACATCGCCCACTGCCGCTGCTCGGCGGAAATCCCGTCGACCGGCGTTTCGGTCACCGGCGGCGGTTGCTGCTCGAAATCGCTCATTGCGTCCCCTCCTGGTTGAGATGTCCCCGCGCGACACTCTCCGCGCGGGGCGCGTCCCGGTCAAGGCAGGGCGTCAGCCGAGCAGGCGGATGCTCAGCGGATAGCGATAGGCGCGGCCGTCCCAGGCCGCCACCATGGCCAGGATGCTGCACACCAGCCACAACACGGCGATGCCCGCCACGGCGGCCAGCAGCGCCAGCCCGGCCGGGATCGTGAGTAGCAGGCCCAGTCCGAGCGTGACGATGCTGATCCCCACCAGTGCGATGCCGATGGCCACGGCGATGCAGCTGTAGATCAGCATCGACAGGTTGAAGTTGACGGCCTCCAGCGCATGCTCGGCGACGAAAGGCGAATCGTCGCGCTTGAGCAGCCACACGGCGAGCGCGCCGATGACGCCGGCCACGCCCACGAGCCAGCTGGTCATCAACGCCAGCACCAGCGCCGCCAGGTGCGCGGCCAGCGCCCATTGGCGCTCGCTCGCGGAGGGCGCGGCGGAGACGAGGGACGAATCGTGGACGGAGGCATTCATGGGGGCGGACTCCTTGCGCCGGGCATGGGGCCGGCACGCAAGGACAAGATCGTGCCGGGCGCCTGCGGCTTCAACCCAACCGATGGGCTAGTGCGCGGGTGCCGTCCTGTCGTGGCGCTCTGGCACGGGCGGTCAGCCTTCCGCCGAACCGCCCGCCACGGTCATGCGCCCCAGCAGGATCGAACCGGTGCGGATGTGCGAGCGCGGGTCGATATCGCTGCCGACCGCCTCGATGGCCTGGAACATCGTCTTGAGGTTGCCGGCGATGGTGATGCCGTCCACCGGGTAGGCGATGCGGCCGTCCTCGATCCAGAAGCCCGCCGCGCCGCGCGAGTAGTCGCCGGTGATCGCGTTGACGCCCTGCCCCATCAGCTCGGTGACCAGCAGGCCGCGGCCCATGCCGGCCAGCAGCGAATCCAGGTCGCCGGCGTTGGACGCCACGTGCAGGTTGTGCACGCCGCCCGCGTTGCCCGTGGTCTGCAGCCCGAGGCGACGCGCCGAGTAGCTGCCCAGCACGTAGCGCTGCAGCACGCCGCCGCTGACCAGGGCCGACTCGCGCACCGCGACGCCCTCGGCATCGAAGGAGGCGGACCGGAAGCCACGCGGCAGGAACGGCCGCTCCTCGATCGAGAACCAGTCGGGAAACAGTTGCGTGCCGGCGCTGTCGAGCAGGAAGCTGGACTTGCGGTACAGCGCGCCGCCCGACACCGCACCGACCAGGTGGCCGACCAGCGAGCGCGCGATTTCGGCCGAGAACACCACCTGGTAGTGCCCGGTGGCGACCGGCCGCGGCGCCAGCCGCGATACCGCGCGCTCGCCCGCCTTGCGGCCGATGGCGACGGCGGACTCCAACTCGTCGGCGGCCAGCGCGATGCTGTACCAGCCGTCGCGCTGCATCGCGTCGCCGTGGCCGGCGATCAGCGCGCAGCCGATGCTGTGCTGGGTGCTGCGCTCGCGGCCGATGAAGCCGTGCGAGTTCGCGTAGACGCCGAGGCTGGTGCCGCTGCCGACGGAGGCGCCATCGGAGTTGCCGATGCGCGCGTCGACCTCGCGGCCCGCGGCCTCGGCCGCCAGCGCCAGGTCGATGGCCTGGTCGGCGTCGACCGCCCACGGGTGCCAGCTGTCGAACTCGCGCAGGTCGGTGGCCATCAGCTCGGCATCGGCCAGGCCCGCGGCCGAGTCGTCCTCGGTGTAGCGGGCGATCGCGCAGGCCTGCTCGACGGTCGCCTCCAGGCTCTCCTCGCGCAGGTCGGCCGTGCTGGCGCTGCCCTTGCGCGTGCCGAAGTAGACGGTGACGGCGATGCCGCGGTCACGGGTGGACTCCACCGTCTCGACCTCGCCCATGCGCACGTTGACGTTGAGCCCGGTCTCTTCCGAACACGACACCTCGGCCTGGCTGGCGCCGCGGCGCCGGGCACTGGCCAGCAGGCGCTGGGACAGGTCGGCCAGCGCGTCCAGGCGCGCGTCGCTGTCGACCTCGTTGGGCGACCGGGGGGCAAGGGACTCGGCGGGGGCGATGGCGTTCAATGGCTTATCCTTGTTTGCGTTGCCCCGCGGCGCTGCCGGGGAGCCTGATTCTTGTGCCCCGGGCGGTCACGCCGGCCGGACGAAATGGAAACGATACGAATGCGCGGCATCGACGAGGACACCGGTGAATACCGCGGCGACAGCCGCAGCCAGCAGCGACGCGAGGCGCTGGAGGTACTGGCGCTGGGCGAGCAGCTGGTGGCGCTGACCGACGCCCAGCTGGCCAAGTTGCCGATACCCGAGCACCTGCTGCCGCACATCCTGGACACCCGCCGCATCACCTCGCACATCGCCCACAAGCGCCAGCTGGCGTACCTGGCCAAGCAGATGCGGCGCGAGGACGACGAGACGCTTGAAGCGATCCGCGACGCGCTCGACGAGAAGGGCGAAGCGGCGCGCCGCGAGACGGCGGCGATGCACCGCGTCGAGGCGTGGCGCGAGCGTTTGCTCGATGAGGGCGACGCCGCGCTGGGCGCGCTGCTCGACGAGCATCCCACCGCCGACCGCCAGCACCTGCGCCAGCTGGTGCGCAACGCGCTGGAGGAGCGCAAGCGCAACAAGCCGCCACGGGCGTACCGCGAGCTGTTCCGGGAATTGCGCGGGTTGCTGGTTGATGGCGATTCCGCGGACGCCGACGACGACGGCGCAGCGCTCTAGCCCCTCTCCCTCCGGGAGAGGGGTTGGGGAGAGGGTTCGGCGGAGCGGTGCCTTTGCGCCCGTTGCAGAAGAGCGGGACCTATCGACGCAGTACGTGCGCCCACAGACAGCCTCAGCCACTTCATTTCCACCACTCCGCCGAACCCTCATCCGCCCTTCGGGCACCTTCTCCCACGGGGAGAAGGACCTTGCTGGTGCGATACGCGAAGCCGCGAACCCACTCACGCCTGCGTGCCACCCACCGTCAGCCCTTCGATCAGCAGTGACGGCTGGCCGACGCCGACCGGCACGCTCTGGCCGTCCTTGCCGCACACCCCGACGCCTTCGTCCAGCGCCAGGTCGTGGCCGACCATGCGCACCTTCTGCATCGTCTCCGGGCCGTTGCCGATCAGCGTGGCGCCCTTGACCGGTGCGGTGATCTTGCCGTCCTCGATCAGGTAGGCCTCGGTGGCGGAGAACACGTACTTGCCGCTGGTGATGTCGACCTGGCCGCCGCCGAAGTTGACGGCGTACAGGCCGCGCTTGACCGAGCGGATCATGTCCTCCGGGTCGTCGTTGCCGGCGCGCATGTAGGTATTGGTCATGCGCGGCATCGTGAGGTGCGCGAACGACTCGCGGCGGCCGTTGCCGGTCGGCGCCACGCCCATCAGCCGCGCGTTGAGCGTGTCCTGCATGTAGCCGACCAGCACGCCGTCCTCGATCAGGGTGGTGCACTGGGTCGGGTTGCCCTCGTCGTCGACGTTGAGCGAGCCACGGCGCCCCGGCAGCGTGCCGTCGTCGACGATGGTCACGCCCGGTGCCGCCACCCGCTGGCCCATACGGCCGGCGTAGGTCGACGTGCCCTTGCGGTTGAAGTCCCCTTCCAGGCCGTGGCCGACCGCCTCGTGCAGCAGCACGCCGGGCCAACCGTTGCCGAGCACGACCGGCATGATCCCGGCCGGTGCATCGACGGCCTCCAGGTTGACCAGCGCCTGGCGCAGTGCCTCGCGGGCGAAGCCCTCGGGCTTGCCGTCGCCGAGCAGCTCGGCGTACCCGTAGCGGCCGCCGCCGCCGGAATAGCCGCTTTCGCGGCGGCCGTTCTGTTCGACGATCACCTGCACGTTGAAGCGCACGAGTGGGCGCACGTCGGCGGCCAGCACGCCGTCGCTGCGCGCGACCAGCACGGTGTCCAGGCTGCCCGAGAGGCTGACCACCACCTGCGTCACACGCGGGTCGGCGGCGCGCACGTAGCGGTCGATGCGGCGCAGCGCCTCGACCTTCTCCTCGTTGGGCAGCGAGTCGATCGGATCCTCGGGACGGTAGAGGTCGCGCGCCTGGCCGCGCACCAGCGCGCGCGTGGTCACGCTGGAGCCGTCACGCGCGATGGCCCGCGCGGACTTGGCCGCCAGTTGCAGCGCCTCGCCGTTGATCTCGTCCGAATAGGAAAAGCCCGTCTTCTCGCCGCTGATCGCGCGCACGCCCACGCCCTGCTCGATCGAATGCGCGCCGTTCTTGACGGTGCCGTCTTCGACCGTCCAACTCTCGTGGCGGGTGTGCTGGAAATACAGGTCGCCGAAATCCACGCCCGGGCCGAGCAGTGACCCGAACGCGCGCTCCAGCCCCCCGGTATCGAGCCCGGCGGGCAGCAGCAGGCGGGATTCGGCAAGTTGCAGCGGAAGCGTCATGGCAGGGCCTGGAAGTGAAAAGGGGACGAGGCGGACCGGCGCGGCACACAGGCAGTGCGGCAACCGCACCACCATCGGCCATCTTGAAGGGGGATGCCACCCAGATGGAGGCCCGTGGGGGACGAATCAACCGGCCGGCTCAGCCCGCTGGCGGCCGGCCGGACGCGACCGGCGGCGCCACGCGCTCCTCGACCACGTCGACCTCCGGATCCGACCACGGGCCGGTCACGCGGTAGGTGCGGGCGGCGATCTCGCCCAGGGGGCGGCTGAGCACCGCATTGGCGGCGGCGCCGATCGCCGCGCCCACGGGCCCGCCTGCGATGGCCCCCACCGCGGTCAGCAGGTTGCCCGCCTTGGGCCGGACCTCGATGGTCTGGTCGAACCGTTCGCGCTGCAGATCGGCCTGCCCGCGAATCTCGATCGCCGCGGCCGGGCCATCGATCTTCAGGCCCTCGCTGCGCGCCTGGCCGTCGGCAAAGCGGACACTGCCGTCGATGCGGTTGAACGCGAAGCCCTTGGAGAAAAAGTCGCGGAAATCGAGCGTCAACCGGCGGGGAAGCTCGGCGATGCTCAGCAGGCCCAGGACGCGCCCGGCGCCCGGTTCGACCTCCAGCAACCGGCCGTCGCGGGCATCGAGCGTGAGCGCACCCTCCAACGACGCCAGCGAGAACGCGGCCGGGCTGCCGGGCCAGCGCACGTCCAGGTGCAGGTTGCCGTCGCCCCCCGCGATCCGCCCGCCCAGGCCCAGGCCCTGCATCAGCGCGCCGATGTCGTCGCTGTCCACGCCCGCCACCAGGTGCGTACGCGACGCGGCGCCCCGGCCGGTCCAGCTGCCCGTGACATCGATGGCCTGGTCGCGCGCGCGCGCCTGCAAGCGCTCCACGCGCAGACCCGCAGGCGTGGGTCGGGAGCGGAACGTCACCGCGCCCAGTGCTGCATCGGTGACGCGCAGGTCATCGATCTGCAGCGCCAGCGGCGGGATGCGCGCGGGGTCGACCTCGTCGCGACCTCCGACTGCCCCTGCGTCAGGCACCGCACCGACGGCGACGGCCCGGGGCGGCGGGTTATCGGCCCCGGCATCGGCCGAGCTCGTGGCAGCGGCGGCCCTGGCGCTGCGCCAATGCACCCGCTGGAAATCGCCGGTGATCGCGCGGCCGCCGACGGGCACCGTCAGCCGCCCCTGCAGCGCCGGCCCCTCCACGCGCACGGCCAGCGCCCCCGCCGCTGCCGGATCGACCTGCACGCGGACGGAGGCGAACTCACCGCCCAGCAACTCAAGCCGGCGGGATCGGATATCGACGCGCCGCAACGGCAGTCCCGGACCGGCGTCACCGCCGGACGGCGTCTGCGAACCCGTGCCCGCGCGCGCCAGCGCGATCCACCCGATAGCGTCCAGTCGATCCGCCTGCCCGGCGGCCACGAGTCCGTGGACGGGGGGCGCGGACGCGCGCTGTGCACCCAGCTCGACGCGCACGCCGGTCTGTTCGCCATTGCGGCGCACCCGCACCGCTGCGCGGCTGCCCATCGCCACTTCAACGTCGCCGCCTTCGACCGGCAGCGCCAGGGTGACGCGGGTGGGCAGCGCGACCCGGGGCGCCTTGTCCAGTGGCGCGGGCAATGTCAGCGCGGTGCCGACCAGGTTCGATGCCAGGTCCAGGCGCGTCCCGCCGCCTTTGGCCACCGCCAGGTCGGCGGTCCAGTCCGACCGGCCGGTCATGTGCGGCTGCAGCCAGCCCAGTTGCGGCACGCGCGGCACCAGCGCCTCGGCGCCCAGTTGGGCGGTCAGGGCGGCTTCGAACACGTGGCCCGGCGCGTCCACGCCACCGCCTGCGCGCAGCGACAACCGAGACGGCCGCCCGTCCAGCAGCGCCGACAGCCCGTCGGCGCGGAAGCCGTCCTGCGCATAGTCGGCCCGGCCGCGAACCTGGGTGAACGCCAGGTCCCAACGCGGATCGGACAGCTGCACGCCCTGCAGGTCGACGTGGCCGTCGATGCGCGTCGCCTGACCCTTGCGCAGCGGTAACGCGAGGCCAAACGCCACGCCGGCGGGTCCAGCGGCCTGGAGGCTGTCCAGCGTCTCGCCGTGCGCCTTGCGCAACGGGCTGTCGCGCAACAGCGCGAGCAGGCGTGATGCATCGGCGTCGGCCCGGGCGCCGACGGTGAGCGTGCCGCCCTGGTACCGGTCGATGTCGGCCTGCAAAGCGCCGATGGGGATGGCCGCCAGCGCGCCGCTGCCCCGCAGCTGGAGCCCGTCGGCAACGAAGGCGACGGTCGCGTCCACCGCCTCGGCCGCCGGCCACTCCGGCTGGAACTTCAGGACGCCGTCGCGGATATCCGCTGTGGCTTCGAACCGGCCTTCGCCATCGCGGAACGGCCAGTGATCGAGGTCGCCCGACACCAGCGCGCGGCCGTTTTCCAGGCGGCCGCCGACCAGCGCCTGGTCGAGCCAGCGCACGACAGCGTCGGGCATGCGGTGGCGGATCCAGAAGTGCTTCGCGACCGGTAGCGCGAGCGGGTCGATGCGGGCGGCCAGGTCCATCCGTGGGCGGGTGCCGTCGCCCTGCCACCACAGGTTGCCGCGCACGGCGAGGTCGACCTCTTCACCGTCGATCCCGAGACGGCCCGTCCCGACGCGCCAGCCCTCGCCGTCGCGCCACGCGGCGACGGCGCCGTCCAGTCGCGCCCGGTGCGCGCGACCGAATCCGCGCGGCCAATCGACCGTCACGTCGGCGCCGGGCTGGAACCGAACGACGGCGCCGGCCGCATCGGCCTCGAAACCGCCCGCCATCCCTGACACGCCGGGCGCATCGCCTACCGGCGCGAAGCCGGCGTCCGCGAACGTGCCTTGCGCGCTGTGTACGCGCTTGCCGTCGCTGCGCAATCGCACGTCAGCCAGCGAGCCGCGCACGCCGGCCTGCGTGAGCCAGCTGGCAAGGGCGGGCGGAACGCGTTCGCTCAATGCGGCGACCGCGGCCAGCGGTGCCAGGTCGAGGCGTGCCGCGTCGACGGCCACGCCCTCGCCCACCGCAAGCGACACGCGCTCGTACGTACCGCTGCCCGCGTTGGACGTGGCATTGGCATTGGCACTGGCGGCATCCACCTGCAGGTTCGGTAGGTCCAGCTGCCAGCCTGCATCGACGACGCGCCAGCGCGCGCGGCCATCGACCCGCGAGAACCGGACGGACGCACCGTCCACCCCGTCCACGGAATGCAGCTCGACGCCCGAGAGCGCCGCACGGACGTGCGCGTCGGTCACGCGGTAGTCCTGCAGGACCACCCACGCGTCCGCCCGGCCGCGGCCTGCGCCGACGGCGACGCCCGCCGCCCGCATCAGCGGAGCCCATGCGCGCAGATCCGCCTCGGGCGCGCCGCCCCATGCGCGCCCGGTACCGGTGTCGCGGTCCACGTCCAGCGCGGCATCCAGCGGCGTGGCATCCAGCGCCGGCCATGCGCGTACACCTGCACGCACGCGGTCACCGGTCACCTGGAGGCGCAGGTCGATCTTCGGCAGCCGCGCTTCGATGCCCAGCGACGGTGCCGATACCGTCAGCGCGCCGCCCACGACCTGCAACTCGCCCAGGCCTTCCAGTGCGTCCAGCGGATCGCCTGCGGGGCGGTCGCTGCCAGGCAGTCCGCGCACGCTCCAGCGGCCGTCGGCGCTGCGCTGCAGGGTCAGGTCCAGGTCGCGCAGCCGCAGCTCGGAAAACGCATGGCCCGGCAGCAGGCCGGCGTACAGCGACACCAGCATCTCGGCATCGCCGACCGCGAAGGCCTCGCGCCCCTCGCCCACGGTCAACCCGTCCAGCAGCAGGACCGGGCCGCGCCGGGTCCACGCCGTCTCCACCGCATCGAACGCCACCGGGCGGCCGGCACGCTCGCTCAGCCATGCGGCGATGCGCGCCGGGTGCCGCTCGGCCAGCGGCAGGACCTGGCTGGCCAGGCCCAGCACGACCGCCACCAGCACCAGGCTGATGGCGACGGTGTAACCCAGCCCGCGACGGGCCAGGCGCAGGCGGCGGCGCAGCGGCGTCGGCATGTCAGCTCGCCGCGCTTACCCGGGATGGGTCGGCGGGACCGGCGAACGGACGTGCCGCGGTGCTGTCCGCCGGTACCCATTTCCTGCCGCCTGTCTCAAAGCAGCACGACATCGAACTGCTCCTGCGCGTACTGCTCGTCGCCCTGGAACCGGATCGACTTGCCGAGGAACTCCTCCAGCTCGGCCACCGCCGCGGACTCCTCCTCGGTGATGCGCGTGACCACCTTCGGCGATGCAATCACCAGCAGCCGCTGCGCGTCGAACTGCCGCACCTGGCGGACGATGTCGCGGAAGATCTCGTACGTCACGGTCTCGGGCGTCTTGAGCATGCCGCGGCCGCCGCACTCGTGGCAGGGCTCGCTCAGCTGCCGCTCCAGGCTTTCGGTGGTGCGCTTGCGCGTCATCTCCACCAGCCCCAGCGGCGAGAAGTCGTAGACGGTGGTCTTGGCGTGGTCGCGGGCCAGCGCCTTCTCCAGCTGACGCAGCACCTGGCGCTTGTGCTCGGCATCGGTCATGTCGATGAAGTCGATGATGATGATGCCGCCCAGGTTGCGCAGCCGCAGCTGGCGCGCCACCGACTGCGCCGCCTCCAGGTTGGTGCGGTAGACGGTCTCCTCCAGGTTGCGCTGGCCGAGGAAGGAGCCGGTATTGATGTCGACCGTGGTCATCGCCTCGGTCTGGTCGATGACCAGATACCCGCCGGACTTCAGCGGCACCTGTTTGTCGAGCGCACGCTGGATCTCGTCCTCGACGCCGTACAGGTCGAAGATCGGGCGCGCGCCGCCGTAGTGCTCGATCTTCTCGTCCAGCCCCGGCATGTACTGCGCGGCGAACGCGCGCAGCCGGTCGCAGGTCTCGCGCGAGTCGACCTTCACCTTCTCGACGTCGCGCCGCATCAGGTCGCGCACGGCGCGCAGTGGCAGCGACAGGTCCTCATAGACGCGCTCGCCGACCCGGGCCGTGCGCGAGCTCTCCTCGATCAGCGCCCAGGCGCGCGACAGGTACGCCACGTCCTCGGCCAGCTGTTCTTCCGGCTGGCCTTCGGCATTGGTCCGGATGATGTAGCCATGGCCGATGTCGGGCGGGGTCAACTGGCTGACGATCGCCTTCAGGCGCTGGCGCTCGAATTCGTCCTCGATCCGCGCCGACACGCCGACCACGCGGTTGCGCGGCAGCAGCACGA
>CAMPJI010000053.1 GCA_946886865.1 uncultured Lysobacterales bacterium | reverse complement strand
TTGCCCGGGATGACGTCGACCACGCGCACCGACTTCACCGACAACCCGCGGGCGATGTCCTTGTCCAGCGAGCTGATCTGGCTGACCTTTACGCCAGGCGCGGGTTCGATCTCGAACCGCGTGATGACCGGACCCGGGTAGGCACCGACCACATTGGCGTCGATGCGGAAGTCCTTGAGCTTGAACTCGATCTGCCGGGACAGCGTCTCCAGCGTCTGCTCGTCGTAGCCCTTGGGCTGCGGCTTGGGGTCGTCAAGCAGTGCCAGCGGCGGGATGCCGCTACCGTCACCGACGTGGAACAGCGGGATCTGCTGCTCGCGCTTGGCACGGTCACTCTTTTCAACCGCGGCCGGCGCGGGCGGCTCGATCTTGACCGGTGCACGTTTGGCACGATGCTCGGTATCGACCTTGCGGACCTCCTCGCGCTCCTCCCGATACGCCCGCGCCTGCTGCCACTGCGTGGCCTGCTGACTCCCGCGCCGGAACAGCCGTGACAGCGTCGGCCCGAGCGTCATGACGCCCTGCCCGATCCGGTCCATGACCGCGAGCCATGACAGTCCGGTGGCCAGCGTCACCGACACCAGCAGCAGCGCCAGCAGGAACAGGTTGCCGCCCACCGGGCCGAACCCGCTGTAGAGCGACCGGCCCACCAGCTGCCCGAGGATGCCGCCGGCCCCCGCGGAGAAATCGGGCGCGACGCCCACGCGCAGATGCAGCAACCCCGTCGCGGACACAAGGAACCCGACGATTCCGACCAGCCGCAACGCAGGCCCAAGGTCGGCGTCGCCGTCCCCGTCCGCATCCATGCCGAACAGCGCGATCCATGCGATCGCTCCCAGCACCACGGGCAGCAGGAAGGCCACGTAGCCCGTCAGGTACAGCAGCATGTCGGCCAGCCACGCGCCCACGGTGCCGCCGCCGTTGTGCAGCGGCGCGGTCACGCTGCCCGACTGGGACCAGCTGGGGTCCTGCGGGGAATAGGTGAACAGGCACACCAGCAGGTACAGCAGGAAAGGCGCGATCAGGATCATCGCGATGTCGCGCATGAGCCGCTGCCGGCGCGGCGACGGCGTGCTCCGCTTTTCGGCGGACGAAGATTTCCTGCGACTCGGAGCGGCTGCCACCGTGATGTACTGCCTCAGCTAGGTTGCGTTACTCGTTGAATGTACAGGAAACCGGACGTCAAACGGGTAGCAGGCGGTGCCTGCTACCCGATCGGTCCGCTCAAAGCGCCATGCCTTCCAGGGCCGGATGGACCAGCTGGCCGGACTCGACGTTGATGCCGCGCACCAGCGCCTGGTTGTCGCGCCAGTTGCCCGAGGCCAGCTTGTTCACCCACGGCAGGATCGCCGCGCAGATGGCCTGCGAGCTGGTCTGCGGGACCGCGCCGGGCATGTTGGTCACGCAGAAGTGGGTCACGCCCTCCTCCACGTAGGTCGGCTCCTTCCAGTTGGTCGGACGCGAGGTCTCGAAGCAGCCGCCCTGGTCGATGGAGATGTCGACCACCACGCTGCCGTCCTCCATGCCCTTGAGCATGTCGCGGGTCAGCACGTGCGGCGCCTTGGCACCGGTGACCAACACCGCACCCACCACGAGGTCAGCATTGGCGACTTCGCGCATGACCACATCGTCGTACGGGTACAGCGCCGTGACGTTGTTGCCCAGGCGCATCATCTCGTCCATGCGGTCCTGGCGCTTCTCGAACACCACCACGTTGGCACCGCCGGCCGCGGCCAGCGCTGCCGAGGCGCCACCGGCCTGGCCGGCGCCGAACACCACGACCTTGCCGCGCGAGGTGGACGGCAGGCCGCCCAGCAGCTTGCCCTTGCCGCCCTGGGGCTGGTGCAGCAGCGTGGTGCCCGCCTGCACGGCGATCTTGCCGGCGATGATCGACATCGGCGCCAGCAGCGGCAGGTCGCCGTTGGGCAGCTCGACGGTCTCGAAGGCGACGCCGGTCAGGCCGATGTCCAGCAGCTTGCGGGTCAGCACCGGCTCGGCGGCCAGGTGCAGGTAGCAGAACAGCAGGTGGTCGCGGCGCAGGTGCGCCAGGTCGCCGGCAATCGGCTCCTTGACCTTCACGATCAGCTCGCCCTTCTCGTACAGGGCGGCCGCATCCGGCGCCACCTTCACCCCGAGCTGGGTGTACTGCTCGTCCTTGAAGCCGCTCTTGATGCCCGCGTCCTTCTCGATCCAGACCTCATGGCCACGGTTGACGAGGTCGCCGGCAGCGGCCGGCACCAGGGCGACGCGGCCTTCGAGGGTCTTGGTTTCCTTGGGTACGCCGATACGCATTGCACTGCTCTCCGGTGCGGCCAGAAAAAACGCCGCATGCGCGGCGGTGCTGGCCTGGTTGGTCTGGGTTGAACGGATTTCGTGTGGAGCGGGGCCGCCGACCTGCAACGCAGCGTCCGCGGGCTTGCCTTGTTTTGCCGGGATGCGGACGCCACTCTATGGCGCCTGCCGGGTCGTCGGCGCCGCAGTGCGGCCACCTCCTCGATACCCGTTTCCGCGCCAGCCGTGGCGCTTTCCCAAGAGTCCGCGATTATACCCATGAGCCCCTCCAAGCACGCCCGCCTGATCATCCTCGGTTCCGGACCCGCCGGCTGGACCGCCGCCGTGTACGCGGCCCGCGCCAACCTCAAGCCGCTGGTGATCACGGGCCTGCAGATGGGCGGCCAGCTGATGACGACCACCGAGGTCGACAACTGGCCGGGCGACGCGCACGGGCTGATGGGCCCGGACCTGATGGCGCGCATGCAGGCGCATGCCGAGCGCTTCGATACCGAAACCGTGTTCGACCACATCCACACCGCCGACCTGTCCAAGCGCCCGTTCCGACTGGTGGGTGACAACGGCGAGTACACCTGCGACGGCCTGATCATCGCCACCGGCGCGACGGCCAAGTACCTCGGCCTGGCATCGGAGGAGGCGTTCAAGGGTCGCGGCGTCTCGGCGTGCGCCACCTGCGACGGCTTCTTCTATAAGGACCAGGACGTGGCGGTCATCGGCGGCGGCAACACCGCGGTCGAGGAGGCCCTCTACCTGTCCAACATCGCCCGCAAGGTCTACCTGGTGCACCGCCGTGACACGCTGCGTGCGGAAAAGATCATGCAGGACAAGCTGATGGCCAAGGTCCAAGCCGGCAAGATCGAGCCGGTGTGGCACCACGTGGTCGACGAGGTGCTGGGCAACGATGCCGGCGTCACCGGGATGCGGGTCAAGTCGGTGCAGGACGACAGCACGCGCGAAATCGCCATCCACGGCCTGTTCGTGGCCATCGGCCACACGCCAAACACCAGCCTGTTCGAAGGCCAGCTGGATATGAAGAACGGCTACCTGACGATCCAGACCGGGCTGCAGGGCAACGCCACGCATACCTCGGTCCCGGGCGTGTTCGCCGCCGGCGACGTGGCCGACCAGGTCTACCGGCAGGCCATCACGTCGGCCGGCTTCGGCTGCATGGCGGCCCTGGATGCCGAGAAGTTCCTCGACAAGGAGTGATCCGCGGCGCGCGACGGCCCGAGCGACCGCTCCGTGCCCTCGCCCGCCCCTTTTGCGTGGGCGACCGTGCATGACCGATCGCGCCTGGACCGGCGGCCGTGGCTGAAATCCGGATCCTGCAGCGCCTGGATGAGATCCCCGCGCTGCGCTGGGACGCGCTGCATGACGGGTCCAATCCGTTTGTCTGCCATGCCTTCCTTTCCGGCCTGGAACGGCACGGGTGCCTGCGCGCGGCCTGGGGCTGGTCGCCCCACCACGTAACGCTCTGGGAAGGCGACACGTTGCTGGGGGCCGCGCCGGCCTATCGCAAGGACAACTCGCACGGCGAGTTCGTCTTCGACCACGCGTGGGCGCACGCCTATGCGCAGCACGGCCTCGACTACTTTCCCAAGCTGCTGGCGGCGGTGCCCTACTCCCCCGTCACCGGGCCCCGGCTGCTGGCGCGCGATCCGCGCCACCGTGGCCTTCTTGCCATCGCCCTGGCCCGCGCCGCCGGTGACTCGGGCTGGTCGTCGGCGCATGTCAACTTCCACACCGACGGCGAGGACGCCGCGTTCGACAGCGACTGGATGCAGCGGCTGGACGTGCAGTACCACTGGCGCAACGATGAAGGCTGGGCGTCGTTCGACGACTTCCTGGGCGCCATGGACCACCGCCACCGGAAGAACATCCGCCAGGAGCGCGCGAAAGTGGCCCGTTCCGGCATCGGGTTCCGCGTGGTGCACGGGGACGAAGCAAGCCCGGACGATCTGGCCGCCATCCACGGCTTCTACCTGCAGACCTTCGCCGAGTACGGCAACCCGCCGGCGTTGACCCTGCCCTTCCTGTCCCATCTCGCCGCGTCGATGCCGCGCCAGCTGGTGTTGATCCTCGCCGAGCGTGCCGGGACACCGATCGCTGGCGCGCTGTGCCTGCGCGGCGGCGACACGCTGTACGGGCGCTACTGGGGCACGCACGAAGCGATCCCGGGCCTGCATTTCGAAACCTGCTACTACCAGGGCATCGACTACTGCCTGCGGGAGGGCCTGCGCGTGTTCGAGCCCGGCGCGCAGGGGGAACACAAGCTGGCCCGCGGGTTCCTGCCGCAGCTGGTACGGAGCCACCATTGGGTGGCCGATAGCCGCTTCCGGGAGGCACTCCACGCCTGGTGCCGGCAGGAGGCCGATGCAGTGCGCCGCCACGCCGAAATTCTGGCCACGCGGTCTCCGTTCAAGATGCGTGGGGCGGCCTGCGGCCCATGACGCTGCGACTGCACCGCCTGCCGGACGACCCCAATGCGCCGTTTCCCGACGCCGCGCTGGCCCTGCGCGAACCCGACGGCCTGCTCGCCGTGGGCGGCGACCTGAGCCCTGCCCGCCTGCTCAACGCCTATCGGTCGGGCGTCTTTCCCTGGTACTCGGACGGCCAGCCGATCCTGTGGTGGTCGCCCGACCCGCGGATGGTGTTCCGCACCGACGGCGTCCATCTGTCCTCCCGGTTCCGTCGCCAGCTGCGCGGCAGCGGATGGACGCTGCGCGCCGATACCGCGTTCGACGCCGTGGTGTCGGCCTGCGCCGCGGCGCCACGCCCGGGCCAGTCGGGCACCTGGATCACACGGGAAATGGCGACCGCCTACGGTCGCCTGCACCGCCTGGGGCATGCCCACAGCGTGGAAGCCTTCGACGGCAGCACGCTCGTCGGGGGCATCTATGGCGTGGCCGTGGGGTGCATGTTCTTCGGGGAGAGCATGTTCAGCGCGCGACCGGGCGGGTCCAAGGCCGCCCTGGCCGGGCTGGCCGGGTTGCTGGCCGGTTGGGGCTGGCCGCTGATCGACGCCCAGGTCGAGAACGCGCACCTGGTCCGCCTGGGGGGCGAGCCGATGCCCCGCGCCGCATTCCTGGAACACGTCCATGCGCTGTCCCGGATGCCCGGACGTGCCGGATCGTGGTCCGGCGCCATGGGGGAGCGCCCGGCGGGACTCGTGGCCGGCGGCGGCGGGCATTGACTTCCTTGCTTTTGCACAACCGGCCGCCGCGTGGCAAGATATGCGGCTTCGCGGGCGCGCTGCGCCCGTTTTCAATGCGACAACAGGAACCACATGGCAAAAGACGACGTGATCGAATTCGAGGGCACGGTGGCGGAAACCCTTCCGAACACCATGTTCCGTGTGCGCCTCGAAAACGGGCACGAGATCATCGCCCACATCTCCGGCCGCATGCGGAAGAACTACATCCGCATCCTCACCGGTGATCGGGTCAAGGTGGAAATGACGCCTTACGACCTGACCAAGGGGCGCATCACCTACCGCATGAAGTAATCGCGGCAGGGAGTCCATGAAAAAAGGCGGCCATTGGCCGCCTTTTTCGTTGCACCGCCCGGTGACTACACCGTCGCCGGCAACAGCTTTTCCGGCTCGGCCTGCGCATCCACGGTGAGTTCGCCGTCGCGCACGTCGATCGTCACCCGGCCACCGCCGACCAGGCTGCCGAAGAGCAACTCGTCGGCCAGCGGGCGCTTGATCTTGTCCTGGATCACCCGCGCCATCGGACGCGCGCCCATCAGCGGGTCGAAGCCGTGCTGGGCCAGCCAGTCGCGCGCGGTCGGCGTGGCAGTCAGTGTCACGTGCTTCTCGTGCAGCTGGCTTTCCAGTTCGATCAGGAACTTGTCGACGACGCGCAGGATGTGGTCGAAGCCCAGCGGCTGGAACTGCACCACGGCGTCAAGGCGGTTGCGGAACTCCGGGCTGAAACTCTTGCGGATCACTTCCATGGCATCGGTGGCGTGGTCCTGCTTGGTGAAGCCGATCGACCGCCGCGCCGCCTGCGCCGCACCGGCGTTGGTGGTCATGACGATGATGACGTTCTTGAAGTTCGCCTCGCGTCCGTTGGTGTCCGTCAGCGCGCCGCGGTCCATCACCTGCAGCAGGATGTTGAAGATGTCCGGGTGGGCCTTCTCGACCTCGTCCAGCAGCAGAACGCAATGCGGCGTCTTGACGATCTTCTCGGTCAGCAGGCCGCCCTGGTCGAACCCGACGTAACCCGGGGGCGCGCCGATCAGGCGGCTGACCGAATGCGGCTCCATGTACTCGGACATGTCGAAGCGCACCAGCTCGATGCCCAGCTGGAGGGCCAGCTGCTTGGTCACCTCGGTCTTGCCCACGCCGGTCGGGCCGGCGAACAGGAAGTTGCCGATGGGCTTGTCGGGGTTACCCAGGCCGGAACGCGCCAGCTTGATGGCCGCCGTGAGCGAGTCGATCGCCGGGTCCTGCCCGAAGATCACCATCTTCAGGTTGCGCTCCAGGTTGCGGAGCACGTCCTTGTCGGTGGCCGACACCTGCTTGGCCGGGATCCGCGCCATCTTGGCGACGATGGTCTCGATCTCCTCGACGTCGATGTTCGACTTGCGCGTCTCCAGCGGCAGCAGGCGCTGGCGTGCGCCGGCCTCGTCGATCACGTCGATCGCCTTGTCGGGCAACAACCGGTCACCGATGTGCTTGACCGACAGGTCCACCGCGGCCTGCAGGGCATCGTCCCCGTAGGTGACACCGTGGTGGGCCTCGTACTTGGCCTTCAGGCCCTGCAGGATCTCGAACGCCTCGCCCACGGTGGGCTCGACGATGTCGATCTTCTGGAAGCGCCGCGCCAGCGCGCGGTCCTTCTCGAAGATACCGCGGTATTCCTGGAACGTGGTCGAGCCGATGCAACGCAACTCGCCCGACGACAGCGCCGGCTTGATCAGGTTGCTGGCGTCCATCGTGCCGCCGGAGGCCGAGCCGGCACCGATGATCGTGTGGATCTCGTCGATGAAGAGCACCGCTTCAGGGATTTTCTTGAGCTGGGCCAGTACCGCCTTCAACCGCTTTTCGAAATCGCCCCGGTACTTGGTGCCCGCCACCAATGCACCCAGGTCGAGTGCGTAGATGGTGGCTTCGCTGAGCACCTCGGGCACGTCGCCATCGATGATCCGCTTGGCCAGGCCCTCGGCGATCGCGGTTTTGCCCACGCCGGCCTCGCCTACGTACAACGGGTTGTTCTTGCGGCGGCGGCACAGCACCTGGATGGTGCGCTCGACCTCGTCGGCGCGCCCCACCAGCGGGTCGATCTTGCCGTCACGCGCCAGCTGGTTGAGGTTGATGGCGAACTCGTCCAGCGGGTCGGCCTTGCCCTCGCCTTCCGGGCCTTCCGCCGCCTTCGCCTCGCCATCGTCGTGCACCGGGTCGCTGCCGCCCTGCTTGGCGATGCCGTGCGACAGGTAGTTCACGACGTCCAGCCGGACGATGTCCTGCTGGTTGAGGTAGTACACGGCGTGGGAGTCCTTCTCGCCGAAGATCGCCACCAGCACGTTGGCGCCGGTGACTTCCTTCTTGCCTGAGGACTGGACGTGGTAGACGGCGCGCTGCAGCACCCGCTGGAAACCCAGCGTGGGCTGCGTGTCGCGGTCGATGTCATCGGGCAGCACCGACACCGACGTGGCGATGGCCTGCTCCAGGTCGCCGCGCAGGCGGCTGAAATCCGCACCGCACGCCTTGAGCACCGCCTCGGCCGAGGGGTTGTCGAGCAGTGCAAGCGCCAGGTGCTCGACCGTCATGTACTCATGGCGCGCCTCGCGGGCGCGCTTGTAGCACTGGCCGATGCTGTACTCGAGATCCTTGCTGAACATGGGGAGGGAGCCTCCAAAAGCGTCTGCCGTCCTAGATGGGGACACGCACCGCCTTTTCCATGCGGCCCCGCACCGCGTTGGACCCGCCTGCTTACCGTGGGTTCCGGAAAGCCGGGCCTCGTACTTCGTGAGACGTGTTGCAGCCCACTATCAGGCCTTTTCCATCGTACAGAGCAAGGGGTGCTGGTTGAGCCTTGAGTATTCGTTCACCTGCGCCACCTTCGACTCTGCGACCTCGCGGGTGAAGACCCCGCACACGCCGCGGCCACGGGTATGGACGTGGAGCATGATCTGGGTGGCCTTCTCAGCGCTCATCGGGAAGAAGCGCATCAGCACCTCGACCACGAAATCCATGGGCGTGTAGTCGTCGTTGAGCAGCAGGACCGAGTACAGCGGGGGGCGGGCGACTTCCGGCTTTCCGGTCTCGACCAGCACGCCGTGCTGGTGGTCGTGTTCGGTGTGTTTGGGCATGGCGCGATTATAGGCGGCCGCTATGAAGCCTTCGTCCCCATTCGCCCCCCCTGCACACCCGTGGACGCTTCCCGGGGCCGGGCGTCAGAATGCGGTCTTCGACGGCACCTGGACTCCCATGCGACCCATCGCCCTGCTGCTTTCCTTCCTGCTGGCCCTGGCCCTGCCCGCCGCGGCCCATGAGGATGACACGGCCGCAGCCGAGGCCGACCCCCTCGTGCGTGCGCAACTCGAGGCACTGGGCTATGGCTTCGAAGTCGACGCCGATGGCGACTTCAAGCTGCTGTTCGACCTGGAGGAAGGCCGCAGCCAACTGGCATACGTGATCTCAGGCACCGAGGAATACGGCGCGCTGCAGGTCCGCGAGGTCTGGTCGCCCGCCTACCGGGCCGATGGCGACGCGTTTCCGGCGGAGGTGGCCAATCGCCTGCTGCAGGCCAGCCATACGGGCAAGCTGGGCGCCTGGGTGCGACAGGACGACATGGCGGTGCTGGTGGTGAAGGTGCCCGCCGGCGCGACCGGTGCCGAGCTCGACGCCGCCATCAGCTACGCGATCCACGTCGCCGACGCGATGGAGGCCGAGCTCACCGGCGGCCAGGACGCATTCTGACGTGAGCTACCGCGAAGGCCGGTTCTGGCAACCCGACGTCACCGTGGCCACCGTGGTGGTGCGCGACGGCCGCCTGCTGATGGTCGAGGAAACCGTGGGCGGGCAGCGGGTGCTGAACCAGCCGGCCGGCCACCTGGAGCCCGATGAAAGCCTGCAGGATGCCGCCTGCCGCGAAACCCTGGAGGAGACCGGCTGGGACGTGCGGTTGACGGGGTTCGTGGGCGCCTACCAGTGGAAGGCGCCCGATGGCGCCGATGGCCGTCCCGGGCGCCACTACCTGCGTTTCGCGTTCGCCGCCGAGCCGGTGCAGCACCATGCCGACCGTACGCTTGATGAAGGCATCATCCAGGCGCTGTGGCTGACCCCGGCGGAACTGCAGGCACAGTCCCAACGCCACCGCAGCCCGCTGGTGTGGCGCGCTGCCGCGGATTTCCTGGCCGGTCGCCGGCGACCGCTGGACCTGCTCCAGCACCTGGCCTGACGGCGTGGTGGACGCGGCACGCACCATCGTCGGCATGTCCGGGGGCGTGGACTCCTCGGTGGCCGCCCTGCGACTGCGCGAGGCGGGCGAACCCATCGCAGGGCTTTTCATGCAGAACTGGTCGGATGACGGCAGCGGCGATTGCCGCGCCGAGGACGACCGCCGGGACGCGGTGGCCGTGTGCGGGCGCCTGGGCATCCCCATCCATTTCCGCGATTTTTCCTCCGAGTACTGGGCGGGCGTGTTCGAGCACTTCCTGGCCGAATACGCGGCCGGCCGCACGCCCAATCCGGACGTGCTGTGCAACCGGGAGGTGAAGTTCAAGCATTTCCTCGACGCGGCGCGCGACCTGGGCGCGGAGTTCATCGCCACCGGCCACTACGCGCGCATCGGCCGCGACCGCGAAGGCCGCCTGGAACTGCTTCGGGCCGTCGATCGCAGTAAGGACCAAAGCTACTTCCTGCACCAGCTGGGCCAGGCGCAGCTGGCCGCGACCCGCTTTCCGCTGGGCGACATGCTCAAGGCCGACGTACGCACGCTGGCCGCCCGCGCCATGCTGCCGACGGCCGCCAAGAAGGACTCCACCGGCATCTGCTTCATCGGCGAACGCGATTTCCGCGAATTCCTCGGACGCTACCTGCCGGCGCGGCCCGGGGTCATCCGGACGCCGGAGGGCCAGGCCATCGGCGAGCATCCCGGCGTCTTCTATTTCACCCTCGGCCAGCGTGAGGGCCTGAACATCGGCGGCGTCCGCGGGTTCGCGCAGGCGCCATGGTATGTCGTCGGCAAGGACGTGCAGGACAACGTCCTGTACGTCGACCAGGGCATCGACAGTCCCTGGCTGATGTCCACCATGCTGACCTCCGAGACCGTGCACTGGATCGCGGGCGGCCCGCCCGGCACCTCATTCTCGTGCACGGCCCAGACCCGTTACCGGCAGCGTGACGAAGCGTGCGACGTGCACGTGCGCGACAATGGCACGGTGGAGGTGCGATTCGAGCGGCTCCAACGCGCCGTCACCCCCGGCCAGTCGCTGGTGCTGTACGCGGACGACGTCTGCCTGGGCGGCGCCGTGATCGCGTCCACCGATGCGCCCCTCCAGCCGCGCGCCCTCCTCCCCTCCAAGGATTCCACCGCTGCATGAGCCAGACCCGCTTCAACCCGATGTCCGACCGCGTACTGGCGCTCGCCGGCCTGGTCCAGGCCCTCGCCCAGGTGCGCCGCATCGCCGACACGGGACAGGCCGAGTCGGCAGCGGTCAACCCGGTTCTGGAATCGGTATTCCGCGTGGATGCGGTTTCGACCGCGGACGTCTACGGCGGTGTCATGGGGGTGCGCGCCGGGCTCGTCCTGCTGCGCGACTACTTCGAGAGCCGGACGGCCGATGAGCAGTTGCCCCGCCTCACGCTGGCCGTGATGCAGCTGGAGCGCCGGTTCGTGCGCGACGGCGACATGGTCGACCGCGTGCACGCCGGCATCCTCGCCCAGGCCGATGCGGCGCGCATGGAAGGCAGTGCGCACCCGGACGTGCTGGCCGCGCTCGGCCGGCTCTACGCGGAGACGCTCAGCCACCTTCGCCCACGCGTGCTGGTGCAGGGCAATCCCCATTACCTGGGCCAGCCGCAGGTCGTCGCCGAGGTCCGCGCGGTGCTCCTGGGCGCCATGCGCTCGGCGGTGCTCTGGCGCCAGCTCGGCGGCAGCCTGTGGGACCTGGTCCTGCGCCGCGCCCAGATGCTCGCGGCGGTGCGGGCCCACCTCGGCGGCTGACCCGCGCAAGGCGCGGGGCTCGGACGGACGTATCGGCCCGATGCGGGCAGTACGGCACCGTTTGCGGCATAATTACGGGGCTTTACCGCGGTGTTTTCGCGCCCGATGAACCCGGCGCGCGCGTTCCGCCTCCCTTTCGCTGCAGCCACGGAGCCCCCAATGGCAGACTCCTTCGCCACCCGCGCGCAACTCGACGTCAACGGCAAGTCCTACACGTACTTCAGCCTGCCCAAGCTGGGCGAGCGCTTCGAGCTGGGCAAGCTGCCCTATTCGATGAAGATCCTGCTCGAGAACCTGCTGCGCCACGAAGACGGCGGCATCACGGTGGGCAAGGAGCACATCGAGGCCGTGGCCCAGTGGGACTGCAAGGCCGAGCCGGAAACCGAGATCGCCTTCATGCCGGCGCGCGTGGTCCTGCAGGACTTCACCGGCGTGCCGTGCGTGGTCGACCTGGCCGCGATGCGCGATGCGGTCGGCAAGCTGGGCGGCAAGGCCAGCCAGATCAACCCGCAGATCCCGTCCGAGCTGGTCATCGACCACTCCGTGCAGGTCGACGTGTTCGGCCGCGCCGACGCGCTGGACCTCAACGGCAAGATCGAGTTCGAGCGCAACATGGAGCGCTACAGCTTCCTGCGCTGGGGCCAGAAGGCGTTCGAGAACTTCAAGGTGGTGCCGCCCAACACCGGCATCGTCCACCAGGTGAACCTGGAGAACCTGGCGCGGGTGGTGATGGAGCGCGAGATCGGCGGCGTGCGTTACGCCTTCCCGGACACCGTGTTCGGCACCGACTCGCACACCACCATGATCAACGGCATCGGCGTGCTCGGCTGGGGCGTGGGCGGCATCGAGGCCGAGGCCGCGATGCTCGGCCAGCCGTCGTCGATGCTCATCCCGCAGGTCGTGGGCTTCCGCTTGACCGGCAAGCTGCCCGAAGGCGCCACCGCCACCGACCTCGTGCTGACCGTCACCCAGATGCTGCGTTCGCTGGGCGTGGTGGGCAAGTTCGTCGAGTTCTTCGGCGAGGGCCTGGCCGCACTGCCGCTGGCCGACCGCGCGACGATTGCCAACATGGCGCCCGAGTACGGCGCCACCTGCGGCATCTTCCCGATCGATGCCGAAGCCATCAACTACCTGCGCCTGTCGGGCCGCAGCGAGGAGCAGATCGCGCTGGTGGAGGCCTATGCCAAGGCGCAGGGCCTGTGGCACGAGGCCGGCCAGGCGGACGCGCACTACTCGGCGACGCTGGAGCTCGACCTGTCCGAGGTCAAGCCGTCCCTCGCCGGCCCCAAGCGGCCGCAGGACCGCGTGCTGCTGGAGAAGATGAAGCAGAACTTCGAGGCCAGCCTCGAAGGCCTCACGGTCAACCGCAAGGTGGACTACGAGCGCATCACCGACTTCAAGGAAGAAGGCGGCAACCAGCCGCAGGCGCACCACCTGGCGGCGCGCCCGGTGTCGAAGATCACCATTCGCGACGAGGAAGCCGAGCTGCGCGACGGCTCGGTGGTCATCGCCGCGATCACCTCCTGCACCAACACGTCCAACCCGGCCGTCATGCTGGGTGCCGGCCTGCTGGCCCGCAACGCCGCGCGCCTGGGCCTGAAGTCCAAGCCGTGGGTCAAGACCTCGCTCGGGCCGGGCTCGCTGGTGGTCACCGACTACCTGAAGAAGGCCGGCCTGCTCGATGACCTGGAGCAGCTGGGCTTCTACGTGGTCGGCTACGGCTGCACCACCTGCATCGGCAACTCCGGCCCGCTGCCGGAGGAAGTGTCCGCCGGCATCGCCCAGAACGACCTCGTCGTCGCCTCGGTGCTGTCGGGCAACCGCAACTTCGAGGGCCGCGTGCACTCGGAGGTCAAGATGAACTACCTGGCCTCCCCGCCGCTGGTGGTCGCCTACGCCATCGCCGGCACGGTCGACATCGACCTGACCAGCCAGCCGATCGGCCACGACAAGGACGGCAACGACGTCTACCTGCGCGACATCTGGCCGACCAATAAGGAAATCGGTGACCTGATCGCCGCGACCGTCGGGCCGGAACTGTTCGCGCAGAACTACGCCGACGTGTTCAAGGGCGACAGCCGCTGGAACCAGATCGCGTCGCCCGAAGGCGAGTCGTTCGAGTGGCAGGGCAGCTCCACCTACATCAAGAACCCGCCCTACTTCGACGGCATGACCATGGACGTCGGCTCCATCGACGACATCCACGGCGCACGCGTCATGGGTCTGTTCGGCGACTCAATCACCACCGACCACATCTCGCCGGCGGGCAATATCAAGAAGGACAGCCCGGCGGGCCAGTTCCTGCAGTCGCGCGGCGTGCAGCCGGCCGACTTCAACAGCTACGGCAGCCGTCGCGGCAACGACGACGTCATGGTCCGCGGCACCTTCGCCAACATCCGCATCAAGAACCTGATGCTGGGCGGCGAGGAAGGCGGCAACACGCTGTACTACGGCGCGGATGCGGCCGGCGAGAAGATGCCGATCTATGACGCGGCGATGAAGTACAAGGCCGCGGGCGTGCCGCTGGTGGTGTTCGCCGGCAAGGAATACGGCACCGGCTCGTCGCGCGACTGGGCGGCCAAGGGCACCAACCTGCTGGGCGTCAAGGCCGTGGTGGCCGAGAGCTTCGAGCGCATCCACCGATCCAACCTGGTCGGCATGGGCGTGCTGCCCCTGCAGTTCAAGGACGGCGACAGCGTCAAGTCGCTGGGCCTGGACGGCTCGGAAACCATCGAGATCACCGGCCTGCAGGACGGCGCATCCAAGCGCGCCACCGTCACCGCCCGCCGGAACGATGGCAGCGAGAAGACCTTCGAGGTCAAGGTGCTGCTGCTGACGCCGAAGGAAGTCGAGTACTTCCGCCACGGCGGCATCCTGCACTATGTGCTGCGCCAGCTGGCATCGAAGAAGGCGGCATAAGCCACCTGTCGTCCCACGCAGCAGCGAAAGGCCCCGGCGGGACAGCCGGGGCTTTTTTTCTGCGTTACGTGTGCGAAGCCATCTGCGAATGGCATCGTGCGGCGGCGCCGCGGACATCCCGGTCACGTGCGTTCGCGCCGCAGTCGGGCGGGCCGTCGCGATCTGCGCCACCTCGGAGTTCGCGCACGCTGAAGTGGTTCACTTCGTCGGAAGAAGGCCGCGGCGCAGTCAAAAAAAAGGCTCCGCCGGAGCGGAGCCTGTGAAACTGGAGGCCGAGGTCGGAATTGAACCGGCGTACGCGGATTTGCAGTCCGCTGCATAACCACTCTGCCACCCGGCCGGTGACTGGATCCAAGCATACCGCGCACGATGGCGCGTGCGGCGGCCTGAAAAGACAAAACCCCGCGAACGGGGTCTTGGCATGCGACCCGGTGGACTGGATCGCCGGAAAAACTGGAGCGGGAAACGAGACTCGAACTCGCGACCCCGACCTTGGCAAGGTCGT